>CAZIMM010000001.1:0-14820 GCA_964540415.1 uncultured Eubacteriales bacterium
TCGGCACTTGTTAATATTTTGAAAATAGTGTCCAGTTTTTATTGACTAGTGCACTATCATCTCTTTTTCCAACACACACCCAATTATGAAGTGCCGGGGCATGAATCGATGGTATGGGGACACGCCAAAACAAAAAACTTTCTGGACTTTGAAGATCTGCCGATTGCTCTTGCGGCAGATAAAGCATACGATTCGGGCGGAGCTTGGTCAGGAACCGCAGCCCAAATCGGAGATAAGCTGTATTTGTTTTATGCGTCTGTTGATGCCAACGGACAGCAGACGATAAGCGTTGCTTTTTCAACTGACGGAACCAATTTTGAAAAGTACAGCGAAAATCCGGTCATTTCAACTCCGCCTTCTGACGGAAGCAAGGATTTTCGGGATCCGGCAATTTTGATTGAAAAAGGCAATTTATATCTTGTTATTGCCTCTGCCGACACATCAAAGGGAACGGGCAACCTGTTGCTGTATAAAGGTGACGATGTGTTTCATTGGCATTATGTCGGTGTGTTGCACGAATATGCCGATTGCAGATACTGCGAATGTCCTTCCTTTGTACCCTGCAATGACGGATTTGTATTATCGGTTTCCGTTGTCAAAAAAGACGATTCGCATTATTTTGAAACTCTGTACGGCGATTTTGACGGCAAAAGCTTCACCCCGACAATCGTTTCACGATTTCAGAAGGGTCCGGATGAATATGCCGGACAGATTTTCCACGCGCCGGACGGAAGAAACCTTTTAATTTCGTGGATACCCGGCTGGAGCTATCAGCCCAAAGAAAAATGTATCGGCTGTTTATCAATTCCTCTCGAAATCACAGTTGAAAAGGACAAGATACGGGCATACCCGATAAAAGAAGTTTCCCATCTGATTACTTCGGACGACACAATAACAGATGCATACATTTGCGAGAAATATGAGAACCACGGAGAGCTTGTAAGCATCACAATTGACAAGAAGGAGCTATAAAAATATCCGTTTTTCATTATCAAGCGTCCGGCTCGATAACTTCCGATTTGTTGAGGCAAATAATCCGGATTTATTAGCACGTCAAAGCTTTTTTACATAAATAATCCCCGCTTGTAAAGGCTGTTTGATAGACAATGCGGATGCTTTCGCTATACTGAGAGATGTTCCCGACGGAACAATAAAAATTGAGGTGATACCAACCATGGAAATCGGAAGCATCATTAAGAACGCAAGAAACGAAGCCGGACTCACTCAGGAGCAAGCCGCCGAGGCGTTGTGCGTGAGCAGGCAAACTGTTTCAAACTGGGAAAACGGAAAAACTTACCCCGATATTATCAGCGTTATCAAAATGAGCGACCTGTATTCTGTCAGTCTGGATCACCTTCTCAAGGAGGAAACATCAATGAAACAGTCTTACAGGGAATATCTTGAAGAAAGCACGAACACGGTAAAAAGCAGGAATAATAGCTCAAAGCTTATTCTGACGCTTGTTACGCTGGGGATATGGTCGATATCCCTTATTGCCTTTTGGCTGGTAGAGCGCGGTACCGATTTTAACGGATACAGCCTAACAGTTATGTGGGCGATATTGCCGATTTTGTTCTTTACCGTATCATTTATTATCGGACAGCGTGATTATTTCGGCAAACTAAAATGGCTTGCGGTGCCGATTCTCAGCATAATGTATTCGTTGTCCGGCAGCATTTCGTCTGTAGCGACGGATGAAACGCTGTATAAATCTGTTGTCTGGCCGGACTTCACAAAGCTGTTAATCGGAGTTCTTATTTCTCTTGCAGGTTTGGGAATCGGTATGCTTGTCCAAAGAAGAAAAGGCAAGACCGATAAGTAAGGTGTAATCCGCAGGAGCACACCGCGTTTTCCTGCGGAAAACAGTAATACTTGAGTACGGTTTCGTACTGACAAATCCCGATTTGTTGAGATATAACAATACGAGAACATTTGCTTATAACAGGTGGGTGAACAAAGCGAACGGAACAAACGGGAAAAGCACGGGTGGGTGAAGTTTGTATGAACTCGTGTTCTTCTCCAAAAAGGAAGCATCCCGTGAGGGGTGCTTTTGTTTTGCACAGCATTGAAAACCCATATTTCCTATCGTTCAAGAGCAGCAATCGTTCAATGAATCGTATATAAAAAAGCAGTCCGACCGGAAAGACAGTCGCCGAAATTACCGTCTTAACAATGCCCGCCAAAACCGCCTGCACTTACAAAACTGACAGCTTCGACAAAACCGGCTTGACGCTTGAGGTTACTTATTCCGACGGCTCAAAAGAAACGAAAACCGACACGTCGAAAATTAAAAATTCCGGCTGCAGCCCCAAGCAGACCGGAGAGCAGACCCTCACCATCGAGTACGAGGACTGCACCGCGACCTTTAACGTCAGCTTGTCGCTTGTCCGGTGACAGCGAATAATAAAACCCATTCTCTTCGGTCGGCTGTGGTATTGACGTGAGCGGTCAGCAAATTTATATTAGCAATCAGCGGTCAGCGAATTTTATCAAACGCACCCATAAAATTGACGTTTGGAAAAAAAGCTGACGCTTAATGCTGTCCGCTGACCGCTTATAATAACTCCAATTCATCCTCGACATTTCCAAATTTATATGATAGAATATGGCTGTGCGTTTCGCCTTTTCGGCGGGGAGTGCGGCTTTCTGTTTATTCAAAAGAGAGGATTGATAAAAATGTCTGCTTTTACTACCCGCGTTTTACCGGTTCTTTTGGCGATCATGTTCGTTTTCACTTCTGCTCTCGGTTCGTTTGTTTTTCCCGCTTCCTTTACTCCCGCCGATGACGGGTTTACTCCAGTGCTGCGCTTCATTGCCTGCAGTGACGTTCACATCACCTACCCCGGGGATTTCAGAAGTCAGCGCTTCGTCAAGGCTGTTAAAACCGGCTACGCCTACGCCGCCGCTGACAGCGAATACAACAAGCTCGACGCTGTGCTTGTCGCCGGCGACATTACCGACAAGGGTCTTTTGAGTGAATATCTCTCATTTCAGAGCATCGTTGACCGCTATATAAAGGACGAAACCAAGGACGTTGTTATCGTTGCCAAGTCTCACGACTGCAAAACCTACGGCAAAAACGCCCTCTCCGTTTACTCCGCGCTTTCCGGCAACGACACCGATTTTAACTACACGATAAACGGCTGCCACTTCATCGGCATCTCCACCTCTCCCGAGTCGGAGGAAGCGCTCTATACCGATGAGCAGCTCTCCCGGCTGCGTGAGCAGATTGCCGCTGCGGCTCTGGAAGATCCCTCTAAGCCGATATTTGTCACCCACCACGAGCACGTTTCCGGCACTGTCTACGGCAGCGAGGGTTGGGGCTACAAGGGGTTTTACGACATTCTCGACGATTACCCGCAGGTGGTTGACTTCTCCGGTCATTCACATTATCCCGTGAATGACCCGCGCAGCATCTGGCAGGGCGACTTCACCGCGCTGGGCACAGGCTCACTGCACTACACCGAGTTCGACATCGACGGCGAGTTCAGCATTCATCCCTCCGGCAGCAAGCGCGTTGCTAATATGTGGATAGTTGAGGTTGACGCGCAAAGCCGCGTGCTCCTCAAGGGCTATGACCTCATAGCGGATGAATTTATCTGCGAATATCTGATTGACGCGCCGAGCGACAAATCCTCTTTCGAGTACACCGAGGCAAAGCGCATTGCCGCCTCCTCTGCTCCCGCATTCGCAAGCGGAGCCGCCGTAAAGACGGGCAGGAGTATTGACGGGAAGTATGAATTCACTGTTCCCGCCGCCGAATCGACTGACGGCAACATCGTTTTCCTCTATCGCGCCTTTGTCCTTGACGCACAGGGCAACGCCGTTTCCGACAGTTTCGAGCTTTCCGGCTACTATTTCACTCCCACGCCGGACAAAGTTACAGTGAAGCTGAAGGACAAGCTGCCCGCCGGCACTTATACCGTGAATGTCACCGCCGAAAACGCCTACGGGATGCGTTCGGCGCCCATCAACACGCAGATAACCGTAAGGTAGTGTCAAACGAAGAGAAATAATACGGTTTATTTTTATAAAACCGTGCCGGACAAGGCGCTGAGCCCCGAATTCAGACTTTTTGCCGACGGGCAGGAAGCTCTATCGGGGCATATATCATTGAATCATATAAACGTGCATTAAGTTTAATTTATACATAGCAAGTGCGGTTAATTATTATTTGTTTAAGTTCGTCCGAAAGCTCGTTGAAATAGGAGCAATAGCCCGCCACACGTACCATCAAATACTTATATTTTTCGGGGTTATTGAAGGCATCAATCAGGATTTCACGGCTTATTATATTTGGTTGGAACTGCATGCCGCCCTTTGTCAAAAATGTTTTGAAAATACTTGCAAGGTTTTTTATGCCCTCTTCACCGGGGAACAATGCGCTGTCGATGTGAAATGTGACAGTTGTGCCGTTGGGCGCATAGTCCTTGTAATTAACCGTTGCCACGGAATTGAGCGATGACATCAGATTGCTTTCTTCCATGCCGTAGTGGGGAGTAATGCTGTTTGCAAGAGGCACACCCTTTAACCTGCCGGAAGGCAGTGCCTGCGTTTTAAGACCATACCTGTCGTTGACATTCAAAGCATAATAGCCTGCGCAATAAGCTCCTCCCCTGTCGGGGTTGGGGACATTGGCAAGGGCTTCATTCCAAAAGCGCATGACTCTGCTCACCCATTCGGCAGGCTCTTTTGAGCTGTCATCGCCGAATTTGGGCAATGCCAAAATATCTGTCAAAATCCTTTGATTCTTTTTACCTTCAAAATTGTTATCAATAGCATAAATAATATCATGCATTGTGTACAGCCCTTTTTTAAACACAAGCTGCTCAATGGCATAGAATGAATCGGCAGCGTCAGTAACACCCACAGCCTGGATACCGCTGCTTATGAAATCCGTGCCGCCTTGATATGCACATTTTCCCTGCCTGAGGCATCCGTCATACAAGGAGGATGCAAGTGGTGTCGTAAAGCCTTCACCAAGAGTTTTAATGATTTTTTGCTGGTCCCGGAGAACGGATTTGGTTACCGCCTGAAGCCTTTCACAATAGCGTGAAATCAGCTGCTCCATGCTCTCGGGCGGGTTATAGATAAACATACCCTGCCTGACTTTGCGTTTTTCTATTGTTTTTTGCCGCATCTTTGTCATTACTCTGCAATAAGGACAATTTTTATACATACCGAAAGAGTATTCGAAAAATCTGTCAACAACAAGACTGATATACTGTTTTGCGGAAAAATTCCATAGGTCATAATCCTGCCCTTTGACTGCCTGAAGCAGCGGAAGACATACATTGATATTGGCCGAATCTGTATTCCCGAAATGGTCATCGCTTGCTATCGGTTCAACACAGCCGACAATGGCATAATTGCGAGCATTCTCAATTGTAGTGTTATGCTTTCTTACAATCGCCTCAAAGTACTCCTCATCACTGAAAAGCTCAGGCATCGGGCAACCGTTAATATATATTTCGGCAAGGCGCTCAAGATATTTTTGAGGGCTGTTTTTATTTATGCGGGCGCACATGTTGACCGAAAGCGGTTGCAGCTCACAGGCATCAATGAGCATATAGGTCAAATCGTTTGTGGCATCATCACCGTTTTTATCTGTGCCGCCGAAGGTCAGCGCCTGGTCTGTGGATAGGGTTTCAAAGAGCTTTGCGACATTGAGAAAGCTGTCTCCGTCATTGATGAGAATCACTTCATCCATTTTGAGGATAAACAGGCACAGCAGCTCCTTCGCCTTTTCATAGGTTATTCTGCCTGCCGCTAAATCCGCTTTGTAATAGGGATACAGTACTTGGTCAAGCCTACCAAAGCTGACAGCATTTTCATATGCTTCAATGCAAAGCGCAATTTGAATAAAGGTTATTGCCTGCAACGCCTCATGGAAGGTTGTTGCGGGATATCTCGGCACTCTCCTGCAAATTGCCGACATCTCCCTGAGCTCCGCTCTCCTGTTTGAGTTGCGCTCCGACTCCGCCATTTCGGACAGCTTATCCGCATATCGGTCAGCCCAATCAGCAAGGGCTTCAAGGCATATAATTGCTCCCTCATAGAAGGTTTTGTCATTGCCCTGTTGGGCGGCGGCATGAGCCTTTATTCTTTCTATCATACCTGTTGTGCCATATTCAAGTATCCGGTCATAGTTGGGAATAAAATGGGCAATTGCCGCCAGATTGTTATTAAAGCCCGCTATCATCTCCGAGCTTCTGCCGAACATTGCCAAAAATTCTGAAAACTTTGTATTTACTTTAACTAACAGGCCATGCCTTAGCCATAATGGCAAAATGCGGGTGTAAAAATACGTTTTCTCCCTTGCTGAGCATTTGAAGGAAACCGGCTTCTGCTTGTTGATTCTATGAATAAAAGAAGCATATAAAACCCCGTACTGCTCTGCCCAAACCTGACCTGCACACCTTTTTGATGTGAAGTTGCCGACAAGCAGCTCATTGTCATATACAACAACCGATTTGTTTTTAAGCACATATTTCATGCGCTTGCTTCTGTGAAGATGAACAGGCTCATTAAATCCGTTTTTTCTATAAAACTGTGTTTTTAGCTTATCCGCTTCAATGCACAGGGCACGGCCTGATTCCCGTATATCTTTTTGCACAGAAAGCACCCTGTCGGTGAACTCGGTGGTTCTTTTAACCTTGTTTTCCTTCACATTATAGGCAATTGCACCGTATTTTTTGAATGTTTCAAGCCCGAACCTGAGTGCACTTGTGCTGCTGTCGGGCGAAATGCCGAGCATGGGTATTTCAAGCCCCAGTCTTCTCGCTTTATCCTCATACATATTGTGGTATTTGAGAAGCTCAATTGAATTATAGCCAAGTGAACGCAGAAGCTCCGCGGCGGCTTTGATATGCTCCTCTTTATCGTTCATTCCCGGAACCATTACCATGCGAAACTTTATGTATGCATCCGTACAAGTAAGCATCTTGAGGTTGTTTAGGATAAACTTATCGTCAATGCCTGTAAGCTCCTTATGCCTTGCAGGGTCTCCGACAACCTTCAGATCAACGAGAAAGGTGTCAACATAGGGCAACACTCTTTCTATTGTGCTGTATGGCACACAGAGCGTCGTCTCCACCGCAATATTGATACCTTCCTTTTTGAGCTCCGAAAGCAGAGCTTCAAGGCTTTCGGCATTCTGTAAAAGAGGGTCGCCGCCGCTTAGGGTTACCCCGCCGTCAGAGGCGAAATAGTATTCCTTATCCCTCAAAACTTCCTCAATAATCTCATCAATAGTGTATTCCTTTTCAACAGGAACCTCCGGGGCAAGCATTTCGGGGTTCTGACACCATTGACAGCGAAGCGCGCAACCGCGCATGAAAATCGTTGTTCTGATGCCTTTACCGTCCTGAACAGAGGTCCTTTGAATTTTAACAACCTTCAAACCGCTATTCATAATTATTCCCCTTAAAAAGTACTTTCCGCACAGTGTTTTTCTGCGGTTTAGACCTTTTTATTTTATAGCATAGCTGCTGTCTGACTTCCACAGCTCACTGACTTTTTTGCCAACTGCCGTTTCAATGTCTTTGATTTCGTCATCACTCAAACTTGACAGCCCTTCCCCTCGTTTGAAGCATTCAATTCCCTTTAATACGGCATCAAAGCGTTTTTTATTTATCTTATTCTTGGTTACAAAAAATATGCAAGTGGCAAGAAGCAAAAACGGAAGCAGTATAAACATCCATTTGATGCCAGAAACAATGCCTGCCTGAGCATAAGCAGACGGGTCAAAATCGCCTACTGCCTTGCTTTTTATCAGATTATACTCCGTCTGGTCAAAGCCCAATGCCTGCAGACCGACTCCCAGAAGGAAAACTGCAACACCGCTGGCAAATTTCCTCATGAAAGTTGTCAGCCCGCTGTAAATACCCTCCCTGCGCTTGCCTGTCTGTATTTCGTCCAGGTCGAAAATATCGGTGAGCATCGACCAGGTCGAAAGGTTGCCCGCAGAGGCACCTATGGCAATGAGCACGGCAAAAACAATTATCACCGCTGTAGGTGTGCCGCTGTTGACAAAAGCAAAAAGAAGGGAGGTCAACATCCACAGGGGTATGCCTATGTAGAGAGGGAATGCCTTGCCTTTCTTTTTGGCTACACTTCCGAAAATGAGCATGAACAGTATTTGACACACCAGCAACACTCCCATAAGAAGCTCATAGCTCGCATATTTGAGCACTACAATGTCAACATAAAAAATGAACAAAGCCAGCACCAAGTCAACGCATATTTGAAAAGACAGGAATATACCGAGGAAGTTGCGGTAAGGCTTGTTTCTGAAAAGCGATATCCAGCCCTTGACGGTGATTTTCTCGACGGGAGGCAGCTCCTTTTTCTCTGTTGTGCCTAAGAATACAACGAGCCAGCAAAGGCCGAAAACAACTGCCAGAACCGAAGCCATGACAAGATAACCGCTCTTTTGCGCCGGACCGTTCACTCCGCCTCCGACAGCTTTAATAATAAGTCCGGGCACGACCGCACAAATCAACGATGCTGCGCCCGACATTACCATCCTGACAGTTGTAAAAGCGGTTCGTTCGTTATAGTCCGATGTCATATCCGAAAGAATTGCATTATACGGAACCATTACAATTGTGAATGCAGTGCCGAAAAACATATATGCGAATGTATGGTAGATGATTTTTGCTGTTGTTCCCTCAAGCCCAAAGGAATAAAAGAGCATTATAAATGAAAGAAAAACGGGAAAAATCCCAATTAAAAAATACAGCCTTCTGCGGCCGTATTTTGAGCGGGTTTTATCAGAGAGCCTGCCAACGATCGGGTCTGTCACAGCATCCCAAAACTTACCGATAAAAATAATTGCGGAGGTTGCAATAATGGGAAGCCCCTCAACGAGCATCAGAAAATTCATATACAGCAGCGAAAAAACCAAAAATGCTCCGCCGCCATATATGTCGCCGCTGCCGTAACTGATTTTTGATGCTATGTTCTTTTTCATATCGGCACCTCTCTTTATTTTATTTTTGTGTACCCAAGCTTAGAGGAAATTGCGTCTGCTGCTTTTTTCAATCCTTCCTCAATGTTGTGCATTTTTTCCTGTGTCATTCTGCCCTTTGCTCCGGATATACCGATTGAAAAGTTGCATTCGCCTTTACTGTTAAAAATCGGGGCAGCGACACAGCGGATTTCTTCGGATAATTCGCAGTCATCCGTTGCAAAGCCCTTTGCTTTTATTTCCGCAAGTTCCCTGAGAAGCGAAGATTCATCGGTTATTGTTTTTTTGGTGTGCTTTTCAAATGTGATTTCACTGAGCATCTTTTCTTGCTTATTTTTTTCCGCGTATGCCAAAAGGCATTTGCCGACAGATGAGCAATAGAGCAGTTCTTCACCACCGACTTTGGCGTTTGCAACAAGCCTTCCCTCGGATGTTATCTGCTCAACAATAACGGCACAATTATTTGATAAGGTGCAAAGGTGAACCGATTCACCGAAGCATTCACTCATCCTCACCATATAAGGCTTTGAGATGCTTACTGCACTAAGGCCGCTGTAATACTGATGTGACATCTTGAGTATTGCGGGCCCAAGTTTATAGCATAGGGTTTCGGGATTTTTTTCAACCATGTTGTTTGCAAGAAAGGTTTGCATTATTCTGAATGCGGTGCTTTTATTGACACCTATTGCCTGTGCTATTTCCGTTACTCCCGCACTTCTTTTGGAGGACAGAAACATCAGCGCTTCTATTCCGTTCTGTAATGATTGACTCATTTTTTTCCCTCAGTTTTCTGATAATATTAATTTCTGCAATTCTTTATTTTCCACTTCTCCTCTGATTAAATCAAGAAAGGGTTTGTGCTTGAAAACCGCAGAAATGATTTCTCTGTCTGTTATTGAAAAAATGTCGGCAAAGGACTGATGTGTTTTTTGTGAAATCATTTGAAGCTTTTGCCGGCTTTGCTGCTGGCTCATTTGCCTTTCGGCGGGGTAGCCTCTGCCGAATTCGTCTGAAAACAGCTTTTCAAAAATGTATTCAAGATTAATATTACCCGCCCAGCCAAAGCCCTTGTTAAGAGCAAGAGAAATACAGTTGCCGCCATTAATCTGCCCGAATAGCCATGCATCAAGGGGTTCATTGACAAGCCCGCAAAAAACGTTCGGGTACTGCATAGCCGAAAGCAAAAAGCCCTGACCCGTGCCGCAGCCGCCGATAACCATATCGACCGCGCCGAGGTTAAGCAGGAGTGCAGCCATAAACCCGGTGTGGATATAGGTCAGCTCCGTTTCGAATTCGCCCTGCTTCATACCGGCATTGAAAACCTCAACGGGCTGCTTTTTCAGTGCTTCGATTATGTGAGGATTTTTATCTCTTGCCGAGACTTCATTTATTACAGCCACTCTCATTTTCTTTTCCTCCCGATTGCTTTTTTTGCTTTTGCCGCTATATTCTCTGCCGTCAAGCCGAACTTTGTCATAAGAAATTCCTGTGTTCCGACTTCACCGAAGGTATCATTGACACCGACTCTCTCCATAGGCACAACAGGGTCGATTTCGAGCAGGCATTCACCCACGGCATTGCCTAACCCGCCGATAATATTGTGGTTCTCTGCGGTAACAACCGCACCGCAGAGGTTGGCAAGCTTTTCTATCGCAGCCTTATCAACAGGCTTTACAGTGTGCATATCGACAACGCAGGCTTCTATTCCTTCTTTTTTGAGAAGCTCATATGCAAGCAAAGCCTGATGAACCATTATTCCGCAGGCGATAATCGCAACATCTTCTCCTTTTGTAAGGATATTGGCGTATCCGACGTTGAATTGGGCATCGTCTCTATATATTTTTACAGCCTTTTTACGGCTTGAACGAACATAAAAATTGCCATAGGTATTTGCCATATACGGCACCAGGTATTTATACATTGTGCCGTCGGCCGGTTCTACGATTGTGAAATTCGGTATTGCCCTGATTAGTGCCATATCTTCAAAGGGCATATGAGTGCCGCCGTTTGCCGTTGCGGTTACACCGGCATCGCCGCCGATAATTTTAACATTCAAGTCCTGATAAGCACACGAAAGAAAGAGCTGGTCATACGCTCTCCTTGTAGCAAACGTGCCGAACATATGCACAAACGGAATATACCCGACAGCGGACATCCCGGCGGCAAAACCGACGGCATGAGCCTCCATAATCCCGCAATTAATGCTTCTTTGGGGGAACTTTTTATAAAAAGGCTCTGTACCCATTGAAAAACTGACATCGACATCAACGGCAACAACTTTTGAATTTAACTGTGCAGCGTGAATAAGGGCATCACAATAGGAGGCACGCATTTCTTTGGTGTCAAATTCCCATTTACTGCAAATCATTCTTCAAATCACCTCTTAGCCTTCTGTCAATTTCTCTGCACGCTTGTTGCGCCATCTCCTTGTCGAACACCATATAATGATTGAAGCCCGGAATTTCGGCAAAGTTGCAGCCGTGCCCCTTTTCAGTTTCAAGGATTACCGCAGCGGGCATACCGCTGTTTTGAGCATGCAATATCCCGTTAAAAATCGCCTCGACATCATGCCCGTCAACCTTAACGGCAAAGAGCCCGAAGGATTCAAATTTTTGTTTAATGTCAAACTGTCTGCAAACCTGCTGCGTGTACCCGTCAAGCTGGCGTTTGTTGTTGTCGACAAGAATTATTATGTTTGACAAACATCTGTGGGCAATGAACTGGACAGCTTCCCAATTCTGCCCCTCCTGCAGCTCACCGTCACCGACTATTACATAGGTATAATTGTTTAAGCCTTTCATTTTGTTGCCCATGGCAACGCCGCTCCCGAGAGACAGCCCCTGACCCAAAGAGCCTGTACTTATATCTATGCCGACGGTCTTAAGCCTGTCGCAGTGACTGGGCAGCCTTGTGTCGTTAGCATTCAGTGTCAAAAGATCCTCTTTGGGGAAAAAGCCCTTGTATGCCAAGGCGGCATAAAGAGCAGGCCCGCAATGACCTTTTGAGAGCACCAGCCTGTCTCTATCCTCCTTTTCAGGATTACGAGGGTCAATATTCATTACCTCCTCGTAAAGCACTGCCAAGGCATCACAGATTGACATACTGCCGCCGACATGACCGAATCCTGCCGATTCCATTGCGGTGATTGCCAACTTTCTTATTTCTGCTGCAGCAGATAAGCAACGCTTCTTATCCATTCACTTACCCTTTTTTGCTCAGTAGCATGCTGATAAATCCCTTTTTCTCCGGAGTGGGTGTATCCTCATAGCTGTCAAGATAGACTTCTCTTTGTTTCTTTGAGGAATCCATTGCCGCTAGCGCAAATTTGAGCACTTCTCTTCCTCTTTCGCCCGTCAAAACAGGTTCCCTGTCGAGCTTTATCGAGTCGATAAAATCATGGGTGGAATTGATGAAAGAATCCTGCCAATCATGCGGCATATCCCACAGCTCTACCAGCTCGCCGTCCCTGTAAAGCACAAGAGGAGCAACATCGCTGAGCATTTCGGCGGTGCATCTTGTTATCCAAATAATACCCCTTGAGCCCGTGATTTCCATACGCTCATCACAGGTATAATACTTTCCCTTTATGTACATATCTTCCGAACAGGTTATATCCCATGTGCCATAGAGCTTTTTATCCTTGTATTTCCACATAATGACCGCAGGCGAATCCTGACATACATTCCCGAGTACCGAGGTTTCGTCGATCCATGCGCTTACCTTTTCAACTTCTCCGAAAAGGTCAACAAACATTGAGAACTTATGATATCCGTCATCAAATACAACCGGGCCGCCGCCCGAAAGCGTTTCATTCAACCTCCATGTCCATGAGAGGGTATCAACCGTCCAGCCTGTGGGCTTTAAATCGTCAGTCAGCTTGACGCCTGCTTTTTTTGCACGCATTTTTGCAGCGGGAGTATTTTGGGAATTCAGCCCGCCGTTATTCATCTTGTACCTAATACCCCGTATTTCGCCGATTTCTCCGCTCTCAATCATCTGCTTTGCTTTCAAGTAAGGAGGGTAATGCACAAAGTTTTCATATACCTTCAGCTTAACGCCGTTCTCCTTTGCAGCAGCAATCATTTTATCGCATTCCTCAAGATTCATTGCCATAGGCTTTTGCACCGACACATGCTTTTTTGCATTGCATGCCTTTATTGTCA
This sequence comes from uncultured Eubacteriales bacterium, assembly GCA_964540415.1. Classification (GTDB taxonomy): domain Bacteria; phylum Bacillota; class Clostridia; order Oscillospirales; family Acutalibacteraceae; genus CAZIMM01. The sequence goes on from CAZIMM010000001.1 coordinate 13,135, forward strand.
ATTCACAGTGCAGGTGATGAGGTACAAGTATTTCAACTCCCGTTACCTCCTGATCCTCGAGAACCTCTTCATATGTATCATAAACCTTGGGGATGTTATGCTCTTTTGCAAACTCCTCAGCCGCCGAGCGTTTCTTGTCATATACTCCCCACAGCACGGCATCATCTCTGTCCCTGTATCCGGCAACATGAAGGGTGGCAATTCTGCCGCAGCCTATCAAAACAAATTTCATCATGCAAATTCCCCTTATCTATAATAAAATGATAACAGATATTAAATAAAAATTTTGCAAAACAATGGACTAAACCGTTTCTTCCTTCACGGCGTTTTCATATACCGCCCGCTTTTCCTGCATATAAGTTGGGATTGGGACATCCCACCAGCCGAAAGCCTTGCCGCCCGTATATGGGTATTCTCTCGAAACATCAACGGAAATCAGCGCCGGTTTATTGGCTTTTATTGCGGAACAAAGAGCGGTTTCGATTTCATCCTTTGTATCGGCTTTATAAGCTTCAATGTTGAATGCCTTTGCAATACTGCAGAAATCGGGGCTGTAAACATCATCACCCTGCATAAAGTCATTGCCGAAGGCGGTCTCTTTGCCGAGAACATCCATCTGAAGATCCTTTATCGCCATCCAGCCGCAGTTGTTTGCAAGCACGATAATAACAGGGATATCATACTGCGCCATTGTCGAAAGCTCCTGAATAATCATCATAAAGTCACCGTCACCGAGTAAAGCGATAACAGGCACTTCCGGCTTTGCGAGCTTCGCACCCATTGCGGCGGGAACTGCCCAGCCCATTGTGGAGAATCCGCCGGTGGTAAGGTTGCAGTACGGCTCTTTGAAGCAATACTCTTGGAAAAGCTGTGCCTGTGTGTTGCCCGATGATGTTGTGATAATAGTATTAGACGGCAGTTTTTTGTTCATCAAGCCTATCAGTTGTGAAATCGTCATTTTTTCGCTTTTGATACTTCGGTAATCCTCCTTATATTGTTCCCATTGCGCCCGAAGTGTTTTGATTTCTTCAAAGTATTCTTTTCTGACAGTCTTATCGGTATAATTATCAATTAGTTTCTTCAGGCTGTCTTTCAAATCCGCAACTATGCCGACATCTGCGCCGTAGTTTTTGCCTATCTCACTTGCGTCAATATCAATATGTATGAGCTTTGTATCGGGGAAATTAAAGGCAATTCCCTTTCTGTAGGAACAGGTTGTTTCATCTGCAAAACGCGTACCCAAAGCCAGAACAACATCTGCCTCACGGCAAATTTTAAGGCCTATGGGAGTGCCTTTTGAGCCTGTATGGAAGCAATACTGTTCATGTTCTTCGCTCACAGCGCCCTTGCCCGCAAGGGTTGTTACAATTGCTGCGCCCCATTTTTCCGCCAAAGCGGTAATAAGGTCCGCCGCCTTTGCACGAAGCGCTCCTCCGCCCGCAAGAATTACAGGACGTTTTGCAGTGCGCATTAAGCAGATGGCTTTCTCAATATACTCCATATCCGCACAAGGCAGCGAATCGGCTTTTTCAGCTTTAACCGGCATAAGATTGCATTCAACTGAGTTTGCCTGAACATCCATAGGCAGAGCGATTACGCACGGCCCGCTTCTGCCGGAAGTCATTTGATTGAATGCCCTGTGAATAATTCTGGGCAACTGGGCTGTTGACTCCGCCCTCCAGCTTC
>CAZIMM010000001.1:14830-70159 GCA_964540415.1 uncultured Eubacteriales bacterium
GCAAGCGGCTCAAGGCTGCGAATAATGTTGCTGTCGCAATAGCGCTCAATCTCCTGCAGAACGCCGACACCCTTCATATGCACATGGGTATCACCGCAAAGCTGCAAAAATGCAGTTGAATCAACATATGCCGTGCCAAGCCCAATACTTGTATTCAATGTCCCCGGCCCTATTGAGGCAAAGGCAGCAAGAGGCTTGCCCGAAACCCTGAAGTATCCGTCTGCTATAGCAGTGGCAGCCTGCTCATGCTTAACTTGTATGTATTTGATTTTTCCTTCTGCTTCTTCCTTGCGGATAGCATCAAACAAACCTAAAACTCCATGGCCGGGAATACCTAAAATATAAGGTACACCCTCTTCAACAAGTTGTTTAACAATGATTTCTCCCCCGGTCAGTTTCATGCCGTTTCCTCCCTGCACTCTCTATAGTATACCTTAATTATATATTACATTTATTTTTTAGCAATACAATTATGCAACATTAGTTGCACCCTCCGCAACATCTGCACTTTTTTATTCTTTATTCCTGCTCATCGGTGTGGGAAGATGAAAATTACCCGTTTGTGAACAGCTGATTTAATATTTGTATTCTGTGCTTTACACAAAAGAAACATTGTGATAAACTGGAAATCAGAAAAATGCAAAGGAAGTAATCATATGAAAAAAGCGCTTGCGATAATTGTCTGTCTGACGCTCGTCTTTACTTCGCTTGGGCTTTCCGGCAATGCGGCGGATGAAGAAAAAGTGATGCCGGTAATTTTCATTGACGGCTTTACCGGCTCGTGTCTTTATGAGGACGACTATATGGTATTTCCTCCGTATTACGATGATGTGAGCACTGACAGCATATCGAAAATGTTGGTCTCCCTGATTTTCGGGCTTTTTACCGGAAACTATTCGCCGCTCATCAAAAATGCCGAAGCAGCTTTTCCCATGCTGCTTGACGACATGAAAAGGCTTACGGTCAACCCCGACGGCAGCTCGGAGCACAACATCAGGGTGTGGTCACAGGATGCAGAGATCATGCGTTACCGCACCATCTTCGGAAAAACCGCCAATGCAATTGAAGAGGAAACAGGCAGTGAAAACTGCTTTATGTTCCGCCACGACTGGCGGCTGAGCCTTGTTGACGCCGCGGCACAGCTTAACGCTTTTGTTGAACAGGTTATTGAATTGACCGGTGCAGATTCGGTTGCGCTTTTCAGCTACAGTCAGGGCGGGCAGGTTGCGGCAACCTACCTCAAATATTACGGTGATAAGGGCCAAGTCGGAAAAATCGTTTTTGTGAACTCTCCGATTGCGGGCACAAAGCTTGCCGTTTCGGCGCTGGACAAAAAGCAGCTGAGTGTCAGCCTTGTTTCAATCATGCGCCTTGTTTCATTCATTTCCGGAGCGGAAAACAATTATGACCGCTTGCTCGGACTTGTCAATCTCCGCTTTCTCAACAACGCTCTCACAGCTGTGATTTCGGAGGAGCTATACCCCGTCTGCCTCTATTGGGGCGGGGTCTGGGACATGATTCCGCTTGAGGATTACGAACAGCTGAAAGCAAAATACCTTGACCCGACTGAACAAAAGTGGCTGATTGAAAAAAGCGACAAATACCACTATGAGGTTATGGCAAATACGGCAGACATCTTTGCCGATGCAAAAGCAAAGGGCATCTCTGTTTCCGTGCTGTCGTGCATTGACTGCGGAATTGCGACAAACACCTCCATTAACGGTGACTCAATTGTTGACGTATACGGCTCCTCCGGCGCATTCGCCGCCGGCTTCGGAAAAGAACTGAAATCCGGCTATGTGCCGAAGCGTACCGTCTGCAATGACAGCGGCCACAACCACATTTCGCCCGACAGAAGCGTTGACGCATCGTGTGCGTTTCTGCCTGAAAACACATGGTTTGTAATCGGGCAGGGTCACTGCCAGTTTGATGAGGACGAATACACTGTCAGGCTGCTGACAAAGCTGATGACCTCCGACGAACTGCAAAGCATATATTCCGACAGTGACTTCCCTCAGTTCCGCTACGGAACCGCGCCGCAAAATGAGCTTTATATCAGCTTCGGTGAAAAAGACGCCGGATACATTTCAAACGGTGACCTGAGCGTGACAGTCACCAACACCTCGCATTCAGAATCAGTGAAGTTGGTGTCGCTGCGTGCGGGCTTCGGTTTGTGCAGTGCGCAAATAAACAACGGCGCAGTTATCGAGCCCGGAGAGAGTGCAACCTTTGCACTGCGCGGCTGTTCGGGATTCAGGAGCAACGAAGCTGTCAGAATCAAAGCTGTTTTTAAAGGCTCGGTTCTCAAAACAAAAGAGCTGACTTACACTTCGGTGTAAGTGCATTTATTTATAATGTTAATAATATAATAGAGGCAGCCGTCACAATTGTGACGGCTGCCTCATAATTTCTTGAATTTTCCGACAAGTGCTTTGCAATTTTCGAACGCGAAGGCGGCATACCGCAAAGGTAACGGTTGCAATAATCTCTGCCGTCAATGCTCAGGTTAATCATCAATATGCACTTTTCCGAACAGAACAAACGAAGCCGTTTGCGGACACGGCTTCGTTTGCATTTACGGTGAAATCATCGCTGTAAAGCACCTCTCCGCTCTCAAGGCTGCTGATTTCAAGCCTCCCGATACCTTTCGCGCGTGTCGTTTGCGGCGATAGAAGGATAACACCGGCATGAAATCTCGCCGGGCATAATGCAAAACGGCTGCAGAACCGCAAGCTGAGCTCAGCAGTTTATGAATGTCAAAAAATTTATACTGCTTTTTTCAAGAGGCAACCTGAAAGAAAAGAATGCACTAAAGGCAAAACCTTGCCGATTATGAGAACAAATTCAACGTTTTATTTTGTCAGACCTGAAACTTAATGTGAAAGCGTAAAAAATTTTTAAAAAGCCATTGACAAATTACCTATTGTTGCATATAATAACTTATGAAGTAACTTTGAGGAGCAATAAGATGAACGAAGACTATTATACAGTAGATCAAATTGCAGAAATGCTTAATATTCACCCGAAGACCATCCAGCGGTATATCCGGGAGGGCAAATTGCGTGCGGCAAAGATCGGAAAGAGTTGGCGTGTCACCGGGCATGACCTCAGCACTTTCGTCGAGAACAACTGTTCCGAAAGCCCCGACTCCGGAAAAAGACCTGAGCCCAGCGTCATCGCTTCGTCTGTTATCGATATCAATGTAGTCGGAAAAGAAGATGCCATCCGTATCATGAATACGGTAACAGCCACATTGAACTCAAAGCCGCCTGAATACGGACAGACGTCGATGCAAACCCAATATATCGAGCGTGAAAACATGGTTCGTATTACACTCTGGGGAGGTATCCGCTTTATGACAGTCATGATGGACACTATAGACGCATTGACTGAACAAAACGATGAGGAGTGAATGCAAATGGAAAACAGCGTATTCAAATCGGAATCGGCACGGAATAAAGTTCGGGATTACTATAACGGAGTACTCGCCCGGTTTCCTTTCGGTCAGCAATATGTTGAAACTGCCTTCGGGAAGACGTTTTTGCTGACAGCCGGGCAAAAGTCCAATCCTCCCGTTATCCTTCTGCACGGTTCATGCAGCAACAGCGCATTCTGGGTTCCTGAGATTATGGCCCTGTCCGGCAATTATATGGTTTATGCTGTTGACATTATCGGTGAAGCAGGAAACAGCGAGGAATACAGACCCGATGTCAATACAAACGACTTCGCACTCTGGATGAAGGATGTTCTTGACTCGCTCGGTCTTGAAAAACCCGTAATAATCGGTAACTCGTTCGGCGGTTGGACGGCGCTTAAATTCGCAACGGCTTATCCCGAGCGTGTTTCAAAGCTTATTCTGATTGCATCCGCCGGTCTTGCGGAAATTCGCCCGCAATTCTTAGACACTGTTGCAAAAACCCGACAGTCGAACGAGGATGTGTCGGTAGGTTCCTCCGTAATCGGAGAAAAAGCTATCCCAAAAGAAGTTCTTGAATTTATGAATCTTATAGTATTAAGTTACAACCCGATTGATTATCTGCCGGTGTATGCAGACAATCAGCTGCAGAAGCTGACCATGCCCGTTCTCTTTATCGACGGCGAAAACGATGTTATCATTGATGCGCAGCAATCTGCGCAAAGGCTTTCACATCTTGTTCCGTCAGCTGAGATTCATTTGCTCGGAAATTGCGGCCATTTGATAACCAATTCTATTGAATATATTATTCCGTTTTTGAAAGAATGACGGCGTAAACTGAACAAGCGTACTTGTTTCAACGGTTTGGGAGTTTCGCATTTGCACCGAACTGTTCCGATACTTTTTCCGGTTTTGCTCCGCTGATGTGTTCACAGCTTTATTCTGTGTTTCGGCAGCAATCGGTAAAAATTTTGTCGGATTTTTACCAAAAACAGATAACAGTAAGACTGATTTTCATGTCTTGCTGTTATCTGTTTTTGGAGGCAATTTTTTTATCATATTTGAATTGACAATACAATAAACTTAATATATAATATTCTAAAATAAAAAATTAGGAGGAGATGTAATGGGATTCAAAACATTTTTTTCCTGCATGCTTGCGTTTTTACAGATGCTCGGTATTACCTTCGGCGTTATTGACATAGGAGAGCCCGATATTGATTACGGCGGAGACCCGTATTCGGCTGTAGAAATCAATGAATACCTTACACTTATTGCCGACGGCCGGAGCGATTATGTAATTATCGTCGGCGCGCAGGCATCGCCTGCCGAATTGAAAGCGGCACAGGAGCTGCAAAGCTATCTTTATCAGATGAGCGGTGTCGAGCTGACTGTTCGCAATGATACCTCTCGTGTTATTCAAACGGAAATAATCATCGGCAAAACAAGCCGCGAAAGCAACAGCACCTTTTCCGTTAACCGCGCAAACCTGGGTGAGGAGGGCTTCCTCATGACCATTTGGGAGGAAAGACTTGTCATCGCCGGCGGGGGCGCGCGAGGCACGCTTTACGGAGTTTACACCTTCCTTGAAGAACAGCTCGGCTGCCGCTGGTTCACGGATACGCTCACAGTTGTTCCCGAGCGCAGCGAGGTGAAAATCAACAAAAGGCTCTTTGATGTGCAACAGCCGGGATTTAACCTCAGATACACCGATTGGAAAGGCTCAACGGACTTTAAATACAAAAACAAAGCAAACTACGGCGGCGATGAGAGCTTAGGCTACGGCAACCGGTATGCGACGGGCTGCCATTCCATGCCGCAGCTTGTTCCGGACAGTCTGTTTGAAACCGACAGTGATATTTTTGCATACCGCAAGGATTTAGGCGCAAGGACGGTGAATCACGTTTGTCTTTCAAACCCGAAGGCGCTCAGCACAGCGATTGAAAGCGCAAGACGGATTCTCAATGCCGCACCGTCCACCGTCAACTTTTTCTATGTGGGGCAAAAGGACAATCAGGAATATTGCCAATGCGAAAAATGCGAGGCGGCATATCATAAATATGAGAGCACAGCGGCAACGATGGTGATGTTCGTCAATCAGATTGCAACCGCGCTCAAGGATGAATTCCCCGGCATAAGCTTCACTTTCCTCGCTTATCAGGACACGAGAGAGGCACCCAAGGGTCTTGAGTGTGCAAGCAACGTGATTCCGACTGTGTGCACGATTGAGGCCTGCTATGTACACCCCTACACAGAATGCGGCCATGAGGACAAAAGAGAAAACGAAAACTTTGAATACCTTTACTCCGACCATGAGCCTGCAATAGCCAACGACCTCAAAGAGTGGGCGGCGATTTCACAGAGCACCCACTCGTGGGAATACACCGTAAACTTCCTCAATTCCGTTCAGTTTTTTGCGGATTTACATACGCTTTCAAAAAACATGCAGTATCTTCAAAGCCTCGGCTACGACGGATTGTTTGAGGAGGGCGTTGGTTATTCAACCGGTGAATTCGGAGAGCTTCGCACATATCTTATTCTGAAGCTCATGTGGGACCCAAACTGTGATGTGGAATATCATATGATGGATTTTATGAATGCATATTACGGCAGCAGCGCGGCGAAATACATTAAAGAATACATCGACAGGGCAACACACAAGATTGCGAACACAACGCACGCGTTCTGCTTTGACTGGCATTATCAGATAGGATATTTCAATGTAAATGAGATATCGTATTTCGACAAGCTTTGGGATAGTGCGGAAGCGGTAACGACAAATGAAACACAGCTTGAAAATGTCAAGCGCTCAAGACTTCAGCTGCGCTACTACAAGGCAAATCTTTTCTTGGATGAGTTTTCTCTCTTTAATCCTATGCGCGTAAAGGAAAATGAAAAGCTCTATGACGACCTTGTCGCCGACGGAATAACACGCGTCACCGCGTTTTCTCCGATGCCGGAAAAGAGTACGATAAACTTCTTCCTGACACGTCCGATAGACTGGCGCTGAAACGCGGACAAAAAATAAAAGCAGCTCACAGCGGGAGTTTTTCTCCGGCTGTGAGCTTTTTTACCGGCTGTGAAAAGTTTACCCCTCCTCTGCAGGGGCTGAAGAAAACAGCTTGACAAGAATGCCCCTAAAAAAACCGAAAGCTGCAAGCATACCGGGTTAAGCGCGGTGATAAAACAGATAAAGCTTTAAGGTAAGGCGGCGAATTCTTTGCCGGAACTCCTCTCTCGGCGGACGATTTTGCGCAGATGTCTCCCGCAGGCTTTGAGGCTTTAACAGCCGGAATGACACCGGACTCCGGCGCTGAAATTGCGTGATTTGTTTAAAATCCGGAAAGATATTGACAAAATATACAGTTAAGAATATAATTAAATTACCACTGGTAATAAACTATGTAATTCAGTCTTTGAGGTGCAATGTGAAAAAGAATATAACAAAGGAGCAGGTTATAGAAACTGCCGTTGAGTTAATGAAAGACAGGGACAATTTAAATTCTCTGAATCTGCGCGAAATAGCACGGACTTTAGGTTGTGCGCATACAAACCTATATAACTATTTTTCTTCGTACAATGATTTATTATGGGAAACACACGCCGCTATACAGGTGATTTTTATGAGAATGATAACTGACAGAATCAATGAAGCAACCACTGCCGAAAAACGTCTTACGAATTTTTTCAAAGCCTTCGTTGATATGTATATGGATAATAAGGGCTGGTTTCGCTTAGCCTGGCATGAGTATATTGAGGGGGATAGACCCCAAAGTGATGTTGAAGCAACCGCCGCTGCCAACAAAATGGTAAACTATTATATTTCCGATATATGGAATGAGCTTTACGGAGAATATCCCGAAAGGGATCTGGCGGAACGCATACTGCATAATACTCATTGCTACATTGTCGGCGAAATCTCCAACTATCTTTTAGGCAGAGGCTTGATAAAAGACGAAAAACAGTTAAGGTCTTATATTGTGCAAGAGGCGATTTGCATGTTCAGGCTTTGCCTTTTGGGAGCGTGATGTGATTGAACTTTGAGCTGACTTTTTTCACTTCAGATTTGATACAGAAACAGGCTGTTAATGAAGTTGTCAAATGCAATGAAATTACAGAACAATTCGGGCTGGTTCTAACACCGGCGCAGGCTGAAGAGCTTGTTGAAACCCGTTCAATATCATTGCGCAATAACGGGCTCATCGAATTCGGCGGAGGCGTCATTGACAAAATTATTACGGAGTTTTGTGACTCTCCTTACCTCTCAAAGCAAAACTATGAGCAAGCACTTCACGAATTGATTGAAATGTTTTATTACTATAAAAACGAAATGATGGACTTAATTACAGATGATGATTTGATAAAATTCATGAAATCGTCCTTTGACGGTGTTTGTCATGGCTCACTTGAGTTGCTGTCCGGACGTGAATTATACCGTTTATCCGGGAACCTGCGTTACGGATTGTCCGGTGATTATTCCGAGGAGAACAGTTCGGACGACATGGAGGATTATGATGAATAACAGTCTTGAAATCAATCACTTTATTGACAGGGCGTTATTGAGGGAGGATAACTATTTTCTGTCATTGCTTGAGCAAGCATATAACAAGGAACTGTTGAGTGATAAGGACATTGAACGCATACAGTATGAGTGCCTTGCTCTTTTAGCGGAGAAAACGGAACGATATAATTCCGGGGACAGCAGTTCAATACAAATTGAGAAAGCAAAAGAAATTCTGAACTCTGTTCTTTACACAATCGGCATATGTCTGAAATCTTTTCCGAATCCGGATGACGCAGTAACAGAATTGCAGAAGATGCCTTTAAAAGAATTGTATCAAAACGGACGGAAAAAGATTGACAGGCTGCTCACTGCTACAAAATCAGTACATTCAAAACTGCTTTCAAAACTTTTTGTCACACCTAATGCTTTTTACAGCTCAACAATAAAGGACGGTGTGTACGGATTTTTCAAATCGTATTATCCCGATTTTTTTGCACATGAAACCAACTTTTCTGCTTCTTATCCGCTGTTCAATGCAATTCAGGATTTTAGAGGAATTGAATTTATAAAATTCTATGTACAGGGCGCATTCTACGAAAACCAATTTATGAGTTTCTTTTCTCCGGAGGACATTCATCATCTGCTCTGCGGATATGAGGAAAACTATCGGGAACTTCAGCTTAACTTATATGAGCCGGTTTTGATTACAGCTCTCGGATGTATCATAGCCGAAACAGACTTAATGCATCTTGATATTACCGAACACGGCGTCAACTGTCTTTCCGGGAAATTCATGCAGAAAACAGAAGCCGAAATTACAGAAATAATTTCAAATGCATCAGTGAACCTGAACGAAAAGCTGAAGCTTTCTCAAGGTTTATTTCAATATATACAAAGCAGTTTGCCGAAAGTTATCCGGAAAATATCCGCTGCTGTCTCCGAAAATACACTTAACCGTCTTTTCATTCTCCCCGTATACCCGGAAGACAAGCCAAAATTAATTATTTCATACGGCACAAGGATGGACGATGAAGTTTATCGCAATGTGTTGGATGAGATTATAATGTGCGATGCTCTTCAAGACAAGGTATCTGTTATCAAAAAACATATTCATTCCTTCGCCGACTTAGAGGATGTTTTACTGGATGCCGAAATGACACCTGTTGAACTCAGGGGTGTTCTTTCCGAATTGAGTTTGCCGGAGATTGCCGCACTTTCAAAAAAATATTGTCTGCAATTTGAAATTGATGTCATAAATTTACGGGAACAAGAAAGGGTTCTCCGCGAAAGCCTGCAAAAGTATATATCGGATTTGCCGCCGGAACAGCAAACGATGATTAAGCAGGTTGAAACTGTTTTGCAGGAAGAATAAGAAACTATTATTTAAAAATGTCCCTTATACGGATATCTTTGCAAAAAAACAATGAGCTCAGATTTTCGGCCAGATAAAAAAACCGCCGCTTTCATAGTCACCCGCACTTTTTCGGAAGAAACGGTGCTTTTGCGCTTGCCGCGATGCGATTAATATTCCGTCAAGAAGTCATCGTAAAACCGAAAACTGTTGAGTGAACTCCCCCGTTGTTTACGGAGTCCCCTTGCACCTTCTTGGAATTTTCGAAGTCGTGAATTATCGGATTGTATCAATGATTTTACATAAAAGAACGCAGACATTTATTTAAATGCCTGCGTTCTTTTCACCAGTCGCCAAAGGGGTTTCATGATTTTTTGCTGTTTGGATTTGATTTTATTGCAGCAAGCTGTTATATTGATAGGCCTTTACATAATCGACAATAAATCTTGACGGCAAATTATCGTTGTCAGCAACATTTTTATCGACTCCGAGGGAAATTATCAGATACAGCGGAACCCGGCAGACACCGCCGAAATCGGTGCGTGCCGTTTCAACTCCGTTTATGTAAAAGATATACTCGTTCTCATTCCACTCCACACCGTAGGTGTTGTATTTTTCATACGGGTCATCAGCATAGAAATGGCCCTGCATTTCACTGCGGTGATATTCGTCATAGCTGTCAACGTGAATCGTATGGTAAACGGAGTTTTTCCACAAAGGTTCTTTTTTCGGATTTGTTTTCGTTTCAAATACATCTATTTCACAGCCGGTGACTCCGCCGTCGGTGAGCCCCTCACCGGTGTCAAACATTCCCTCGCAAAGCATCCAGAATGCAGGATTGAGTCCCGCGCCCTTTGGCAGAATACATCTGATTTCAAAATAGCCGTATAATTGCTCATAGCCCGTTGAGTAATCAAAGTATGTATGGTTGGGACTTGTGTCCAGTCCGTATGAATAGTATCCCTCGCCTATAGGGCCGTCATCGCGGTGTTCCGCCGTAATAATCAGATTTTCATCGTCAAAGCTGAGCTGCTCTCTGCTCCAGTATGCCGTATCACGCTGATAACCGCCGTTTAGTCCCCAGACATAATGACCTCCCCAGTATTTAAAATCAAGTGAGCCGCTGTTGAATTCATCAGCCCAGACAAGGGTGAATTTGTTCATATCAAGCTCTGACCCCTGAGGGGATGCCGGCAAATCAAAAATCAGTGCACCCAGAAGCTGAAAAAGCACAACGGCAAAAGCAGTAACTTTTTTCAGTCCGTGAGAAATACTGACCGACCGCATGGAAAATATGTTTTTCAACCTGTATAAATTGTCCCGGTTTCTTTTTATCATATAATCAGCCCCTTTTTTTAATCATATCAGAATTATTCGGATAAATCAACTCCCGATTTCGGCCGGATTCCGAAAAATGTGCAACGATATCCGATTTATAAATAGCACTGCAAAATCTACAGCATAAGGGACGATATACCGTGTCTTTCTGCGATTGTATTTTGCCAAAATCAAACATCAAAGCATTATGAAAATTGTTTGCCGTTTCTCTCCACCCGCACTCTGCTTGCATGACAGTGTGCAAAGTTATTTGCGGAATGGCTTGAAAAAGGCAGGTACAAGCCGTATAATTAAGTATATTACGATGAGGTAAAAAATATGGTAAGGATTAAGACAGAGCGATTGACAATTTTCCCGATGACTGAGAATGAGCTGACGCAACTGATAAATAAATACAGCGTTGCCGCGCCCGAATTGAGTTCGGCATATCGGGAAATGCTGAACAACTGTATCCAATTCCCCGAACAGTATGTTTGGTATGCCGCGTGGAAAATATGTCTGGCGGACAGCGGAAAAGAAGTCGGATATGCGGGCTTTAAGGGCTTCAACGGGGGCTGTCCGGAAATCGGATACGGAATTAACGATGAGTATGAAGGCGTCGGTTTTGCGACGGATGCTGTAAAAGCACTTTGTAATTGGGCTCTTCAAATGCCGGAGGTTGTTGCCGTAGAGGCCGAAACGGAATCCGATAATGTCAAGTCAATCAGGGTGCTCAAAAAAACCGGTTTCGTGCAAACCGGGGTTATGGGAGAAGAAGGGCCGAGATATATTCTGAATAAACAGAGCTTGATTCAGCTTTAAACGCCGTGTTATGCAAAATATAAAATCGGTATATTCAGCTTTTGCTTGATTTGATTGCGTAAAAAAGATTCCGCATTGTCACGGACCTCACTGCGGTAGCAGTATTTCCCCCTGCCGCGGCCGGTCATAAGCGAACGGTCAAAAATCGGAATTGTGTTCGGGAATGCGTCTGTATTGATGGCGTTCTGCACAAAGCTGTATGTCATCATAATCACTTCGATGAATCCGTTCTGCTTTATATTCGGAGAAAGCTCATCATTGAGTTTATCCATAAGTTTGCTGTAAAGATTCTTCCAATCCGGCAGCAAAATGACCGGCGCAATCAAAAGTCCCACAGGATAACCCGCGTCCGCCATTGCGTTGACGGCGCGGATGCGGTCATCCAGCCGAGATGTTCCAAGCTCAACGCGGCTGATTATTTCATTGGGATTGACACTCATTCGAAAAATCGTCTTGCCTTTGTGGTCAAGCGTCAGCAGCGGCTCCACCATATCAAACTTTGTGGGAAAGGTCAGTCTTCCTTTTCCGGATTTTGCGAAGCTCTCTATTGTCCAGACCAAGTTGCCTGTGATTGTGTTTTCCAGCACCAGATCACTGTTGCTGCCGATCTCAAAAGTCTGAGGAACTCCGGAGGCGGCATCGGCTTTGAGCAATTTATCCATCATCTGTTCCCGATTGACAAACAGGCGCAGATAGGAACATTTGTTGTAATTGCAGACCAGATAACAGTACAGGCACATGGCACGGCAGCCTGATGAGGTGTAAGGCACCAACCAGTCTGAAACCTTGTGGTTCTCGGTGTATTTATGAGTTTTGCGAATGCCCAGCACGAGGTGTTGTTTCAAGTGCGGGAATTCGGAGTTTTTGCTGCCGCTCAGCTCCGGGATGCGGTTATGAGATTCGATTTCCACCCACGGAAGACAGTTATATTTTTCACGCATCTCTTGCCCTAACGGGTATTCAAGTGCCTGCGGCTCAAAGTATACGGTATCAAATGTGATGTTCATTGTTTATCTCCAATATTTTTTTAATCCGGGCAGCCTTGTACGCCTGATTATCATCCGCTGTACTTCGCTTTATCACATCTTCTCAATCAATACAACTATTATATTATTTTTAACGGTTTCTATTATAATCCGCATCGGTAAAAAATCCCGAAAGCATTTTTGCAAAACCTTTTATGTGAAAAGGACGAAAAAACGCAGGCATCACATCAATGCCTGCGTTTTTCTGGCAAAGAACACAAGTCTGATACAAACTTCACCCACCTGTGCCTTTGCCGTTTGTTCCGTATGCCAAGTTCACCCACCTAAGTTTTTTTGGTTCTCCCGTTTGATGTGTTCACCCACCTGTAACAAGCAATATTTTGGCAGTGTTACAACTCTGCAAATCGGGATTATCGTCATAATAATTTCTTTTGATACCATGCCGGGATATAAGAGCTATGATGTTTAATTCTATCAACCTCGTCATCAAATATATGAAGCGTTTCTTGCCGTTCTTCTTCTATCTTCACTCCGACTGTAAAGGCATAAAGCATTTCTGCAAGCATATAGTAATCATACTTTTCCCAAAAATCTTCCGGCACGGTATTACCGAAGTATCCGTCTATCTGTCCTATGGCAAAAGGAATACTGTACATTGCACTTACTCCTGCTCCTGTCATAACAAGATACGGGTCTGTTACACCACATATCTGAAAGTCAATGACAGATAATTCGCCGTCGGGAGATATTACCATGTTATCTGTTTGGAAATCCTCGTGCATCAATGCCGTGGGACGCTCTCCGATACAATGCTGTTGATCCAGTAAGTAGGAAATTATCAGTTCATCGTCTTCGAAAGCGTACCCGCACTTACGGTAAAGTTCAATATAATGCTCAACTCGCTCCTGATAGTTTTTTGCCCATTCAAAAGACGCAGGCTGATAATTGATGGTTTCCATCTGTTTCAGGATACCGGCCGCTTTCAGACCATATTCGTATTGTTCAGATTCGGCAAGGCTTAAAAGTGCCTCTTTTGCTTCTTCGCCATCACACCAAGTCAAAAGTTGATACACACTTTTCCCACCGTTACATACTCCAAAATCAATCGGCATTGACATATTGATTCCGGCAGCGGATATGCGTTTCATCCGTTCAAACTCGAGCTTTTTTTCCTCATACTTGGAAATGTCGGAAACGCGGAGCAACAATTTTTCGCCGCTTTTTGTTTCCACATAATACTTTTTATCGTTTGACCACCCTTTGTGGATGGGTTCAACACTGGAGAACGATTCGTCGTTCAAGATGTCCTTCAATTTTTCTCCTCCGCAAATTCTTGTTTATCGAGTTCATTATATCATATTTTTATGCTATTTACAACAAAGAACGCAGGCATTGTATCAATGCTTGCGTTCTTATATGGTGCGGACGAAGGGACTCGAACCCTCACTCATAAGAACCGGCTCCTAAAACCGGCGCGTCTGCCAGTTCCGCCACATCCGCATTTATTCCGCACGGATTATATCATATAAGTCTTCCGTTTTCAAGAAATGGTTCAGAATAAAGCGGATAAAACTTAAAAAAATATATGCGCGGCCATTTTTTTTATTTTACTGTTGATTTTTCGGCACAATTGTGCTATTATACTTTAGCGGTTGAGGAAACCGCTTCAAATTTAATATGCGCCAGTAGCTCAGCTGGATAGAGTGTTTGGCTACGAACCAAAAGGTCGGGGGTTCGAGTCCCTTCTGGCGCGCCAGAAAAAAGCATTGCGAAAGCAGTGCTTTTTTCAACTGTGTATGCCCTGTAGGTATGCCCTCGGCACTTCATTTAACTCAGAGCGCAAGCGGCAACTATCACTCAAGTTTAAAGACACTTGCCGATTCACCGGACACATCATTTTAGATTCGGCAGGCAGTTATGCGTCAGACATTCCGCAAACCTAATATATCAGGGGTTTGCGGCTTTTTCTTTGCCCGAAAGCCTTAATCACTTGGTTCTCGGGCAAATTCTTATGCTTTTGAAGCAGTGTTTTACGGATTGGCAGAAAAAAGAGTCGGATGCCCGGCTCTTTATAATCGGAAAACTCCGGCTTATATTGCCTCGGTTATCCTCTTTGTTCATATTTAATAACTTGCACGAGGCTAAACAGTCGCGTAGCAGAAAACGAACGCCTTAAACGGCGAAGCGAACAGATTAATTGCGTAAGCCGGACAGCAAAAGTCTCTTTTCTCGCCTTTTATATTATTGTAAATACGGTTATTGTTTGATATAATGAGAAAAATGCCCGGCTTTCGGGCTGAATTCACAGCAAGGAGAAAAAAATGAAAAGATCAATTTGTATGATCGGTCACAGGGGTTACAGCAGCAAACATCAGGAGAACACGGCGGAAGCCTTCATCGGCGCGGCAAAGCACGGAAGCGGAGGCGTTGAAACCGATGTCCGCATCACTGCCGACGGGGTTCTTGTTCTGATGCACAACAGCGCGGCGGTTTTTGAGGACGGCACAACGCTTGAAGTTGCCGCATCCACATATGAACAGCTCGCTGCAAAGCCTCTGAAAAACAAAGTGAGCGATGAAACATCGTACATCTGCACCTTCCGCCGTTATCTTGAAATCTGCCGCGAGCACAGCCTCATCTGCTTCATTGAGCTCAAGGGCAGTTTCCCCGAGGAAAAAATCAGAGAAGCCTTCGAGATGGCGAAAGAAGTCTACGACCTTTCAAAATGCATCCTGCAATCCTTCCAATTTGAAGATCTTGTCAAGGCGCACGAGCTGTTTCCGGAGCTGAAAATCATGCTCACCTGGGGCAAGGACCGTGGAGATTACCGCCGCTGCTTTGATTACGGCTTTGACATTGATTCAAGCTACTGGTCCGCAACACCGAAGCTGGTCAGGGATTTCCACAGCCGCGGACTCAAGGTTGCCCTGTGGACGGCTAACACCCTGCCCACCCTTATCCGCTGCCGTTTGCTTCGCCCGGATTATATTGAATCCGACCGCTTCGGCGGCTGACTCTGCCGAAAGCGCAAAAACCTTTCGAGCCGGAGCTTTCCAAAGGGTCTGTGAAACCCGAACTGAAAACATAATGCCGTATTCTTTAATTCACTCTGCGCCGTGCAATCATTGCGGCTTTGAGTAATGTTCAACAGCATACATAAATCCGTCGAGCAAAAATGTCTTTGCGTCCTTTGCAATATTTGTGAAGCCGAACGTATCAAAGGCATGGAAGCAGCCCTCATAGAGCCTGAAAGAGACCTCCACTCCGGCATTGCGCAAATCCTCAACATATTTCACCGTTTCGTCCGTGAACGGCTCAATTGTACCCACATATGTCAGAGTCGGCGGAAGGCCGGAATAGTCCGTTTCCCTTGAGGGAGCGGCATATTTTGAAACCCTGTCGGTTCCGTAATCGTCTCCCAGATACAGCTTCCATGCGTTTTCGTTTGATTCCGAATCCCACATCGGAGCATCGTTTCCCTGTGAGGACTCCGTAATCATACGGTCGTCAAGCATCGGATAAAGCGGCATCTGGAAGGCAATTGAAACGTCGCCCCTGTCCCTTGCCCGCAGGCTTACCGCCGCGGTCAGTCCGCCGCCGGCACTGTCGCCCCCGACAAACAGTTGATCACTTTGCACTCCGTATTCCGCTGAGTGCTCCTTGAGCCATATCAGCGCCGCATAGCAGTCGTCCAGTGCGGCGGGGTACGGCGCGTCGGTTGAGTTTGTGTAATCCGGCGCGACAACAACACAGCCGGACGCGAGGATGAAGTCCTCAATGAACTTGTAATCCACCTCCGGAATACCTATTGCGTAGCCCCCTCCGTGTATCCACAGGAGACCGGGCACGTTGTCTTTTCTTTCACGAGGGGTATACACACATATTCTCAGCAGTGACCCGTTGTCACGCTCAATATATTCTTGCTTATATTCAATGTCCTTTCCGGTCATGTCGACGCCCCTGCCGAAGTTGTCCAGCACAAAATTGCTCAGGCGAAACAGCGGCTTGGACATGCTCGGAACAAACAGGCTCATCAGCCCGCCGATGACCCTCAATTCCGGATTCATCATCTTCACCGTGATTTTGCGATTGAAAACAGCCGCTCCGAATGCTGCGGCAAAGGGCAGACTCGCTCCGGCATCCGCATAAACCGAAATGCCGCAGAGCATCGCGATGACAAGAATCAGGCTTACCGTGCGAAACAACATTATTCTTTTCACTTTTTTCCCCTCCGTTTGTGCTGCGTTTATTCATTCTGTCGTGTTGCCGACAGGTTTCAGCACACTCACGCTCGTTCCGAATATATATTAACAAAACCGAAGCAAAAGTGCAAGCGGGAATACCTATTGTTTATTTTAAATATTATCCGCGCCGCTGTCTTCACCGAACGCATATGTCCCGTTCCAGCATTTTCAAAGAGGACAGCAATCCGGACGGCTGCAGAATTCTGATTCACCGCGTTCATCTTCACTCCCGGCAAGGCGGCAGCCTCGGCAATGACAGACATCATCGCATCCGGCACGGCAAAATACATTGGATTTTCCTTTTCCGCAGTCGGGGTAAGAGCATTTTAGTGCCGCAGGATTTATGCGAATGAGATTGATTTTCGGAAAAAATAAGTATATAATATTATTTATGTTATTATTTTCCTGGGCTGAATGAATAGTGTCCGGGCGATTTGGAGCTGAATGTTATGAAAATTATCGACATATTGAACAACGGAAAAATCAATGTTTCCTGCGAGGTTTTTCCGCCGAAGCTCGGCTCTGAGCTTGTGGGTGCGCGCGAGGTTGTGCGTAAGATTGCATTGCTCAAACCTTCGTTTATGAGCGTGACCTACGGCGCAGGCGGCGGCACAAGTGAGCACACGGTGAGCATTGCGGACGAGCTGCAGAATGTCAACAATGTTCCGGCGCTGGCACACCTCACCTGCTGTGCGGCTGACAGGGAAAGTGTGAGCGCTTATCTCGCAAAGCTCCGCTCCCACAACATTGAAAACGTGCTTGCCCTTCGGGGCGATCTCGCGCCGGGCTGCGCGCCGAAGGATTTTCTGCACGCCTCCGACCTCATGCTCGAAATCAAAGCGCACGGGGATTTTTGCATCGGCGGCGCGTGCTATCCGGAGGGACATCCAGAATCAGAGACGATATTTGACGATATTGACTATCTGAAGCTGAAAGTTGACTGCGGCTGTGAGTTCTTTACCACGCAGATGTTTTTTGACAACAATATTTTTTATACATATATGTACAAATGCCTGCGTCACGATGTGAACGTGCCCGTTGTTGCGGGAATTATGCCGGTGACAAACATCAAGCAGGTAAAACGAATCCGCAATCTTTCCGGCGCAAGGCTTCCTCACCGTCTGAGCGCAATCTGCGACCGCTTTGCCTATGACGAGAAGGCTTTTTATCAGGCGGGCATCGCCTACGCGACGGAGCAGATAATCAACCTCATCTCAAACGGCGTTAAAAACATTCATATTTATACGATGAACAAGCCGGAAATCGCAGCCGATATTTTTGGAAATCTCAGTGAGATAATCGGCAAAAAATCCGGTCGGGGGGTTTTGTCTTGAATTTCGGCAGTGCTTTGTCAGACTGCGTTCTTTTTTTCGACGGCGCAATGGGCACCATGCTCCAGCAGGCAGGTCTATCTGAAACAGAGCTGCCCGAGGAGTGGAATCTCGCCCATTCGGACGAGGTTAAAAAAATCCATGCCGCTTATCTCAGGGCGGGCTGCAACATCATCAAAACAAACACGTTCGGCGCAAACCGCCTGAAACTGGGTGAATGCCGCTTCGGAGTGCCGGAGCTTGTCACCTCGGCGGTGAAAATTGCAAAGGCGGCTGTTTCCGCGTCCGGAATTGACCAACACGGTCAAGGTGCACTTGTTGCACTTGATATAGGCCCGACGGGAAAGCTTCTCCGTCCGCTCGGCGAAGTGAGCTTTGACGAGGCTTACGATGCCTTTGCAGAAACGGTGCTTGCGGGCGCCGCCGCGGGTGCTGACCTTGTGCTTGTTGAAACAATGAACGACACTCTTGAAGCAAAGGCTGCCGTGCTTGCCGCAAAGGAAAACTGCGAGCTTCCCGTTGTTGTCACCTTCACCTTTGACCAAAACGGAAAACTTCTCAACGGCGCGGATGTTCAAACCGTTGCCGCGATGTTTGAGGGGCTTGGCATAGCGGCTCTTGGCTTCAACTGCGGGCTGGGCACAAGGCAAATGCTCGGCATTCTGCCGCAGCTGACCGCCGTGTGCGGACTGCCCGTTGCCGTCAATGCCAACGCAGGACTGCCTGTGACGGTGAACGGCAAAACAGTTTTCACCCAGACTCCCGATGAATTCGCACAGGACTGTGCACAGCTCATAAAGCAGGGCGCGTCGCTCGTCGGCGGCTGCTGCGGAACAACCCCCGAGCATCTTGCCGCGATGATAACCCTTTGCGGCGGGTTAAAATGTGACCGACGCCCGGAGTGTGCCGCACGCACAGCGGTTTCATCTTATTCAAAAACCGTGGTGTTCGGCGGGGACACTCTGATTATCGGCGAACGTCTGAATCCCACGGGCAAGCCACGTCTCAGGGAGGCACTGCGTGACGGCGACACGGATTTCATCTGCCGTGAAGCGCTGCTGCAGGTTGACGCGGGCGCGGACATTCTGGATTTGAACGTCGGCTGCTCCGGCATTGACCAGAAATCAGCCATGCTGAAATGCCTTGAGGAGATTCAGGCTGTGACGGACGTTCCCGTGCAGCTTGACTCCACCGACCCGGAGGTGCTCGGCGCGGCTCTGCGCGTTTATAACGGCAAGCCGTTAATCAATTCGGTCAACGCTGAAGAAAAGTCTCTGCACACCGTCCTTCCGCTTGTGAAAAAATACGGCGCGGCTGTTGTTGCCCTGACCCTTGACGAAAACGGAATACCTGACACCGTGCAGGGAAGGCTTGAAACCGCGAAAAAAATCCTTGCCGCCGCACAGGAATACGGCATTCCGCGCGAAAACATTATTTTTGACACTCTGGCAATGTCCGCCGCAACAGGGCGTGAGAATGTTGAAACAACAATGGGCACTCTCGGTGTAATCGGCGGTGAATGGAAAATGAACACCGTGCTCGGTGTGTCGAATGTCTCCTTCGGGCTGCCCGAGCGCGAGCACATCAACGCCACATTTCTCACAATGGCGATGGACAGAGGGCTGAGCGCGGCAATAATCAACCCGCTCGACAAGACGATTATGACGGCTTACTCTTCGTATAACGCTCTGTTCGGCGCGGACAGAAGCTGTGTCGGATATATAGATTTCATCTCCGGCAATTCATTGACCAAAACAGTCAACGACAACTCCGGTAGCGAGAAGCTCACCCTGTATTCCGCAATACTCAAGGGACTGAAGGACAGGGCTTATGAGCTTGCGCTGGAGCTCGGGCAAACAACTGAATTGACCGGCCTTGTCAGCGAGCATATCGTTCCCGCTCTTGACGAGGTCGGCGAAAAATACGCCGCCGGCACTTTTTTCCTGCCCCAGCTTTTAATGAGCGCGCAGGCGGCCGGACGCGCGTTTGACGCTGCACGTTCGCTCATGCCGCCCGGTGCGGGGGAAAACGACAGGAAGCCGGTTGTTATTGCAACAGTGAAGGGCGACAGGCATGATATCGGCAAAAACATCGTTCGCGTGCTGTTGGAAAACTACGGCTTCAATGTGATTGACCTCGGCAAGGACGTTGCGCCGGAAGCGGTTGTTGACGCAGCAAAGAAAAGCGGCGCGAAGCTTGTCGGTCTTTCCGCGCTGATGACTACGACGGTTGAAAACATGCGCCTGACAATCGAGCTTCTGCGCAGGGAATACAAGTGCAAAATCATGGTGGGCGGCGCGGTGCTGACAGAAGAATACGCAAAATCCATCGGCGCTGACTTTTACGCACCCGACGCTATGTGTGGGGTCCGAATTGCAGAGAGCATTTACGGCAGTGAGGTTTGATTGAGATGCGGAAAAAGTTTGAAACTTCCGGTACGGATTACAGCATTCCGCAGCTTGACCTGTCCGCAATGCCGGCTGAAACCGACCGAAAATTTTCGGAGCTTTACACCCTTTCCACCGTTGCTGACAACGGCAAATATCTCGGACATCCGGACAGCATTCTGCTCAAAAACGGCGATATACTTACGTTTTACCCCTCGGGTCACGGCAAGGGCGCTCTGCGCTGCGCGCGCAGCACAGACGGCGGCAGAACCTACACCGACGACAGCGCAGGTCTTCCGGATTCCTGGAAAAATTCGCGTGAGACCCCCACGGTTTACCGCCTGAACTTTTCGGATTCCCGCGCGGATAAGCTTGTGCTCATAAGCGGCAACCCGCGTTGGGGCACAGAGCCGACAACGGGCGGCTTCAACGTTTCTTTTTCCGACGACGAGGGCGAAACGTGGAGCGAGTTTGAACTGGTTTATCCGAAAAAATATAAACCAATTGTTGCAATGGCTTCTCTCACGCGGCTGAAAGAAAACGGAATTTTTGTTGACAGGTGGATGGCTCTGTTTCACGACAGCAGGTTTCACAACTATAAAACCGTTCTCTCCTTCGGCTCTGACGGAAAACCGCTCTGGAGCAAGCCGGAAAAATATTTTGCACAGTACCGCGAAATCGAAAAAGGCTCGCAAATGTGCGAGGTTGAGTGCATACGCTCAGACTGCGGCGAGGGCGACGAGCTGTGCCTGCTGACAAGGAGCAACACAAAGAAAATGAATTCCCTCGTTTCCTTTTCAACCGATGAGGGCATCACCTGGAGTGAACCGCGGGAGCTTCCCGCCGCGCTCAACGGAGAAAGGCACAAGGCGGATTATCTTCCGGACGGCAGGCTTTTTATCACCTTCCGCTCCGTTCAGCGCTCCCCAGAAAAGGCGGCACTGTCATCAAGAAAAGACGGCTGGTGCAGCGAGGGCTGGGTCGCGTGGGTCGGCACATATGACGACATACGCAGCGGCAGGCAGGGGCAGTACCGCATAAAGCTCGCGCACACTTACCAAAACGGTCAACAGTCACCGTGTGCCGATGTAGACGCAGACACAGGATATTGCGGCAACGTCGTTCTTACGGACGGCACCGTTGTCACCTCCACATACGGTAAGTTCTCTCCACAGGCAATTGATCGAAACGGTCAAAGTGTACCCGGCACGGAAAAAACCTATGTCATTTCCAAACGCATTGACCCGAAACTGACCGACGAGCTGGTGTCACTGAAGAAGTGAGCTCCGGCAGCACCCGCCGCGCTGCGGGTATGCTCTCAAAAAAATGCGAAAGCGAGGGGTTCTCTTGAAAAAACTGATTTGCTGCATTCTGAGCATCTCCATTCTGTTCTGCGTGTGCTGTGTGAGCGTAAGCGCGCAAAACAGCTGTAACTGCGGCGATGTTCCGTACATCTATGTTGCGGCTCTCGGCAGTGCGACGCTTTATCAGAATGCCGGCACTCCCGACGAGCGAGTTGTGTTCCGTCCGGAAAATGAGGCTTATGTCAACCTTGCCAAAGAGCTTGCCGTGCCTGTTGCCCGCCTGCTTGTGACAAAGGATTACGACAGCTTTGCCGACAGTCTGATTGCCTCCGCCTCAAAGATTTTTTCACCGCTGACCATGCAGAAAAACGGAGACTCAACGCCTGACATCACAACAAAGGAGACCCTTCCCATAGACCCCGCGCACGGTTTGGGCAGGGATTACTATTTCGGCTATGACTTCCGCGCAGATCCGCTTGTGACTGCGGAAAAGCTCAACGAATTCATCAATCATGTAAAACAGCTGACCGGGCACAGCAAGGTGTCTCTGCGCGCGTCCTCAATGGGCGGAGTTATGACAATGGCCTATCTTTACCGCTACGGAACAGACAGCATCAAGGACATTGTGTTCCAGTGCTGCCCGCTGCTGGGCACCGCCGTTGCCGGCGAGCTTTACACCGGCAAAATGGAGGTCAACGCACAGGCGCTTTACCGCTATGCTTACAAGGCTGTGCCTTCAATCGAGAACGACCCCGCCGAGGTTTTTTTGCGCCTGCTTCTTGACACTCTGCGTCAGGGCGGTGTTTTCGATAAGCTTGCCGGAGTTGCCGACAACCTCATTGACAACATCGGGGACAGAATCATGAGCGAGCTGCTCGTCCCGATTTTCAAGGCGAACTGCGGCATATGGTCATTTGTGCCGGACGCTTACTATCTCGACGCGAAGGCTTATATGCTCGGCGAGAACCCGAACGATGCGCTTGAAGAGAGGCTTGACGAATACCATTATAACGTGCAATGCAATGCACGGAACATTCTTTGCGACGCTGTTGATGACGGCGTGAGAATCATGATTCTTGCGGGCTACAACATGCAGCGCACGCCACTTGTGACTGCATACCTCAACGACAGCGACGGCACTGTGGACACAATGTACGCCTCAGCCGGCGCAACAGTCGCAAAGCTCGGTGAAACCCTCGGGGACGGCTACACGCAGGCAGTGCCCGGCGAAAAGAATTACCTTTCGGCGGACGGCCGGATTGACGCGTCAACCTGCATTCTTCCCGAACACACCTGGTTTGTTAAAAATATGCTCCACTCCAACACGCACGGCGGACATAAGGCTCTCTACAACAGGTTTTACACATACGACGGTTATATGGACGTATTCTCAGACCCGGCTTATCCGCAGTTTCTGCTCAACGACATTGACAACGCGTGCTTCACCCCGGTGACGCAGGCTCCTGAGCCGGAGCTTGTGCGCGTCACCCCGATTTATGCGGCGGAACAGCTTCTGCTCATTGCAAGGCTGCTGATAAAAGCACTTTAACCCCCTGCCGCACTTCACCAAAAACGCACAGCAAAACGGACTGCATCTCTCACCGGAAAGTTGACGGGACGCAGTCCGTTTTAAGCATCGGCGGGAGTCGAACACCATACTCCCTAATCAAAAAAACTCACCGCTCACCCTGCGGTAAGCGGTGCGTGAAAAATAAAAGTTATTCGCCGAGATATGCTTTCTTGACGGAGTCGTTGTTCATAAGCTCCGACGCAGTGCCCGAGAGAACAATGTTTCCGGTTTCGATAACATAAGCTCTGTCGGCAATCGAGAGTGCTTTTTTCGCGTTCTGCTCAACGAGAAGAACCGTTGTTCCGTCTTTGCGTATTTCCTCGATAATGTCAAAAATTTCGGTGACGAGAATCGGGGACAGACCCATTGACGGCTCGTCCATCAGCACTATCTGCGGGTTCGACATCAGAGCGCGCCCCATTGCAAGCATCTGCTGCTCGCCGCCGCTCAGTGTGCCGGCAAGCTGAGAGCTTCTTTCCTTGAGCCTCGGGAAATGCTTGTAAACACTTTCGAGAGACTGCTCAATGCCGCTTTTGTCGCGGCGGGTGTAAGCACCGAGCATAAGGTTGTCATAAACGCACAGCTGGCTGAAAACGCGCCTGCCCTCCGGCACATGGGCAATGCCCAGCGACACAATTTTGTGGGCGGGAGTTTTGAGAAGGTTTTTGCCCTCAAACATGATTGACCCCGCCTTCGGAGAAATCAGGCCGGTGATTGTGTGAAGGATTGTTGTTTTGCCCGCTCCGTTTGCACCGATTAATGCGATAACCTCGCCGCGCTCAACCTCAAAGGAAATGCCCTTTATCGCCTTGATGACGCCGTAATAAACCTCAATGTCCTTTATTTCAAGCATAGCCATACCAAGTAGCCTCCTTATTCGCCGAGATAAGCCGTGATAACCTCGGGATTGTTGAGCACCTCCGAGGTCTTTCCCTGTGCGAGAACCTTGCCGAAGTTGAGCACGGTCAATTCCTCGCATATGCCCGAAACGAGACGCATATCATGCTCAATGAGCAGAATTGTCATGTCAAATTCATCTCTGATGCGTCTGATTGTGTCCATCAGATCCTGAGTTTCGTTGGGGTTCATTCCCGCGGCAGGCTCGTCGAGCAGAAGGAGCTTCGGCTCGGTTGCAAGCGCGCGGACAATTTCAAGCTCTCTCTGCTTGCCGTAAGGCAGGTTTGAGGCAAGATAATTCGCCTCATCGTCCAGGTCAAACACCTTCAGCAGCCTCAAAGCACGCTGATTCATTTTCTTTTCGGTTGAAAAATACCGAGGAAGACGGAAAACTCCGTCGGCAGTCGGATATTTGAAACGGTTGTGCAAGCCGACCTTTACGTTGTCAATCACGCTCATCTGTGAAAACAGCCTGATGTTCTGGAAGGTTCTGGCGATGCCCTCCTTGTTGACGCTGACCGTGTTCATTTTTGTGATGTCCTCTCCGTCAAGAAAAATCTTGCCGGAGGTGGGAGCGTAAACTCCCGTCAGCATATTGAACACCGTGGTTTTTCCCGCGCCGTTCGGGCCGATAAGCCCGTAAAGCGCATTCTTTTCTATTGAAATGTTGAAATCGTCAACCGCCTTAAGGCCGCCGAAGGTTATGCTGAGATTTTTCGTTTCAAGCATTGGCATTTTGCTTTGCCTCCTTCTTTTTGCCGTTTTTGCGCAGTGCAGCCTTGACAGGCGCGAGGAGGCGCTCCCTGAATGCAACCAGCTGCGGACTGGAGGTGAAAATCATCATCACTATCAGCAGCACCGCGTAGATGAGCATACGGTAATCCGCAAGGCCGCGAAGCATCTCGGGCAAAAGCGTGAGCACAACTGCCGCAATCATTGAACCGAGAGTGTTCTTCATGCCGCCGAGGACGACGAAAACCAAAATCAGAATTGACATGTTATAGCCGAAGTTCTTTGAGGTTGCGGCGAGGATGCTCAGATTGTGAGAATAGAGCACGCCCGCAATGCCTGCGAAGAACGCCGAAAGGCAAAACGGAATCAGCTTATATTTTGTGATGTTGATGCCGATTGACTCGGCGGCAATGCGATTGTCGCGGATTGCCATAACCGCACGTCCGGCACGGGAATTGATAAAGTTGAGGCAGACAAAAATCGTGATGAGCACAAGGATGAAGCCGATTACAAAGGTTGAATCCCTCGGTGTTCCGGATATCCCCAGCGGCCCTTTGATGAGCACTCTGCCGCCCTGCTCAAGATTGAGGTCACCCACGCTGGTGAACGAGGCATGCAGGCCTTTTGAATCATAGCCGAAATACAGTGCGGAGCAGATGTTCTTGACAATTTCGCCGAACGCGAGAGTGACGATGGCAAGATAATCGCCGCGCAGGCGGAGAATCGGAATGCCGATGATAATTCCGAAAATCGCCGCAACAATTCCGCCGATGAGAATTGCAAGCGGGAAACGAATCCATGCACTTGTTAAGATATCCTTTGTGCAAACAGAAAACAGCGAGCTTGCATAAGCTCCAACGCACATGAATCCGGCGTGGCCGAGACTCAGCTCGCCGGAAATTCCGACGTTGATGTTGAGAGATATCGCAAGAATGATATAGGTGCAAAGCGGCACAAGCAGGCCGCTGAACAGGCTTGAAAGATTTCCGGTTGATTTGAGAATCTGCACAATCGCGAACATCACAATCGGAAACGCGTATGTCAGAACATTTATTTTTGAAAATGACGCGGACAGTTTTTTCGTTTTCATAGCTTCACCCACGTTAAACTTTCTCGTTGATCTTTTTGCCCAGAATGCCCGTGGGCTTTATGAGCAAAACGAGAATCAAAACGGCAAAGACTATGGCATCCGCCATCTGCGAGGAAATGTACGCTCTGCCGAAAATTTCAATTATACCGATGAGCAGGCCGCCTATCATTGCGCCGGGGACGGAACCGATTCCGCCGAAAACGGCGGCGACAAACGCCTTGATGCCGGGCATCGCGCCCGTTGTGGGCGAAAGGCTCGGATATGCGGAGCACAGCAGCACACCTGCGATTGCCGCAAGCGCGGAGCCGATGGCAAAGGTGAGTGCAATCGTGGCGTTCACGTTGACACCCATGAGCTGAGCTGCTTCCTTATCCTCCGAAACGGCAAGCATTGCCTTGCCGGGTTTTGTTTTGTTGATGAACAGTGTCAGTGAAATCATTATCAGAACGGACACGACGATTGTTGCAACAGTCTCGCCCGTGACGATGAGCTCTCCTCCGGCAAACTTCATTGAGGGGATTGTAATAAAGGACTGAAAGGTTTTTATGTTTGCGCCGAAAATCAAAAGCGCAAGGTTTTGAAGAAGATAGCTGACGCCGATTGCGGTGATGAGCACCGAGAGAGAGGATGCGGCGTTGCGGAGAGGCTTGTATGCAACGCGCTCAATCGTCAGGCCGAGCACCGTGCAGACAGCAACGGAAATCATAACGGATATGACGGGGTTAAGCCCCATTTTGACAGACGAAAAATAGGCGATGTAACCGCCCACCATAATAACATCACCATGCGCAAAGTTCAGCATTTTCGCAATGCCGTAAACCATGGTGTAGCCGAGAGCGATAACGGCATAAATACTGCCGAGACTCAGGCCGTTTAACAGGTTTGATAAAACACTCAAGCAAACACATCCAGACATACCGTTAACCGGGCTTGAACCCAACGGCTGATAATACAGATAATAATCAATAATACATGTGACAATCTATGATTTTACCATAAATCTAAAAATATTTCAAGACCGTTCACGAAGAAAGAAAATATAAACAAAAACAAGGCTGTATCAAGGCTGCGGGGAGATAAAGACCGCCCGCTCTTGATACAGCCAAAAAACTAAAAAGAGTTACGCGGCAACGTATGCACCGTTTTTGATGACAACGGCTTTGGGTGCCTTTGAAACAGCGCCGGTTGCATTCCATGTCATTGCAGCGCCGGTCAGACCGTCAACGGAAATACCGGTCATTGCCGCTTTGAGAAGGTCGCAAATCTGGGAAGCAGTCATGTCGGAGGTGATGTTCTTTGCCTCGCAGGCTGCCTTGAGGATGTAGATTGCGTCATAAGCATCGGCGGCAAACTGGTTGGGAGTCTCGTTGTACTTTGCGTTGAAGGTTGTAACAAATTTCTGTGTCTTTGCATCTTTTGCATCGGCGGCAAACGGGGTGAGGAGCATTGTGCCCTCTGCAAGTTTGGCATCGAAGCCTTCGATTGTGAGGATGCCGTCAAGGCCGTCGCAACCGAAGAAGATGGGTTTATATTCAGCGGAATTTGCCTGAGCGAGAATCAGAGAAGCTTCCTGTGCATAGATGGGAAGGAAAACAAGCTCTGCACCGGCGTTCTTTGCTGCGCCGACCTGAACGGAGAAATCGCTCTTGCTGTCGTCCGTGAAGGAGGTTTCGGAAACAATTTCAAGGCCCTTTTTGGCGGCTTCCGCCTTGAAGGTTTCATAAATGCCCGATGAATATGCGTCCGAGCTGTTGTAGATTACGGCAACCTTGGTTGCGACATTATTGTCCGAAATGTAGTCTGCGGAAGCTGTGCCCTGGTTGGGGTCTGTGAAGCAAACCTGGAAAACGTTTCCGTTGACTATGCAATCTGTTGAAGAAGCAGAGGGAGTGAGCTGGAACATATTGTCGGCATTCGACTGGTCAATGATTGCAAGGCAGGGACCGGTTGTGACCGTGCCCATCATCAGCTGCATGCCCCAGTCCTTAAGTGAGTTGTAAGCATTGACTGCTTTTTCGGCGTCGTGCTCATCGTCCTGGAAGTTGAATTCAATCTGCATGCCGTTGATTCCGCCTGCAGCGTTGATTTCCTCAATGGCAATCTCCGCGCCGCGCTTGACCGCAACACCGTAAACCGCTGCGCCGCCCGTGAGAGGACCGCTGGCGCCGATTTTGAGTGTGCCGCCGGTTGTGCCTTCGCCGGACGCTGTGGTGGTTGTTGTTGCGTCATCCTTGCCGCCGCATGCCGCAAAGAGGGAGGCAACAAGCAAAACAGACATAATGATTGCAAGTGCTTTTTTCATGTTAATTCCTCCGTTACTTTAATGGTTTAAACTATTATACATACAATCATCCGATATTGCAACAGTTTTTTTCACAAATCTTTCGGCTGTTTGGCACTTATTTATTTGCATAATTGAGGTTATTTTTACGTATATGCAATAAATCCGCGCTGCGGAAACAAAAAGCCTTCCGCATCAGCACAATAAGCACTCTTTATTCTTATTTATTCGACAACTATTGAGTTTTTTCAAATGTGCGCTATAATAGGTTGGAATGAATTTGCGGAGGAATGTGAAATGGCAATAGAAAAGGTCAGGGATTTTTTCAGACAGCGCGGCATGGAAGACCGTATCAGGGAATTCGATGTTTCAAGCGCAACGGTTGAGCTTGCGGCGGCGGCACTGAACTGCGAGCCGCGCAGAATTGCGAAAACGCTTTCTTTCAGCGTCGGCGGTAAGGCGGTTCTGATTACCGCGGCGGGAGATGCGAAAATCGACAACCCGAAATACAAAGCTCAGTTCGGCACAAAAGCGAAGATGCTGTCCCCGGAGGAAGCGGAGACTCTGGTCGGACACGCCGTGGGCGGAGTGTGTCCGTTCGCCGTCAATGAAGGTGTGGAAATTTTCCTCGACGAATCCCTCAAACGGTTTGAGACGGTTTTCCCCGCCTGCGGAAGCAGCAACAGCGCAATCGAGCTGACGATTGCCGAGCTTGAGCAGCTCGCCCGGCCGGTTTCCTGGGTTGACGTCTGCAAGGGTTGGAATGAAGAGTCCGTATAACAAAACATAAGTTTTACTGCCCGGCATCGGGGGACTGCCCTCCCTGTGCCGGGCTGTTTCGCTTTTTTGAGTGGGAATCTCCCCTGAATTTCCGCTTTTCCGAAACTCAAGGAAAACAAAACTATGTGTGTTCAAAGCACTTGCAAAACCGTCCGGCTTGTTATATAATATTGAATAGATTATTATATAGATGAAAATGCAAAAACGGTTCGCCTGCGGCGGGGCGTTTCTATAGGAGGGAAAGCATGAAAATTGCAGTTGCGGGAGCGGGCTATGTCGGATTGGTGACGGGAGTGTGCCTTGCCTGCTTCGGACACAGCATCACCTGCGTCGACATTGACAGCGGGCGAATCGAGATGCTCAAAAATTCGCGTTCTCCGATTTACGAGCCGCAGCTCGAGGAGCTTCTTTGCAGGAATGCGGACAGGCTCACCTTCACCTGCGACTTTGCAAGCGCTTACCGCGACGCGGAGATTATTTTCATCGGCGTCGGCACGCCCGAAAAGCAGGACGGCTCGGCAAACCTCAGCTTTGTTTACAAGGTTGCCGAACAGATTGCGCAGAGCGTTGAAAGGGATTGCGTTGTGGTTGTCAAATCCACAGTGCCCATCGGAACAAACGACAAAATCGAGGATTTCATAAGGGCGCGCCTTGCAAACCCGGTGAAAATCTATGTTGCGTCAAACCCCGAGTTTCTGGCACAGGGCACGGCGGTGGACGACACCCTGCACGCCTCCCGGATAGTGATAGGCACACACGATGAATTTGCACGCACAAAGCTCTGCAATCTATACGAACCGTTCGGCGCGCCCCTGCTTCTCACAAACCGCAGAAGCGCCGAGATGATAAAATACGCGTCAAACGATTTTCTCGCACTGAAAATTTCATATATCAACGAAATTGCAAATCTCTGCGAAATTGTCGGTGCAAACATTGAAGATGTTTCGCACGGCATGGGGCTTGACACACGCATCGGCAACAAATTCCTGCGTGCCGGAATCGGTTACGGCGGGAGCTGCTTCCCGAAGGACACCAAGGCGCTCAGCTGGCTTGCGAGCTTCAACGACTATGAGCTGAAAACCGTCAAGGCCGCAATTGAGGTCAATGAGCAGCAAAAGGTCAGGCTCATCCGCAAGGCTCACGCGGTGCTTGAAAGTTTTGAGGGGCTGACGGTTGCGGTGCTGGGGCTTGCTTTCAAGCCGAACACGGACGATTTGCGCGAGGCGGCATCGCTGATTAACGTGCCGATACTCCTTGAGGAGGGCGCGACAGTCAGAGCGTGGGACCCCGCGGCTGCTCCCGCTTTTTCAAAGCGCTTTCCGGAGGTGACATATTGCTCCGCCCCCTCCGACGCTCTGAAGGGAGCCGACCTGTGCATGATTTTCACAGAGTGGCAGGCAGTTCTCACACTCACCCCCGCCGACTTTGAAAAACAGATGAACAGACCGCTTGTGTTTGACGGACGCAACTGCTTCCCCAAAGAAGCTTTTGCCGGCACAAAAGTTGAATACTACAGCATCGGGCGGCCCGACACCGACGATTGACAGCAAAAGCCCACACCTTTTTGACAAGGAACAACCGATATGCTGGACAAAATTCTCGACATCGGAATATCAATGAGCCGTTATCTCACGGCGGCGCTGGTGCTTGTTATCATCGGCGGCTGCCTGTATTCCCTTTTGGGCAGAAGGTATTCTCACAAGTGCACCGCCTTCCTCGTTCCCCCGGAGGGCGGAAAGGAAAGGCTCGGTCTGCAAAGGTGGGAGAATTCTGTCGGGCGTGCGCCGTCATGCGACATCACTGTTCCCGTCGGCACGGTCTCGCGCTTTCACGCCGTTGTTGCAAAGCACGGCAAAAGCTGGACGGTTGTTGACACTTACTCCAAAACAGGCACTTTCGTGAACAACGTTAAGATTGACAAACGCACCGTTCTCGGCGACGGAGACACCGTGGCGTTCGGAACCGCCGTGTTCAAATTCGTGCTCGACGACGAGGAGAGAGAGAGAACATATATCCCCGCCCTCATTGACGAGGCGGAAGAGAAGGCGTTTTGCCTGCAATGCGGACAGGCAGTTATCGGCAGGGGGGACGACTGTGACATTCAGCTTCCCTATTCCGCCGTTTCACGCACCCACGCAAGGGTTTTTTGCGAAAACGACGAATGGTACATTGAAGACCTCAACTCGAGCGTAGGCACAACAGTCAACGCGAAAAAAATCAGCACAAAACGCCGGCTGACCGACGGCTGCGTCATCGGTATCGGCGGCATCATCCTCGTCTTTGAGGCGAAATATAAAGAAGTTTAAGGAGGGAGACGTATGGCAAGGGCATCGCGCCGCTTCAATTGGGTGGCAATGCTTCTTTTTGCAACTGCTTTTCAGCTGCTGTCAATGCTCGCCGTCGTCTTTCCGGACGACAAGCTTGACGAAGATCTCGTCATCGTCTGCGGCTGCTTCATCGGCGTTGAGTGGCTGTATTTTCTGTTTGCACGCACAATCGCAAACCAGCAGTCAACCCAGATTGAGCTGATTGCATTTCTGCTTTCGGGCATCGGGCTGACCACGGTTATGAGCGTCTATCCCGACTATGCGCTCAAGCAGTTTTTCGCCATACTCCTGGGTCTTGCGGTGTTCATCTCCCTTTTGCTGATTCTCAGAAGCACCGACCTCACCATGGCTCTCCGCTGGCCGGTCGCCGTGGGCGCAGTCGGTCTGCTGGGAGTGAATCTGGTGCTCGCGGAGGCGGTTAACGGAGCGCTCAACTGGATAGATATGGGTCTGTTTTCCTTCCAGCCGTCGGAGCTGGTCAAGGTTGCGTTCATCTTTGTCGGCGCTTCAACGCTCGAAAAGCTTCAGTCAACACGAAGCCTGACAAAATATCTGATATTTTCCATGGGCTGTGTCGGCGCACTGTTCCTTATGCGCGATTTCGGCGCGGCGCTGATTTTCTTTGCAACCTTTGTGGTCATCGCCTTCATGCGTTCGGGTGATGTGCGGACAATATTCCTTGTTTGCGCAATAGCCCTGCTGGGTGCAATCCTCATCATCATCTTCAAGCCGCACGTTGCAAGCCGTTTTGAGGCCTACCGTCACATCTGGGAGGACTACAACGGCAAGGGCTTCCAGCAGACGCGCGTGCTGATTTATTCCGCAAGCGGAGGGCTGTTCGGGCTGGGACTCGGCAACGGCAAGCTGCGCGGAGTTTACGCCGCAACAACAGACCTTGTGTTCGGCGTGCTGTGCGAGGAATGGGGAATGCTCGCTGCGTTCGCCATCATCATCTGCTTTGCGTTCATCGCGGTTTATGCCCTGAGGTGCGCGCGCAATGCAAGGTCAACATATTATTCGATTGCCGCGGTTTCCGCCGCGGCTATGATACTCGTCCAGCTGAGCCTCAACGTGTTCGGAATCACCGACCTGCTGCCGCTCACGGGAGTGACCCTTCCGTTCATCAGCAGGGGCGGCACAAGCATGATTTGCTCCTGGGCGCTGCTCGCCTTCATCAAGAGCGCCGACCTGAACACATATCCCAAGCTCAAAAAGGAGGCGGAGCTGAGCCAATGAACAGCACTTACCGCAGAGCCTGGATACTCCTCATTTTCATCATCGCTTTCCTTGCCGGAACGGTGCTCCTCATGGCGGATTTCTTCCTGAACGCCGACAAATGGGTTTCCCACACCGCGAACAGCCATATTCACACGAACAGTCAGGTTGAAAACGCCGGTTCTATTTACGACTCTCGCGGCAGAGTCCTTGTTGAAAGCCAAAACGGCAAGCGCGTTTACGCCGCAGAACGTTCGGTGCGCCGTGCTACGCTTCACGTTCTGGGCGACCCGCTGGGATACATCGCAACGGGAGTGCAGAATGTCTACAAATCCGAGCTGACGGGCTACAATTTTGTCAACGGCCTTTACACCCTGAAAAGAGAGGGCAAGGGTAACAGCCTTTACCTCACTCTCGATTCCGGTGTCTGCGCCGCGGCGTATGACGCACTCAACGGCCGCAAGGGCTGCGTTTCGGTTTACAACTACAAAACCGGGGAAATTGTCTGCATGGTTTCAACCCCGACCTATGACCCGACAAACAAGCCGTCCGACATCAACACCGACACCTCCGGCAAATATGAGGGCATTTACATCAACCGTTTTTACGGCGGAGTGTTCGCTCCGGGCTCGACGTTCAAAGTAATCGTCTCCGCCTGCGCAATCGAGAACATTCCTGACCTCTACACAAGGGAGTTCACCTGCACCGGCAGCTATAACACCGGCGAGGGCGTTGTTGTGTGCAACAACAAGCACGGCAAGCTGACCTTCCGCGAGGCGCTCGCAAAAAGCTGCAACAGCGTTTTTGCTCAGCTCGGCTGCGAACTGGGCGCCGAAAAGCTCTCTGCAACGGCAAAGGCAGCCGGGTTCGGCGACAGGCTGAGCGTCGGCGAAGTCAAAACCGCCGCAAGCACTTTTAACGTTGATTCCGTGACAAAAGGAGAGCTGGGCTGGGCTTCAATCGGGCAATACACCGTGCTTGCCAACCCGTGCCATATGCTCACCGTGATGGGCGCGATAGCCTCGGGCGGTCAGGCGGCGGAGCCGTATGTGCTCAGCAGCATCGTAACGCCCTCCGGCACCACGATATCCCGCACCCGGACGCATTCGGTCGACAAGCGCTATTTCAGCGAGACTACGGCGGCGGCGCTCAAGGATTTGATGCGCTCCAACGTTTCGACATATTACGGTGACGGCCGCTTCGGCGACATGAAGCTCTGCGCGAAGACGGGCACAGCCGAGGTTGACGGTGAAAAGCCGCACGCATGGTTCATCGGTTTTTCCTCAAACACCGCCTTCCCCTATGCCTTCGTTGTTGTTGTTCAGAACGGCGGCAGCGGCTCCGAGGTCGCAATACCCGTGGCGGCAAAGGTTCTCAACACACTGTGGGACGCGGATTTTTAACTCATTTTGAAAGGAGATATAACATGAAGTTTGACGTACAAAAAGAATTTGTTTTCAACGAGAATCCTCAGGCGCCGTCCTGCCACGCCTCAACCGTTGCACTCACAAAAGACGGAAATGTCTGCTGTGCCTGGTTCGGCGGAGCTGAGGAGGGCAAAACCGATGTTGACATCTGGACCTCCGTTCGCACCAAAAAGGGCTGGAGCGCTCCCTCGCGCATTTCTGCGGACGCAGACCTGCCGCACTGGAATCCCGTGCTTTATCACCGCCCGGACGGTATGCTTTGCCTTTTTTTCAAGGTGGGCATGAAAATCGCGTACTGGAAAACATACTTTTCCCTTTCGCAGGACGGCTTGAGCTGGAGCACACCCTCAGAGCTTGTGCCCGGGGACACCTCCGGCGGCAGAGGACCCGTGAAAAACAAACTGCTCCAAATGCGCGACGGAAGACTGCTTGCCCCCGCCTCGTCCGAGCAGAACAGCGATTGGCGCGTGTTCATTGACATTTCCGACAACGGCGGCGACACCTGGCGCAGGACGGAATTCATTGACCGCCCGGAGCGCTACGGCAAAGCAGTCCGCATGATTCAGCCCACCCTCTGGGAGGATTCGGACGGTGCC
Organism: uncultured Eubacteriales bacterium; assembly: GCA_964540415.1. Lineage (GTDB taxonomy): Bacteria > Bacillota > Clostridia > Oscillospirales > Acutalibacteraceae > CAZIMM01. The sequence continues at coordinate 49,407 of CAZIMM010000001.1, forward strand.
GTTCACGCTCTCATGCGCACAAACAGCGGCTTTGTTTTCAGGTCTGACTCCTTTGACCGCGGCGAAAGCTGGTGCAAGGCATACAAAACACCGCTTTACAACAACAACAGCGGAATTGACGTTGCAAGGCTTCCCGACGGCAGGCTTTTCCTCATCTCAAACCCCGTGCGCACAAACTGGGGCGAGCGCAGTCCGCTGACGGTTGCAATGTCCGTCAATAACGGCGGAAGCTGGGATATGGGCGTTGTGCTTGAGAGCGAAAAGGGCGAGTTTTCCTACCCCGCAATCGTCGCTGCCGGTGAAAACGAGCTGATAATCAGCTACACATGGAAGAGGAAACGGATTGCTTTTGCAAAAATCAAGGTGTGAATCCGAAACGGTTACATTTTTATTGACATTTCGGTGTATATTATTGTATAATCAAATTAGCTGTCGGACACGAAATTTTTTCTGTTTATGCTTCTTAAGAAAGGGTGCGATGAAATGAAGAAAACCATTCGCCGGATGCTTGTGTTTGTTCTCTGCCTTGCAATCGTTGCCGGGACCGGCATTACCGGCGCGTTTTCTGTCGCAGGTTTCAGCCTGAGGCTCGACGCTGTGAAGGCATATCCCGGTGAAATCGCCGAATATGACCTGCTGGCGGACTCCGATGTCGGCATTTCCGCATTCGATATGACAATAACCTACGACGCTTCAAAGCTCACCCTGCTGGAGGCAAAACCCGCCGGGGCGCTTGCTCAATTCATCGCGGACTGCTCCGCTGCAAGCATCATCGGTTTGTATGCAATCAATACGGACATTGCCGGAAAAATTTCCGTGTCCTTTGCATATGACGCTCAATTCAATGCCTCCGGTTCATTTTTCTCACTCAAGTTTTATGCTTCCGGAACACCGGGCGTTGCCGCAGTGGCGGTGGATACGACTGTGAGCGGATTTTACGACATTGACAGCGACCCTGTCCTTTTGAATGTTCTCTCGGACGACGCATCCTATTATGAGGATGAAATCGCCGTCGGAAGCCCAGGCAGCCTCACCGCGCTCAGCGGAGAAACTCCTGCGGACTACACTGCTCTCAATGCCGCCGCGGCGCTTATCCCTGCGGATATGACGGTTTATACAAACGCATCGGCAGGGCAGGTCAGCTCTGTGCAAAGCCTTATTGTGCCGAACCTCGGAAGAAGCCGCCAGGGCGTCATCGATTCCTGGACCTCTCAGCTGCTCGCCGCAGTTGACGCTCTTGAATACAAAACGGCGGATTATTCCCGCGTCACCGCCGCCGTCAACGCGGTGCCGGATGATATGTCCGGCTATAACGCTTCCGGCGTTGCAGCCGTCAACGCCGCGCTCAATTCGATTGTTTACGGCCTTGACATCCGCTCGCAGGCGGCTGTCACAAATTACGCAATTGTGCTTGAAGCTGCAACTGCAGCTTTGACGGTGCAGACATCGCAGGCCGATTATTCCGGCGTTGCCGCTGCAATCGGCACTGTTCCCGAAGACCTTTCGAATTTCACCCCGCAGAGCATCGGCGCACTGAACGCCGCAATCACGGCCATCCACTGGGGTCTTCCCGCAGAACAGCAGACAACCGTGAACGGTTACGCCGCCGCTGTTTCGGCAGCCGTGTCCGGGCTTGCCCTGCTTGACGCGGACTATTCCGCAGTCAATGTTCAGCTTGCACGCGTGCCTGCAAATCTTTCCGATTTTTCAAACTCGCAGGCTGTCAGCACAGCAGTTTCGGCTGTTGTTGCCGGCAAAAAAATCGACGAGCAGGAGCTTGTTGACGGCTATGCTCTCGCGTTGAAAAACGCCGTAGACGCTTTGACTCTCAAGTCTGCTGATTACTCCGCCGTGACGAACGCCCTCTCCTCCGTCCCCTCAGTGCTTTCAAACTATCTGCCGGACGGTGTGTCCGCCCTCAACAGTGCGATTTCCGCCGTTGTTTACGGCCTGGACATCACAAAGCAGGCGCAGGTGAATCTCAGCGCAGCCGCAGTTGTCCGCGCGGTTTCCGCTCTCGTGTTGAAGGGTGCAGACTATTCTGCGGTGAACGCCGCGGCAGCTTCAGTTCCGTCCGCCCTCGGTAATTACACCGAAAGCGGCGTTGCGGCAGTGCTCGCCGCCGTCAGAGCCGTAGATTATACCAAGAAAATCACTCAGCAGTCCGAGGTTGACGAATATGCGCTGAATATTTCGTCCGCCGTGTCCGCACTTGTGCTCAAGCGCGCGGATTACACCGCAGTCAACCTTGCTCTTTCGCTGGTTCCCGCAGATTTGTCCTCCTATTCGCTGGTGAGCGCGGATGCTCTGCGTGCCGCGGTCGCGGCGGTTGTTCCGGATTTGGATATCACCGAGCAGGCGCGCGTCAACGGCTTTTCCGAAGCTATCATTGCGGCAATCAACGCTTTGACCTACGGCACAGCCGATTACTCCGCTGTTGACTCCGCACTTTCACGCATACCCGCCGATTCTTCGCTTTACACCTCCGCGAGCTACTCCGCCGTAACAAGGGCGAGGGACGCTGTTATCAGAGGCCTCAACGCGGACAGACAGGCGGAGGTTGACGCAATGGCTGCCGTTATCAACGCGGCGGTGGACGCTCTTGCCTATGCGGACGCGGACTATTCGCGCGTCAACGCCGCAATTGCAAGAAAGCCGAGCAACTTCAAAATGCTTTTCTATTCGAGTGCGAGCAAGCAGAAGCTGAACAACGCGATAAACGCAGTCAACTGGAATCTCAAAAAGAACAACCAGGCGATGGTTAACAAATACGCCGACGACATCAACGCGGCGGTTGACGGGCTGACAAACTGGTTTGTCGCCCTGTTCAAAGGGAACAACTCGTTCAACTCAAGTCCGTTAACGGGGCTGTTCTTCTTCGCGGTTCAGGCAATCGCGGGCTGAGCAGGCTTTCCCCGGGCATAACAAAACACGGCACAGCATTAGGCATCACTGCCTTGACTGCGCCGTTTTTGCTTTTGTTTTGCCGGTTTTATATATCACGCCGGAAGTATTGTGTTGCCAGTGCCGCCACACCGAAAACCGCGGCGCACTGCCTCGCCGAAAGCAGCATTGCCTGTGACACCTCGGAGAGTATGTAATAATCTCCGGTGCGTCCCGCGCAAAGAGCAAGGACGGCGGCGAGCGTTATCAATCCCACAACTGCCCACGCGCCGAGCTTCACAACAACCTTTGTACACTCACTCATGTGAATCCCTCCGAATAGATTTTACTATAAAACACACTGTTCGGGCAAGAGGTAATACTTACCTGTAATATTCTGACTTTCTTATGGGAAAGGGGTCTTTTTGTTGACAGTCAAAGAGCTTGCCGAGGCACTCGGGGCAGAGGTGCTCTGCGAAGGCGATATAGCAAAAGAAGTCACCGGCGGTTACTGCGGTGACCTGCTGAGCTGGGTCATGTCCCGCGCAAGAGCGGGCGACTGCTGGTTCACGGTTATGGGCAACGTCAACAGCATCGGCGTTGCAGTGCTTGCGGACGTTGCGTGCATTGTGCTCACGGATTCGGCGTCTCTTGACGGAGAAGCGCTTTTGCGGGCGAAGGAAAACGGTGTCTGCATTCTTTCAACCGCAATGAATTCCTACAAAGCGGGCACCGTCCTCTCAAAGCTGCTTTGAGGTGCTTTTACGATCTGCACCTGCACTCGTGCCTGTCACCGTGCGGCAGCAACGATATGAACCCGTTCGACCTAGTCAACCTCGCAAAGCTGCTGGGCTATGACGTGATTGCTCTCACGGACCATAACTCGGCACAGAACTGTCCGGCGGCAGTCCGCGCAGGTGAACAGGCAGGGATAAAGGTCTTCCCCGGCATGGAGCTTTGCACCGCCGAGGAGGTTCACGTTGTGTGCCTTTTTCCCGATTGTGCGCCGGCGCTCGAGTTCACCCGGCTTGTGCTTTCCGGCATGCCCCCCGTGAAAAACCGCGCCGACATTTTCGGTGAACAGCTCATTGTGGGAGAAGACGGTGAAATTGCCGGCGAGCAGGAGCTGCTGCTCACCGCCGCAAGCGCAGTCACGTTTTACGAAGCGCCCGGGCTTGTGAAAAAGTACGGAGGGGTCTGCTTCCCCGCGCATATTGACCGCCCTTCATACAGTGTTTTGTCAAACCTCGGCGACATAACATCAGACATGGGCTTCACCGCAGCGGAGGTTTCACGCTCCGGCAATGCGGAGGAGCTGATTGCACGGCATGAGGCTCTGCGCTCAATGCTCATTCTCACCTCCTCCGACGCGCACCGTCTTGAGGACATGCCCATGCCTGAAAAATACCTGAACCTCGGCTCACCTGACGAACTGCTTCAACACATTTCGGCGGGAGTATAACACAATTTGTTCACAAAACTTTCAGCGCGAGCGAAACTTTCGTTAATTGACACTGAAAGTAAAAAAGTATATAATATTTGTAATGTCTTCCTAACTGTTTTGAAAGGAATGGTTGAACAATGAAAAAGATTCTTTGCGTCGGTCTCACCTTCGCGCTGTTGTTTTGCTTTGCGGCGTGCAAGAGGGGGCAGGAGGTAAATACGGGCATAACCGGCCCGACCATGACTGTGAATGTGACGGACGGCAACGGAAATCCGGTAACGGTTGTTGTTACGGACAAAAACGGAGGGAAAGTTACGGATGTAGATTATTACGGCGAAACCTACATAGTCACGCAGGCCGTGACACAGGTTGTGCCATACGAAAAAACCACGGCTGACCCGAGCATGCCCATGATTGAAGAGGGCGATTTTATCGACGAGGGCACAACTTCATCCGCGTCCCCCGTTTCCCCCACAGCTTCCGGGACTGCCGCCTCACAGGCAAAAACCACAACGCTGCGTGATTCCGCAACCCACGCGCCCACAACAAAGAAGGCTGCCGCAACAACGGTGAAGGGACAAACAACCGTCAAAGCCACCACCGCTCAGAGCGGCGGCTCAGTCGCTCCGGGAACGGTGAAACCCACCGCGGCAACAACAACCAAGGTTAATGTGACAACCACCGCCGCACCGACAACCGTGCCGGTTACCGACCCTTCGGTGAAGAAAGAGGACGCTAAAGCGGTTGTTAATCTTGTGGAGGTCAGCGACGGAGAGATTACAAACTGCGTCATCAACTCCCAGTTTGACAAGCTCGACGAGGCACTTGCGGATTATGTTAAAATTGTTGAAAAGAACTACAGCACAATAAACGGCAACGCAGCTTACAAAAAGATTGTCTCCTCCTCCGACCTTGAAGTGTGGAAGGCAAAGGTTCTCGAAGCACAGAGGCTTTATGACGCTTTCTACAAAATTTATTCAGATAAAAACGCTTCTTCGGATGAATGGAGCCGCGCATACACAACATATCAGAAGGCTTTCATTGAGCACCGCCAGGCAGGCTTCGCCATGACTGACGCTGCAAATGCTTATCTTTGATAATTTTCGTGTAAAAGAAGGAAATTTCAGCCTATGGACATCTGCGGTATTGCGCGCAGGGCAACGGCGCGTCTCATAGCTTCATGGTGCCTCGCGTGCACTGCGGCGGTTATGCTTTGCGGCAACAGCGTCACCTTCGGAGACGCGGGATTCTTTGAACGGGTCAAACTGTGGTATATTCTCGCGGGGACACTCGCGGCTTTTGCCGTGCTCAGCCTCACTGTCAAGCTGTTGAAAAACAGGTTTTTTGATGCCGCAACACTCCCGGTTTCCGTGCTCTGCTACACAATCGTTTGTGTTTTTGTGCAGCCGCTGCCCTGGTTCGCCGTCGGCATGCTGTGTGCCGTAACGGCGGCGGGATGCTACTTTTTCAGCGAAACCAAAAGAGAGGGTCTCCGCCCGGTGAAGCTCGGCGGAAAATCCGCAAAGCTCTGCGCCGCGGTTTTGGGTTTCGGCTTCTTTGCGTTTGTCGGCGCTTTGACAACAATGCGCTACCTCATGTTCCGCACTCCGTGCTTTGATTTCGGCATCTTTTGCCAGATGTTTTATAACATGAAGGAAACGCTTGCTCCGCTGACCACCTGCGAGCGTGACGGTCTGCTTTCGCATTTTGCGGTTCATTTTTCACCGATTTATTACGTTCTTCTTCCCCTTTATGCCGTGTGGAGCAGCCCCGTTGTTCTTCAGCTTGCTCAGGCGGCGGTGATTGCAAGCGGAGTTATTCCGCTGTGGCTCATCTGCAAAAGAAACAAGCTTTCGGATAAGCTTTGCGTTGCCGTGTGCATTTGCTATGTGTTTTATCCCGCGTTTTCCGGCGGATGCTTTTATGATTTGCACGAGAACAAATTTCTCGCTCCCCTGGTTCTCTGGCTGATGTATTTCATCGAAAGGGACAGCACTGCCGGAATCTTTTCGCTCGCACTGCTCATCATGCTCGTCAAGGAGGACGCTCCTGTTTATGTCGCGTTCATCGCGCTTTACATGGTATTCTCAAGAAAAAAGATTGCCAAGGGCTCGCTGCTGTTTGTGTTTTCGATTGCCTATTTCGGGATTGTTCTGCTGTGCATGGAGAAGTTCGGCAACGGCGTCATGGTCAACAGGTACGAAAACTTCATCTTCAACCCGGAGCAGGGTCTGATCGGCGTGATTTACACCGTCATCCAAAGCCCCGCCTATGTCATCAGCGAATGCTTCAGCGCCGAGAAGTTTGAGTTCGCGCTTTTGATGTTCCTCCCTCTTGCCTGCCTGCCGCTGTTCACCAAAAAGCTTTCGCGGCTGATTCTGGCAGGTCCGTTCATCCTCATCAACCTCATGCCGGACTATATTTATCAGCACTCGATTTATTATCAGTACACCTACGGTGCAGGCGCGCTGCTCGTTTTTCTGCTTATAATCAATCTTTCGGATTTGCGTGCAGAATCAAAGCGCTTCACCATGTCCTTCGCCGCTGCTGCGAGTGTGATTCTCTGCATTGCAACGGTGATATCCCCGAAGCTCGGCATTGTTGACACTTACTTTGATTCAAAGGCGCAGATTGAGGAAATCAAGCAGGTGCTCAGCGTTATCCCGGAGGATGCACAGGTCACGGCGTCAACCTTCTTTGTGCCCTATCTCTCGAAAAGAGACGTGATTTATCAGAATCCGTCCGAGAATAACACAGAGTATGTCGCGCTCGACTTCCGCAATATCACCGGCGAGCAGAACCCGGTTGACTATTTGTCCATTTATCTATTGAAGGGTTATACGATTCTCTCGCAAAACGAATACGCCGCGGTTTTGTATATGCCGGCTTGATTTTAATTCTCCGGAAAATGTTCCGTTGCAATCCAGTATTACCCTGTACCGTGCGTCGGTCATATTTCTTATTATGACTTGCAATACAGCAAATTTTATAGTATCATAAACTGCGTTGAGGGCTCGCCCTCGGAAAGGAAGGTACATAGTATGAAGAAAAACACGGGAATCATTCTTGCAATTGTTGCTCTCATGCTCACCGTGGTCGGATTCACAGCCTGCCAAAGAGATAATAAACCGGCTGACAAGGTCGTCACAGTGACGGACGAGGCCGGCAACGTTTATGAAGAAGTGACAGAGATTCACAGCGAGCTTGTCACAGAGCTGCACAGTGAGGTTGTCACAGAGGTTGTTACGGAAATTGTCAGCAACGCGGACAGCCCGACAACTTCGGTTGTCAACAAGGTTGTCACAAGCCTTAAAACAGAAGTAGTCAGCGAGGTTGTCTCCGAAGTCGTTACGCAAACTGTTCCCTATGTTCCGACATCGTCATCCGGCAACAAAGTGACCACAACAAGAAGCAGCCACTCAAAGGCAACAACAACCGCTTCTCCGCTCACTTCCACAAACGCATCAGGCGGCAACGCGGTCACATCAACATCCCCGTCGGGTTCGGGCGGCTCAGGCGGCTCGGGCGGCGGCGGAGCTTCGGGATATATCGAGAACGTCACTTATGTTGACGGTTCAAAAATCAATGTTGAGCTTGATGCAAACGGCAATCCGAAGAATTCCTATCTCAAACAGGCTCTCGGAACAATTGCAAACGGCGATTCGATTTATCTGAACGCAACCTACGTTTCCGGCTCCATTGCGGGAATTGTTGAAACAGGCAACACAATCAAAATGTGGATGAAGGGCGACAAATACGCTCTTGAAACCAACGTCGGCGCGCTGAAAATGCGCATCATCCAGAACGAAAAGGGAATGTATATCACCCTGAGCAGCGGCTACTATTATCAGCTTGACACGGGCAGCGGCTCATCGGGTGTCGGCAATGTCGGCGACCTTGCGGATATGTTTGACGATGCCGAAAAGACCTATATCGACACAACCAAAGTCAAGGTTAACGGTACCAACTACATCTGCGAAAAGTATTCGATTGACGGCGCGACGGTCAAGTATTTCTTTGATTCCTCAAACGGCCAGCTCAAGAGAATCGAAACAACATCCGATGCGGGCGAGAATACGATAATCAAGATCAACTCCTATTCCGCCACGGTGAACGACAGCGAGTTTGTTGTTCCGAGCAAATACACTCAGCTCACCGACGATCAGCTTGAGAAAATCTTCGGATCTCTGATGTAAGATTATATGAATAACTGTGTTCTTGTCACCGGCGCTTCCGGAGCTATCGGAGGCGCCGTCGCAAGGGCCTTTGCCAAACAGGGAAGGCCGCTTGTTCTGGTTTACAACACAAATGCCGACTCGGCACGGGCAACGGAAAGGGAAATCAACCTCTCCGGCGGCCGTGCCGTTTCCTTTTGCGCCGACGTTTCGGACCCCGGGCAGTGCGAGGCCGCTGTCCGCTTTGCCCGGCAAAGCTTCGGCGGAATTGATGTGCTTGTCAATTGCGCGGGCGTTGCCCTGCAAAAGCTGTTTCAGCAGTGCACCGACGAGGATTTCAGCAAGCTTTTCTCCGTCAACGTGGGCGGGGTATTCAATTTTTCCCGTGCCGTGCTGCCGGAAATGCTTTCGCGCCACTGCGGGTGCATAATCAACATTTCTTCTGTCTGGGGAGTTGTCGGCGCCTCATGCGAGGTGCTGTATTCCGCCACGAAATCCGCGATAATCGGCATGACGCGCGCATTGGCAAAAGAGGTCGGCATCTCCGGGATACGCGTCAACTGCGTCGCCCCGGGCGTTATCGAATCAAAAATGAATTCAAACCTCGACGAGTCAGCAATGCAGGCGCTCTCGGAGGAAACTCCGCTCGGCCGCATCGGGTCACCTCGGGATGTTGCGAGAGCCTGCGTTTTTCTGGCGGGAGAGGATGCTTCCTTCATCACCGGGCAAACTCTCGGTGTTGACGGCGGCTTCGGCCTGTGAGCTTTGCACAATTTTTATAAGTATCAAGCACAAAGCGGTTGATTTTTGTTGAAAGTTATGATATAATTACTTGTAATTATTATTTGGCGGGAAAGGGTTGACTTGTTTATGGCAAATTGCCCCAAGTGTAATGCTCACCTTAAGATAACGGATTGGAGACCTGAATGCCCGAAATGCGGCGTGAATATGGTCTATTACGGCATGGAGGAGAGACTGCTTGCGGACGCTGAAAAGGCTGAGGCCGAACATGCCAGATTTCAAAAGAAGCTTGACCGTCTCAAGGCTTCCCTTGTCGGCTCACCGTTCACAATCGCAAGAATCGTCTGCAACGTCCTGCCGATTGGCGCGCTGTTCCTGCCGCTTGCAAAAATTGCGCTGAGCAGCATCCCCTATGTTGAGGACAAAACCATAACCGTCAACGCAATCAAGCTCTATGAGGGCGTTTCAGGCCTGAGATTTGACGATTTGTTCAAAATGTTTGACTCCGCTCTTCTCGGAAGCGCGTTCCTGAAATATCTTCTTTCCATTGTTACGATTCTGCTGCCCGTTGTTCTGCTGCTTGTCCAGCTTGTGCGCATGATCTGCTCAAGCTCAAAGAGAGGCTGCATCATCAACACCGTCCTCGGCTGTGTCGGAGCATTGAGCGCGGGTGCGTCGATTTTTCTGTTCAACTCTTTTGCGGGCACAATCAACACGGTTTTCCCGACGGTTGTTTCCGCCTCGGTCGGTGTTGGTGCTTACGTGTTCCTCGGGCTGTACTGTCTGATTATCGCAATCAACATTCTTCTCATCGGCAAAGGCATTCCCGTCAAATACAAAAAGATTGAAACCTATGCGGACAAAATGGCTGCCGGCATGAAGCAGGCACAGGAGGCAAAGGAAAAAGCAAAAGCCGAAGCAGAGTCCGGCAAAGAGGATGCTCCCGAACATGAGGAAGCTCCCGCTGCGGCAAATTAACCCTCCGCGAATGTAACAAATTATATCTGAAACGGCACGGCTTGTCCGCGCCGTTTTTTATGTTCTCTGCCGTTTTGAGGAACGTGGTCGTGCAAATAACAGCAGGTGGATTTGAAAACGTCTGAGCATTTGCCGCAAAATGTGCAATTGAATGCCGTGCGCATATGAGCGCGCTCAGCGTCCGGAAGACCGTTGCATAGCAGCAAAAAAGAGCTGCCGCATTTAAAGCGACAGCCCCGCAAAGCAAGCCTTTCAGCCCTTTTTTTTACGTTTGATATATTTCACCGCGGCTGTTGCCGCAAGGGAGGCTGCGGCGCAAGCCGCTGTGAGCGAGAGAATGTGTGCACCCGTCTCGATAATATAATGCTGCTTGTCGTTGAACACTCTGTCATAGAAATTCAGCGACAGGCATTTTTCGCCGACAAGCTCTCTGTAGGAATACATTCTTGTGTCGAGCTTCCGCGGCTCGTTTGCGCGCACAGTAATCAGCCTTACCCCCTGCCTCATACCGTCGCCGTAAATGTCGAAGCCGACAGCGCGGCACTGCCCGAGAAGTATGCCGTCCACCTCGCCGCAGAAATCGTTGATATGGTCATGCCCGAAGAAAGCGCCCACAACGCCGCCTGTCCGCTTCCAGCTTTCAAACTGACCGCTGTCAACGTGCGGTGAGCAGGGACCCTCGCTCATGTCGCCGGAGGTGTGGTTTCTGTCCGCGATGACATAATATTTGTCCGAAAACCTGCTGTTACCGCGGCTTGCAAACGGGTTGAGCTTTGAGGACTCCCTGAGAAGCCTGTATTCCTCAATCACGGGAATGTGCTGAATGACAATGCCCGGCAGCGGCTCGCCCGAGTTCTCCTCGCGAAGCTGAGCCGAGAGCTTTTCAAACCATTCAATCTGATCCGGCATGATGTAGGCGTATTCTCCCTTTCTGTCGGGTACGCCGCAGCCGGAATCAATCATCCAGATGCCGAACACTTTATTGCCGTTGCTGTAAACCGGAATGAAAAAATTGCCGACGCCCGTCTCCGGCTCGCCGTTTTCAAATATACAGCCGGGATATGAGCGCAGTATTTCCAGCATCTGCTGCTTTGTGTAAATCTTTTCGTCGTCGTGATTGCCGAACACTGTGGAAAACGGTATTCCGCGGCTTATCATCGGATTCGCCAGACGGTCAAACTGACATTTGAATTCATCATACGTCGCCTTGTCGCGTGATCTGCCGCGGGTGATGTTGTCGGAAACAAGGTCGCCCATGTAAATTGCAAGGTCGGGCTTCAGCCTGTCGAGCGACGCTTCAATGAGCCTCATTGCGTCCTCGGTTTTTTCAGTATAGGTGTATTTCTGATGAGGGTCTCCGAGGAGCAGAATTTTGAATTCGCCGTTCCGGTCAAAATTGAGCGGATATTTTTCAATTGTGTTCATCGTTTCACCCCTTATAATACCTTTGAAAGGAAGTCCCTGAGTCTGGGATTTTTCGGAGCAGCAAAGAATTCAGCCGGAGAAGCCTCCTCAAGGATACGTCCTTCATCCATGAACAAAACCTTTGTTGCAACCTCGCGTGCAAAGCCCATCTCGTGTGTGACAACAACCATCGTCATACCCGATTCCGCAAGCTCACGCATGACGTTGAGCACCTCACCGACCATCTCCGGGTCGAGCGCGGATGTCGGTTCGTCAAAGAGCATAACCTCCGGGTTCATTGCCAGGGCCCTGACAATGGCTATACGCTGCTTCTGACCGCCCGATAGACGGCTCGGGAATTCATTTGCCTTGTCCTGCAGGCCGATTCTTTCAAGCAGCTTGTAGGCGTTCTCCTCCGCCTCCTCGGCGCTTTGCTTTTTGAGCGTGACCGGGGCAAGGGTGATGTTCTGAAGCACGGTTTTGTGCGCAAAGAGATTGAACTGCTGGAACACCATGCCGATGCGGCAGCGGATTGCGTTGATGTCAACGCCGTTGCCGTTAATCAGCTCTCCGTCAAAAGTAATTTCTCCGGAGGTCGGAATCTCCAGCATATTCAGGCAACGCAGAAAAGTGGATTTTCCCGAGCCGGACGGCCCGACAATTACGATTTTCTCGCCTTTTTCAACATTGTAGTCAATGTCCTTGAGCACATGGTTGCTGCCGAACGATTTGTTCAGCCCTTTAACGTTTATCACCTCTGCGCAGCCTCCTTTCAAAGCGTCTCAAAATGAACTCCGCAAAAATAACCAGCAAAAGATACACAAGCGCGAGCACACAATACGGAACAAAAGCGTTGTAATAATCCGCAACGAGGGCGCGCGCCGCACGGGTGAGGTCAAACACGGTGATGAAGCCGGCAACCGAGGTTTCCTTGATGAGAACGATGAACTCATTGCCGAGAGCCGGCAGGATGTTTTTGATTGCCTGCGGAAGCACGATTTTGAGCATTGTTGTTGAATAGCTCAGCCCCAGTGAGCGCCCCGCCTCCATCTGGCCGGAATCAACCGCGAGGATTCCGCTGCGGATAATCTCCGCAACATAGGCGCTTGAGTTGATGCCGAAAACAATAATTGCAATCAGCAGCGCCTTTTGGGGCACTCCTCGCAGAGAGCCCGCAAAAATGCCGAAATAGCAAAGAAGAAGCTGCACCATAACCGGTGTGCCTCTGATAACCGTAATATACAGCGTTGCAATTTTGTCGAGAAATTTTCCGAATATGCTTTTGTGCGGAGTGACCTTGACTACGGCAAGAAGCGTGCCGAGCACAATTCCGATCACAAGAGCGAAAAACGCCATGAGCAGGGTGTACTTCAGACCCTCGAGCATCATGGCATAGCCTCTGTTCTCAACGAAAATCATCCATGCTGTTTTGAAGAAATTAACAATACCGTCAAACATTTTTTATCAGTCAACTGCCTTTGTCTTTATCATGCACGGCAAAGCGAAAACTATGCCGCATCTGCTTTTTGCCCGACTCCCTGCCTTGTTTAAGAAAAAAACAGGGGCTGTCCCAACACTCGGGATAGCCCCGTGGCAAAAGGTCTTTTCTTTATGCGAGATTCCAGCGTGAAAGCAGGGTGTCATAGGTGCCGTCTGCCTTGAGCTCTGCGAGAGCGGCGTTGACCTTGTCAAGCAGCTCCGTGTTGTCCTTCTGAACGGCAATACCGTATTCCTCAACCGTCAGCGGAATGTCGATAACGCGGACACCCTCGTTGCCCTTCGCGCCGGCTGCCTCCTTGGCAACGGAATCATCCATGATAACCGCGTCAACAGAGTTGTTCTTGAGGTCGGCAATGGCAAGGCTGATGTTTTCATAAATCTTGATGTTTGCGTTTTCTATGCCGGCAAAGCCCCATTCTTCGTCACCCTCGGCATAGAACTGACCGGTGAAGCCGGAGCAGACGCCGATATTTTTGCCGGCAAGCTGAGAATCAAGGGTCTGCTTGTCTGTGCCGGTGAAGGTTGTGTCGTCCGCATTGACAATCAGAATCTGAGCCGCACCGCTGTAATACGCATCCGAAAAATCAACTGACAGCTTGCGCTTCGCATTGATTGTCAGGCCGGAAATGGCAAGGTCGCAGGTGCCCTGCGGGAGGGAAGCGACAACACCGTCAAACTCCATGTTCTGATAATTGACCTTCACGTCCATTTTTTCGGCGACAGCGTTCATCAGGTCAATGTCGAAGCCGACATATTCGTTGGTTGCCGGGTCAATGGATTCAAAGGGTTCAAACTCCGCGTTGGTTGCAACGTTGAGGGTTTTGGAGCCATCCTGTGAACCGGAGCATCCGGCAAAACAGCAAACGGCAAAAACCGCGGAAAGAATGAGTGCGAGTGCTTTGAATGTTTTTTTCAATTTGTATATCTCCTTAAAAATAATAAACAATTAAGCGGGGGTGGAAGGGGCTGCGCCGCTCGGCGGAATTGTGCCGTCTGTCATGTCGCGCTGCAGCTTTTCACGGCGGGCAAGAAGCTCCTCATACATCTGCTCTCTCTTTTTGCCGGAGAGGGTGTAGAAGAACTTCGGAATCATGCCGAGAAAACCGGTGACAAGCGGCAGGAAGGTGCTCATCATGAACAGATAATATTTTGTTTTGTCGCTCTGATTGAGATATCCCGCGCCCTGCTCGTAGCCTATGCTCTTGAGCAGGAAGGTTTTGAAGGTTGCGCCGAAGGTGCCGACAAGCTTTGTGGCAAGCCCCTTGGCAACGCCCGTCATCGCTTCCGTGCGGTAGCCGTTCTTCCATTCGCAGTAGTCCATAGACTCATTGAAAAGCTCTGTCGGAATTACGCGGCGAAGACCCCAAACCGTCATAAACAGTGTTTCCTGCGCCATAATCACGGGAATCATAACGGACTTCTTTTTGTACAGTCCGTTCACCCTGCCTCCGATTGAACCGATCAGGAAAACGCCGCCGAACAGAATATCTCCGGTGTGTGCGCCGAGGAACCAGAGGAATTTTGTTGAGAACCTGCGTCTGAACCACGGCACCCAGGTGAAGCTGGTGGTGGAAACGAAAGCTCCGGGGATTCCGACGATGATGCTGATTGTGGCACTGCCGAGAACGTCGATATAATAATTTGTCATGCCGACGCCGACGGAGAATGCACCGAGGAACTCCGAAAGAGCAATAATCAGAATCGGTTTGTTGTTGATGATTGACTTAATGCCCTGTTTAATGCTCGGGCGCTCAACGGATTGAACAACCCTTTCCCTGCCGATCAGGAAGAAAATGAAAGCCAATGTACCGCCGACTATCGTTGTGAAAAGACCCATTGTGATGTAAGCCGACTTCATTTTGATTTGAACCTTGCCCATGTTGATGAGGTCAATGAGGAAGGTCATCAGATATTCGGGAAGTCTCTCAAAAACTCCGGATAAAAGCTCGGCAATCATAATCAGCCTTGTTCTGTCAACGGGGTGAGGGGTGATTGTTGCGAGCATACCGGTTTGAGATATGCCCCGGAAGGTGCCGGCAGTCTCCCTCAGAATTGCCAGAACAAAGTAAAAAATAAATTTGGAAATATCCTCCTCGCCTTTGCCCTGAAAGATGACGGGCATGAGCCAGTAGGAACACGTGGCAAGCGTGCCGGGAATTGCAAGAGCAACCAGATAGGGCTTGAACTTACCCCAACGGGTACGGGTTTTGTCAATGATAACGCCGGTGAAAGTGTCGTTGATAACATCCCATATGCCGTTGACGAAGGTGACAATACCAAGGAACTTGAAATCAATGAGCAAAACCTCATAAATAAAGCGCTCATTGTATTTGTCGATGTTGAAGCTTTTTGAGCCATCGAACAAAACATAGGCAATTGTCTCTTTCAAGCCGACATATCGCCTGTCTTGATAAACAAGACTTCGCTGCTTTTCCTCGAGCTGTTCATTTTCAATCTCGACAACTGCAGCCTGTGTGGTTTCTTTTGCCAAGCATATTCCCCTTTCTTAAACCGCGGAGGTAGCGTCGCCTTCCTCCCCGATAACATTCTTTGACATCTCGGCGCGTCTTGCGCGCAGCTCCGCATACATTTTGTCTCTCTTGGCTCCGCCAAGGTCATAAAACAGCTTAGGAATGATGCCGAAAATGCCTGTAACAACCGGGAGAATGCTGAACATAACGAAGATTTTATACTTGGTGTCGTCGCTCTGGGTATTGAATTCGGCGCCCTGCTGGTAGCCGATTGCGCTGAGGATGAAGTTTTTGATTGTGCCGCCGAGGGTCTGCACAAGCTTGACCGCGATGCCTTTGGCAACACCTGTCATGCCCTCCGTACGGTATCCATTTTTCCATTCGCAGTAGTCCATCGCCTCGTTGAGCATTTCGGAGGGGATGACCTTGCGAAGGCCGTAAATCGTCATGAACAGGGTTTCATAAATTGTGAGTACCGGTATCATGACGGATTTCTTTTTGTAAAGTCCGTTCACCTTGCCTCCGATTGAACCGATCAGGAAGACAATCACCATGAGGAGGTTGTTGAAATGCGAACCGACAATCCAGAGAGCCTTGGTTGAAAACTTGCTGCGAGCCCACGGAACGTAGGAATAGCTCACGGGAGAAACAACAGCACCGGGAATGCCGACAATTGTGGAAATTGATGCCGCGCCGAGAACATCAACATAATAGAAATTGCTGCCGGAGCTGATTGAGAAGGCGCTGAGGAACTCCGAAAGAGTGATGAGAAGAACGGGCTTGTTGTTGATGATGGAAATGATTCCCTGCTTGATGCTCGGGCGGTCAACAGTCTGCATGACGCGCTCGGCGGCAATCAGCGAGAAATAAAGGGCAAACGCACCCGCAACGGCGGAGGTGATGACACCGAAGCCGACATAAAGCGAGGGCATGGAAATCTTGACAACGTTGTGGTTGACAAGGTCAATCATGAGGCCCATGATGAGCTCCGGGCCTTTTTCAACAAAGCCGGAAAGAAGGTTTGCCTGAGTGATGAGACGCGTGCGGTCGCGCACATCCGGCGTGATTGTTGCAAGCATACCGGTTCGCGCGATGTTGCGCAGGCTTTCTGCAAGGTTTTTGAAAACCAGAAGCACCAAATAAAAAACCAGCTTTGAGCGCAGCCACTCTCCGGAACCGGGGAAGAAGACAGGCATCATCCAGTAAATGCAGGTCATGAGCATGCCCGGGCCGGCGTAAAGCACCAGATAGGGCTTGAACTTGCCCCAGCGGGTGCGGGTTTTGTCAACGAGCGCGCCGAGGAAAATGTCGTTGATAACATCCCATACTCCGATTATTGCAGTGACCACTGCCTGAAAATTCAGCGCAATCTTTGCAATGTTGGTGATGTAAAGATCGTTGTATTTGTCCACGCTGAAGCTTGCCGAAATGTCATAGAGTATGTATGCAATGGTCTCTTTTGTTCCGACATAACGTCTGTTGATATGAAGCTGCCTTCTCAGCAGCTCCTCTTCCTCAGCTTCAACGGTTTTTACCGCAGCAGCCGTGTTTTCCGCCATTGTTTGTCCGCCTTTCTCACAAGTGGAAAAATAGAAAACCGCATAATGGTATACATTACACGGTATTATAACATCTTTACTTACAAAAAGCAACTGCAGCAGGCAAATTTTTAATATAAACTGCACATACAGGCACATACCGGCGTTCAGTCCCGCTTGAGCATCGGAACGAGCATGCTGATGAAAGTCCATACAAGCTGATAAATGATTATCTGCAGAGGTGTAATCTGGCCGGGGTCGGCAAAGAACGAGGTTATGGCAATGGCAAGCATTCCCGGCAGCACGCTTATCATTTGCACCGTGGCATTGATGCCCGCAATTGAGCACAGTGTGCCGGAATTGCAGACAGTTTGCAGATATGCCGCAAGGGAGCCGTTGTGCAGCAGCTTTGCATCTGCCTTGAGCAGAGTTGTCTCCTCACACTCACGCAGAATTTTTCCCGCCGCGGCACTGACAACCTTCACGGAATTCACAGGCAGCCTGAACGTGTCGGCAACAAGAGACTCCGTTATGCCGGAATCGGTGCTGTTGACAAGGATTGTTATTCCGCTGCGCTCGATTTTCTGCAATGCCTCAAGGATGTCCTGCTGTGTGCCGTAGCCCACAACGAACATGGCTGCGAGTTTTCCTCCGGAGGCAACATACACAATGCGCCTGCCGTCGTGCTCATAGCGCGATTCGCGGCATTCCTCGGGCAGCTCGATGTTGTGATGAAGCATGAGGTTGCGGTTGCCCATAAGCACCCTGCGCGCGCGAATCCAGCAGGAAAGGCCGAGCTTGTCCTCATAGGTCAGATCCTCAACCTCCATGAGCAGCTCCTTGCGCCCGACGACGATTTCGTTGAACAGACCGCCCAAGGGTCCTCCCGCGGCAATTGCCGCGGAGGCAGCCAAGAGAATTGCCTCGTCAACACGCGTGCCGTTGAATTCCTTTATGCCGTGAATGGCGCATTTGTCGCTCGGGAACAGCTGCGCGGCGTTGACCGCGACGGCGTTCGTCGTTTCGCATTCGAAGGCGGCGGCATAGCCCGTGATTATCGCGCCCTGCCTGCGCAGGTGCTTGTTCACACCGGAGAGCGAAAAGTTTGACGCTAGCGCGGCGGCGGCGGGCACAGCCATGCAGACCGCTGCGGAAAAAGTGCTCAGCGCCCACATTGCGCTCTTTGTGATTACGCCGGAAACAATTGCGAACATCACGCTGAGACCCAGAGCAATCGGCACGAGCTTTGCGCACACATCGTCCACCGAGCCGCTGGCGAAGGAGTGGGAAATGAAACGGGTTGCAAATCTTGCCTTGCATGAATACCTGATGTCGGTTTCACCCGGCAATGCGTTTTGTCCCGCAGTTTCGCCGGACGCCTTGTCAAGCGTCTGAACGCAGAACAGTCCCTCACGTCCCCTTGAAACAAGAAAGCGGAAGTTTGCCTTTGTCCGCGCATAGGCACTGCGGCGGCTCAGGGCATTGAGGAACAGAATCAGCGCGGCACATGCGGCAAACACGCCCGGAGAGGGCTGAGCTGCCCTGTCCCAGAAGAGAGAGGCAACCAGACTTTGAAGTGTGCAGACTGCACCCGCGGCAAAAACCGCCGTTTCCGCATTTGCCCGGACGCGTCCGGACACAAGGGTTTTCACTCCGTCAATGCAGTTCGGGAGGTTAAAGCCGAAGGCGACGGCAATCAACACAAAGCTCACAAGGTTTGCAAGAGATGCGCCTCCCAGAAAATCCTCGGAGGCCGCGGCGTTGAGAGAGGCGGTCAGAGAGGGGAAGCAGGCAAAAACAATCAGCGGAATCAGGCAGACAAGGGCGGCAAGCGCGCCGACGGTTGCCTGTTTTGCCCCGTGCTTCAGAAAGCCTGCGACATTTTCGAGATCGCGCGGTTTTTCATATTCCGTAGCCTGTCTGTTCAGACGGGACGCGGTGCGAGTGATTGAAAACCTTTTCGGCTTCACTCCGATTGCGGCGCTATCCTTTGAAAGCTCCTCAAAGCCCTTCTGCTTTGAAGAATGAAGCCATTCCTCGCTGGTTTCGTCATCAATTTTGAAGGTGCGGACAACCTCGCTCCTGTTTTGCAGCAGCTCGCTTTCCATTTCCGCTTCGCTCATTGTGCGGACTCTTTCAAAGCCGTCAAAGCCGGGAATCATAAGCTGTCCGTCAATTCCGGAGGGGCTTTGACGCTGCTGACCCGAGCCGGGAGGAATCGGGATTGTTCCGGTGCGGATATACATCTGTTCACTGCCGAGATTCTGCTCGAACACCTCGTGAGCGGGCAGAATGGTCGGAACCTCATGCAGGTCTCCGGTTTTTGAACCGACGTTGTCAAAGCGCGTTTTGCCGGTGACAATGCCCGGGCGCTCAAAGGGCTTCATCCTGATGCCGTCCTCACCGACGCGGATGTGCGGCGACGGCTTGATTTCACGGGTTTTTCCGTCCGCAGCTTCATGGCGAATATATTCGGCTGCGTCAAAATCTATCCGGCGCGTGCGCTCCTCCGCCGGGTCGGAAAAGAATTCATCCGTCGGCTCTTCGGGGAGGGTGTACTCCGGCTCGTCTGGGAGAACATAGTCAGGCTTTTCGGGCGGAGTATACTGCTTTGTGCCGTCCGCTTCGTTTTCCGTTTCATCCCCGAACATGCTCTCCGAAAGATAATCGTCAAACGTGTTGCTTTGAGCGGGAGAATCCTCACGCTCTGCGGCGGGAGAGGGAAAAACCGTTTCCCGCTCCGTCTTAATTGGGATTGAGGCGGCATCTTCGGTTGTCTTCGGAAAAATTGCGGACACCTCGGAGGCGATTTTTTCAAATTTCTCCGTACCTCCGTAAGGTGAAAAGGCGTCCTCCTCGGGGCGCACGGGGGTATATATTTCCGATTCGTCATCGCTTATGTCTTCTGAATTATTTTCTGCCCCGAAATCCTGCGGGGTAAGCCCGAAGGTGAATATTTTATCGGCATCGGACTCCTGCGCAGATGAATATATCCCGGGTTCGTTTTCCCTCTCCTCCCCGGCATTCAGCTCTGGAGCTGTCTCCGAATCGGAAACAAAGACGGTAGCGGAGTCTGCCTCCTCCGGTTTTTCATCAAACTCGGACCTCTGCCTGATGCTTTTCAGCAGAGAGTCGAAAGCCTCGTCGGCATCCTGAGTCTTGCGTGTCAGCTCAGGGCTGTACACAGCCTCCCTGTCTCCGAAAAACGGTACGCTTTCCCTGTGCTCAAAGGTCTTTCCCTCCGCGCTCTCTGCGGCAGGGGCTTCTTTATGTTCGGCCTCCGGGAACAAATCGTCCTCCGTCACGGTGAATTTTTCTTCCGTGCTCTCGGCGGCGGGGGCTTCTTTATGTTCGGCCGCAGGGAACAAATCGTCCTCCGATACGGTGAAATTCTCCTCCGCGCTCTCGGCGGCAGGGGCTTCTTTATGTTCGGCCGCAGGAAACAAATCGTCCTCCGTCACGGTGAATTCACCCTCCGCGCTCTCTGCGGCAGGAGCTTCTTTATGTTCGGCCGCAGGGAACAAATCGTCCTCCGGCACGGTGAATTCATCCTCTGCGCTCTCCGCGGCAGGGGCTTCTTTATGTTCGGCCGCAGGAAACAAATCGTCCTCCGTCACGG
>CAZIMM010000001.1:70259-80906 GCA_964540415.1 uncultured Eubacteriales bacterium
TGAAATCTTCCTCCGCGCTCTCGGCGGCGGGATATTGCTCCTGTGCCAGAAGTGAGAAAAAGTCCTCCTGCTTACCCTCATCCGGCTGTGCCGGAAAATCCGTCTGCCCGTTCCGAAGCCTCTCACTCAGCGGCTTCGCCGACTCGAGCAGTTTATCCATATCCTCAAGACTCCAGACTGCCGGGGATTCCTCATGCACACCCGAGTCTTTTTCATTTTCGAGCTTCATCTGAACCAGAAGCTCTTCAAGCGATATATCGCTCATCGGCAACTCCTCCCCCCGATATCAGCTTCTGCTGCGGACAACCTCAAACATCAGAATTCCCGCCGCAACAGATGCGTTGAGCGAGCCTACCCTTCCCTTCATCGGAAGCGAAACAATAAAATCACATTTTTCACGCACAAGACGGCCTATTCCGTTGCCCTCGGAGCCGACAACAAGTGCAACCGCTCCGCGAAAATCAACGGTGTTCCATGCTTCGCCGTCCATGTCCGCACCGTAAATCCAAACGCCGCGCTTTTTCAGTTCCTCAATGGCGGCAACAAGATTCGGCACGCGGACAACCGGAACATATTCAACCGCGCCCGCCGAGGTTTTCGCAACAGCCATGCCGAGAGGGGCGCTTCTTCTTTTCGGGACAATGACCCCGTGAGCACCGGCAGCCTCCGCCGTGCGTATCACCGCGCCGAGATTGTGAGGGTCCTCCAGCTCGTCGCAGACAATGATAAACGGCTCCTCCGAGCGTTCTGCGGCAAGAGCAAAAATGTCGTCCATGTCGGAGTAGGCGTGAGCGGCGACATATGCCGCAACTCCCTGGTGGTTGCCGTCCGAGCACATATAATCAAGCTTCTTGCGGTCAACCTCCTTGACAACAACGCCTCTTTCGCGGCACTCCCCGATTATCCTTCCGATGCTGCCGCCGCGCTCGCCTGAGGCAACAAGCAAAGTGTCGATTTCCCTGCCGCTTTTTATTGCCTCCAGCACCGCATTGCGCCCCACCAAAAGGTCGTTTGCCGGTCGTTTGTCCTCCATTTTTGCCCCTCCTCGAATATATACATCTAATTATAACATATTCCGCCGTAAAAAACACCAATATTTAAAAAAAATCCACTATATAATGACATTTTTTTCAAGACAAGCCCCATATAATGTTAACACAGACAAATGAGAGGACTGATTTCGCAATGCAGAAACCGCTGATAATGAAAAACGCGGGGGAGCGGACAACCCGTATGGCGCTGAGCGGCGCGGAGCTTGCAAAGCAGGCGCTGTGGATGCTCGCGGGCTTTTTGCTGGCGCTTTGCGGCGCACTCGGGGGAATGTCGCCGTTCTGCGTTGCGCTGACAGCATTTGCTCCCGCCGGAAGATTGCTTGCGTGCTTTGTCGGCAGCTGCGGCGGAGTGCTTGTCACACATTCGGGAACCCGGGCAATAAGCCTTATTGCCTCGCTTATTATTGCGGCGACTCTCAACCAGACCGTCAGCCGCTTTCGCAGCATGCATAGGCTTGAATTCATTCATCCCTGCATTGCTCTGACCTCCTGCGCTGCCGCCGGCTTCACGGTGCTCGCGGCACAGGGTATAAGCATTGACGGCTCGCTTTCAGTTATTGCGGAAAGCATGATTTCCGCAGGAGCGGCGTATTTTTATTACCGCGCATATTCGGTCAAGTCTCTGCTGCGCGAGCCTTCGGTGCTCTCCGTTCAGGAGCTTTCCAGCATCGTTGTCGCAGCGTGCACACTGCTTGTCAGTGTTTCCCGATTGACCGTCGGCGGCGCGTCGCCGGCAAGATTTCTGGCGGTGCTGCTGGTGCTTTTCTGCGCGCGCTATGCACGCGCTGCGGGAGGAGCGGTTGCCGGAGTGTGCGCAGGCTTTGCACTGAGCCTTGCGGACGGCATGGGGCATCTGAGCGGCGCATATTCCTTTGCCGGTCTGCTTGCGGGCATGTTCGCTCCCGTCGGCCAGCTTGCGAGCGCGGCGGCGTTTGTGGCGTCAAACGCGGTGGTTGCGATTCTCAACTCGGGCGAAAACGATATTCTCATCACCCTCTGGGAGGCGGCAGCCGCAAGCATTGCGTTTGTGGCAATCCCCTCAAAGCTGCTTGTGCGCGGAGAAAAATATTTTTCTCCCGCCGCGAAACAGCCGACAATACTGGCGATGAAAAACAGTCTGCTGCTGCGGCTGAATTCCGCCGCCGCCGGGCTGAATGAGGTTGCCGGAACAGTGGACAGAGTTTCGGAAAGCCTGACGAGAATCGAGAAAAAGACAGGCGGAGCAGCAACGCGCAGGGTTGTGCAGATGCAGGAGATTGTGCGCGACCAGTTCCGCACGCTTTCGACAGCGCTCGGAGATATATCAGACGATCTTTCCTCAACCGCGGAATTTGACACTGCCGCCGCAGGCAGGGTTGTTTCGGCTCTCGCCTCCTTCGGCATTCATTCGGTTGAAACCTGCTGCACGGTTGACGGCGAGGGAAGGGTTTGCATAAAGTCGAGGGTAAAGCCTATCAAAAGTGAAATTGACAAGCTTGCTCTGATGCGTTCGGTTGAGCGGGCTGTGTCACGCAGGCTGAATTATCCGTCGGTGGAAAACCTGCCGGAGGAAACACTGCTCACTTTTTCTCAGCTTACCGAATATGCGGTCAACATCGGCTCGGCACAGCACCCCGGCGGGGGCAACACGATATGCGGAGATTATTACGAAAGCTTCAACGACGCGGCGGGCAGACAAATCATCGTGCTCAGCGACGGCATGGGCAGCGGCGCGCGCGCGGCAATTGATTCCGCAATGACTGCCGGGCTTTTTGTCCGGCTGCTGAAATCCGGGTTCAGCTTTGAGAGCGCGCTGAAGCTCGTCAATTCCGCGCTGATTGTCAAATCGGAGGAGGAATCGCTTGCAACGCTCGATGTTGCGTGCATTGACCTTTACTCCGGCGAGCTTACGCTCTTCAAGGCAGGCGCCTCCGCAACACTCGTGAGCAGGGGAAAGCGCCTGATTACGGTTGAAAAGCCGTCCATGCCCGCGGGGATTCTCAAGGACATTACATTCGAAACCGAGCGGATAAAGCTGCTGCCGGGTGACACAGTGCTGATGTTCAGCGACGGAGTCGAGCCGGACAGCTTTGAGGAGCTCGGAGAGCTGCTCTTCAGCAAAAAAATACACAGCCCCTCGGAGCTTGCCGAGAAGGCTGTGGACATCGCGATGGAAAACAGCCAGGGAATCCGCACGGACGATATAACCGTGATTGCCGCGAGAATTTCCGAATAGCTTCCGTAAAAACACGTCCGCCGTCCGCTCACCGCAGGTTACTGCACCTCGGCGTCAAGGTTTGTTGCTTTTTCAAGCCTGCGCTGTTCGAGCTCGGCGGTCATTTTTTCCTTGAACTCACCGTGAATCGGGAAAAGCAGCAGTGACAGTCCGTACCCGAAGCGGGCAACGGCGGGAGCAAGGCAAAATATGCCGAATATACCGTGCAGCACCTTTTTGTCTGTGTGCGGGACGGTGTTTCCGCGCGCGTCAAACTGGGGAGTGAACTTTATCCAGTCGAACACTGCTCCCGATATGTAACCGATAACAGCTGCCGAGAGCTTGCTGATATAACCGTTGACGGCGTTGACAAGCCCCTCGCTCCGAAGACCGGAGCGCCACTCAAGATAATCGTACATGTCACCCGTCAGCAGCGGGTCACAGACGCTCATAATATGATTCGGCAGACCCGCAACGGTCAGGCAGGCGGTGACAATCGCAAAGTCAATCACGCTGTTGCCGGTCGGGTTGTAGCCGATAAGATAGAGCGCCGTGTGGGCGATGCCGCCGAATATTCCTGCGCCGACTGCCGTCGGCCTCAGCCCGAAGCGGCGGATGATTTTCGGGGCGAGCGGGGTAATTATGTAGTTCGGCAGTCCGGTGAAAAGGCTGCACAAAAAGCGGTTGGAAAGCCTTCCCGTGCAGTTGAACCAAAAGAAATCCTCGGATGCGCCGCCCACGCCCTTGACCTGCCCGAAAAAATTTGAAAGCAGAAGCACAAACAGCGGGGGATTGCGCACAACGAGCTTGACGGACTGCAGAATGCTTGTTTCCTTGAGCTCCTCTCTTGTTGCAAGCGGAACTCGCTCGCGCATATTGAAAAACCCGAACACGCAGCATAATG
The DNA here is from genome assembly GCA_964540415.1 of uncultured Eubacteriales bacterium. Taxonomy (GTDB): domain Bacteria; phylum Bacillota; class Clostridia; order Oscillospirales; family Acutalibacteraceae; genus CAZIMM01. The sequence continues at coordinate 74,410 of CAZIMM010000001.1, forward strand.
CCGCCATGATGACAAAGAACACGGATGCGCCGAGATACACCTGCGGCTGCCCGACCTTATAGTTTGTCAGCTGCGGAAGGAAGTCAACCATAATCGGCACAATTGCCGGAATGTAGGTGAACAGATTCACGAACTTGTTTGACGCGATGAGTGTGCTTCGCTCGCTCTGGCTGGGCGTGATGTTGTAAAGCAGCAGCTGCCAGCCGCCGAAATAAGAGTGGCCGATGCCGTTGATAATTGTGCAGACAGTGGCATAAACCATCCTCTGCCCCGAGGACATGAACATCGGCACGATGAAAAACAGAATGGAGGTTATCGCCCAGAAGGGTATCGGCGCTATTAGGAACGGCCGAAGCCTGCCCCAGCGGGTACGGATACGGTCAATGATAATTCCGGAAATCGGGTCATCCAGTGCGTCCCAGACGGTCGAAATCGCACCCATTGTGCCGTACTGTCCGCCTGTGAGTCCGAGGAAGTTCATCATGAAATACTGCTTTGTTGAACCGACAAAGGAGTTGAGATTGTTCTGACCGTAGGAGGTCAGACAATATGCCGCCATTTCCTTAGGCGTAAGATATCTGGGCTCGGGCAGTGTTATTCGGCGTTCCTTCGTTTGCGCTTCTTCCATTGTTGACTGTCCCCTTTTTCTGAGTTTGAGTTCAGCTGCAGCCCGTGAACTGGCTGTTGTAAAGCTCGGCGTAGAAGCCTTTTGCTTCAAGCAGCTCCTCGTGCCGTCCGCGCTCGACAATTCTTCCGTTGTTCATCACAAGTATAACATCCGCCTTGCGTATTGTTGAAAGGCGGTGAGCGATAACGAAATTTGTGCGCCCCTTCATGAGGGTCTGCATTGCCTGCTGAATCTGAATCTCGGTTCTGGTGTCAACGGAGCTTGTCGCCTCGTCGAGAATGAGCACGGCGGGGTCAGCAAGAATCGCGCGCGCAATTGTGAGCAGCTGCCGCTGCCCCTGGGAGATGTTCGTCGCATCCTCCTCGAGCACGGTGTCATAGCCGTCGGCAAGGGTGTTGATGAAATGGTCCGCCATTGCGGATTTTGCCGCCTGCAGTATTTCCTCTTGCGTCGCGCCCTCTCTGCCGTAGGCAATGTTTTCGGCAATCGTGCCGCGGAACAGCCAGGTATCCTGAAGCACCATGCCGAAAATGCCGTGCAGATTGTCGCGCGGAACGGTGCGGATATCCGTTGAGTCAACCTTTATCGCGCCGTCACGCACATCGTAAAACCTCATGAGCAGATTGACCATTGTGGTTTTTCCCGCGCCCGTCGGCCCGACAATTGCAATGAGCTGGCCGCTTTCCACCTTGAGGTTGAAGTCCTCAATGAGCGGCTTGTCCTCCGAATATCTGAAGCTGACATTGTCAAACTCAACCCTGCCCTCCGGGGCTTCAATGTGATTTGTGCAGTCATCGGGGATTTCCTCTTCTTCGTCAAGCAGCGCAAAAACGCGCTCAGCGCAGGCGAGAGAGGACTGCAGGTTGTTTGCAATGTTTGCAATGTCCACAAGCGGCTGCATGAACAGCTTTGAATATGTGATGAAGGTTGTTATGTCGCCCAGAGACATCATTCCGCGCACAACAAACATTCCGCCGGCAACGCAGATAAGCACGTAACCGATGTTGTTGACAAAGCTTATCAGAGGCATAATCATGCCGGAAATAAACTGAGCCTTGCGCCCGGAGTTGAACAGGTCGCCGTTGATTTCGTCAAACTCGGCAATCGCGGCGCTTTCGTGGTTGAAAACCTTGATGAGCTTGTGCCCGGTGTACATCTCCTCAACATGGCCGTTGAGAATGCCCATGGTTTTCCACTGCTCGCGGAAATATTTTTTCGACCGTTTGAGAATCGCCCTTGCAATGAGCAGTGCCGGGGGCAGAACGGCAAATGAAATGAGGGTCATCTGCCAGCTGACATAAATCATCAGCCCCAGCACGCCGAAGAACGTGATGGCACAGGTGATCACCTGAATGACGTTGTTTTGCAGCGTGTTGCTCACGTTGTCAATATCGTTCATTATGCGGCTGAGAATATCTCCCTTTGTGTGCGAATCAAAATATTTCAGCGGAAGTCTTGAAATTTTGCTGTTGATGTTGTTCCTCATTTCGCACACAATTCTCTGTGTGACACCCGCCATGGTGTAATGCTGAATAAAGCCCATAAGCGAGCTGACAAGATAAATCAGAAACAGCATGGTAAGCAGCCGCGCAATCTCGTTGAGCGCGATACTGCCTCCCGCGAGTTTAATATCAACCTGTTCCTTGATTGCGTCCACGACGTCGCCGAGGAAAAGCGGACCCGTGATTGAAAGCGCCGTTGAAAAAATGCCCGCCACGACGACAACAGCCGTCCTCAGCTTGTTTTTGCCGAAATATCTGAGCAGCCTGAACAGCGTTTTTTTGAAATCCTGCGGCTTTTCGTCCGGACGGCGGCGCTCGGCGTTGTAGTCATCATATTTTTCTTTGCGCCTCTGCCTGCGGGGGGCGCTTCGCTTTTCGGTGTTATGCTTCACTGTCAAGCTCCCCCTTTGTCAGTTGGGATTCGGCAATTTCACGGTAAACCGGGCAGGTTTCCAACAGCTCGCGGTGCTTGCCGACACCGGAAATTCGGCCCTTGTCGAGCACGATGATTCTGTCCGCATCCATAATCGTTCCGATTCTCTGCGCGACAATCACAATGTTCGCATAAGAGAGATTCTTGCGGATTGCGGAACGCAGAAGCGCGTCTGTTTTGAAGTCTAGAGCCGAAAAGCTGTCGTCAAAAACAAAGATTTCACACTTCATAACCAGCGCGCGGGCAATCGCAAGGCGCTGCTTCTGACCGCCGGAAAAATTGATTCCGCCCTGCGAGACGCGGTATTCGAGTCCTCCCTCCAGCTCACGCACAAAATCCGCGGCGTTCGCCGTTTCGAGAGCCTCCCACATGTCCTCGTCCGAAACGTCCGGAGTTCCCAGACGGAGGTTGTCCGCAACCGTGCCGCTGAACAGCGACGCCTGCTGGGGGATGAACCCGATTTTTCTGCGAAGCGCCGCGGTGGGAACGCATTTGATATCTGTGCCGTCAACATAAATCGTGCCGGAGCTGGTATCGTAAAACCTCGGAATGAGGTTGACAAGCGTGGATTTTCCGCTGCCCGTGCCGCCGATGACCGCCGTGACCTCACCCGCAGACGACTCAAAGCTGATGTTGCCGAGCACCGGCTCCTTAGCGTTGGGATAGCCGAAGCTGACGTCGTCAAAAACCAGTGACCCGCTCACGCCCGCTTTGAAGGGCTGAGGATTTTCCGGCTCCGTTATCATGGTTTCGGTGTTGAGCACCTCCGCGATTCTGTTTGCGGAAATGGAAGCTCTGGGAAGCATAATCAGCATTGCCGCCGCCATTGAAACGGCAAAAATTATCATCAGAAGATAAATGACAAACGCCTGAAGGTTTCCCACGGTGTCGCTGATTTCCTTTGCCTGAAGCACGGCGTCCATGGAGGCAATCTGACTGCCGCCGTTCCAGACAACAAGAATGACAACGCTGAACAGCAGCATGATCGCAAAAGGCACCAGCCCTGCGAACATTCTGTTGATTTTCAGCGCGATGGAGGTCAGCTCGAAGTTTGCAAGGTGGAAACGGCCGTCCTCATACTTTGTGCGGTTGAAGGCTCTGATAACGCGGATGCCGGCAAGCTTTTCGCGCAGCAGACGGTTGAGCCTGTCCGTGCTTTTTTGCATATTGTCGAACATCGGCATCACTTTTTTTGAAATCAGGTAAGCAATGAGCGCGATGACGGGAATCACAATCAGAATAATTGCGGCAAGCCTCGGGTTGAGCACAAACGCCATCACGCAGCCGCCCACAAGCATAATCGGCGCGCTGATAATCATGCGCAGCAGTGTCAGCAGAAAATCCTGAACCTGGCGGATGTCGTTTGTTGTTCTGGTTATCAGGGAGGGAGTGCCGATTTTGTCAATATCGCACTGCGAAAGCGACTCCACCTTGTGGAACACCGCCTTGCGAAGCTCCGCGCCGAAGCCGGTTGCCGTTTTTGACGAACAGTAGCTTGTGGAAATCGAAATCGCCACGCCGAGCGCCGAGACAAGAATCATCAGCAGCCCGATGCGCTTGATGTAATCAAGGTCGCCTCGGGTAATTCCGTTGTTGATGATGTTTGCCATGAGCAGCGGCAGCACCAGCGACATTGCGCTGCTGAAAACCGTAAGAAAAACGGTGAGCACCGCATATCTTTTATATATAAGAACATATCTGAGTGTTTTGAGCATATGTTTTTCCTTCCGCAAAAATAATCATATTATTGTATCATGTATCTTTTCTGCGGGCAATTAACAAAATGTAAATTTGTCTGCAATATCCGAAAACACATGGTTGCTTATAAATAATAATTTATTTTACTCTGTTTGGCCTGTGTTGTCAATAACCGTACGGACGAGAGATACTCACACGGACGGACGAGAGAAAAACGCTCCGTTTTTCAACGGTTGGTAACGGTAGGGCGGGGGCTTGCTCCCGCCGTTGAAAAAACCGTTCTCACGTCCATCGGACGGATATGAGAAAAACAGCTGTTTGAACTCGAAAAACGATATAAATATGTAGAAATTGATAAATATATTATCATGCCGACGCACATTCACGTCATCATCGTTCTGGCCTCTGAAACGGCGGGAGCAAGCCCCCGCCCTACTCTGTATTTCAATTTGCAGCTCTCACTAATCCGGAATTGCCTGATTGATGCATATACCCCAATTTGTGCATTACTCCGCCCGCTTGGTGGCTGCATCTCACAATCTGATTGTATTTTAACGGTAGGGCGGGGGCTTGCTCCCACCGCTGCACCTCCCCGGAAGTTTCACCTCACCCGGACGAAAAAAGTCCCGGACTGCACCTCCCCGGAAGTTTCACCTCGCCCGGACAGAAAAACGAAAAGACATCCGGCGTTAACCGAATGTCTCTTCGCAAATTTGAGGGGGTAAAAGGTGTACTTGTAAACCGAGGGTCTAGCCCTTACGGCGGGGTTTGCGGTGCGGCTCCGCGCTCCCTAAGTACAGTTGCATTGTAACAGTCCTTTGTTACATCCGTGTGTTTTTTCAGTTAATTCCGCTTGATTTTTATGTGACGAACCGTTGTTTATCTTAATTTAACTTTTAAAATATTTTTCAGCTTCGGCGACGTGAAAACCGGAGGCTCTCAGCAAACGGTTATACACAGCCAGCCCGACACCGCTTGTGTCGGGACATCTGACGAAAACAGCGCCTGCTCCCAGCTCGTCCGCCCGGCGAAGCTCCGAAAACAGCCTGTGAGCCTGAACGGAAAATTCGTGCTCTCCTCCCATTGAAAGGCAGCTGAGCGGTATTTTATCCTGCTCGTTTTCAAAGCACATTGCGATGTCACTGTTCTGCGCGTTCTGTTGAACATACCGCACAAACGCATCCAGGCTTCCCCTGACAACGGTTACGCTCGCCTTCGGAGAATAGTGCTTGTATTTCATTCCGGGCGACGCGGCCTTCTGCCCTTCCTTGAGCCTGCCGAGCACGGCGGAATCGATTTCGCACTCGCCCAGAACCTCTGTGAGCTGCTCGTGCGTGATTCCTCCCGGACGCAGCAGCCGCGGCACCGGAGTTGTCAGCGTGACAACCGTGGATTCAACCCCGACCTCACAGTCACCCGCGTCCGCAACGGCGTCAATGCGCCCGTCCAAATCCTGTATGACGTGCCGCGCGCAGGTGGGGCTGGGGCTGCCCGAAAGATTTGCCGAAGGCGCGGCGAGAGGCACTCCGCTTGCACGGATGAGCGCTGCTGCAATCGGGTGGGACGGCATACGAACGGCAACAGTGTCCAGCCCGCAGCTGACAATCGGCGGCACCCTCGGGGAGCGCGGCATGATGATTGTCAGCGGTCCCGGCCAGAACCTTTCCGCAAGCTTCAGCGCGTTCTCGGGAACGGAGCTGACAATGGATGTGAGCGCGTCCATGTCCGCAATGTGGACAATGAGCGGATTATCCTGCGGTCTGCCCTTCGCTTCAAATATTTTTTTCACCGCCGCCGGGTCAAAAGCGTTCGCGGCAAGGCCGTAAACCGTCTCTGTGGGCATTGCCACAAGCCCTCCGCCGAGCAATATCCCGGCAAGCTCCTTTATGCGGGCATCATCCGGTGAGGTTATTTTGTAATGCAAGGTTTCCGTTTTTCAGCCCTCCTGTGCGCGCAGCTTTTCGGCTGTGTCGGCTGTTATCAGTGAATCAATCAGTTCATCGCAGTCGCCGTTGAGAATTGCCTCAAGGCGGTAAAGCGTCAGCCCGATTCTGTGGTCGCTGACCCTGCTTTGCGGATAGTTATAGGTGCGGATTCTCTCGCTTCTGTCCCCCGTGCCGACCTGCGCCCTGCGCTCACCGGCTATCGCGCTGCTCTGCTTTGCGCGCTCCGCCTCAAGAATACGCGAGCGGAGAATCTTCATTGCCCTGTCCTTGTTTTTGTATTGGCTGCGCTC
>CAZIMM010000001.1:80916-112619 GCA_964540415.1 uncultured Eubacteriales bacterium
CCTGGCACTCTACAACAGTGCCGGTGGGAATATGAGTTATGCGGATTGCGGACTCGGTTTTGTTGACGTGCTGACCGCCGGCTCCGCCCGAGCGGTAGGTGTCAATATGCAAATCCGCCGGATTGATTTCAACATCAACCTCTCCCGCCTCCGGCAGAACCGCAACGGTGACGGTTGAGGTATGAATGCGTCCCTGGCTTTCGGTTTCCGGCACACGCTGCACCCTGTGCACTCCGCTTTCAAACTTGAAACGTGAATACGCACCCTCGCCCTCAACCATGAAGCTCACCTCTTTGAAGCCGCCGAGCTCCGTGGCGTTTTCGGAGAGAATTTCCGTTTTCCAGCCCTTGCTCTGGGCATACATGGTGTACATTCTGTAAAGCACGCCGGCAAACAGCGACGCCTCCTCACCGCCCGCACCGCCGCGGATTTCAACAATGACGTTCCTGTCGTCATTCGGGTCGGCGGGGAGCAGCAGCACCTTCAGCTCTCCGAGCAGGCGTTCAACATCGGCTGACGCCTGTGCCGCCTCCTCCCTTGCAAGCTCCCGCAGCTCCGGGTCGGTTGACGTGTCCGAAATCAGCTGCTTTGCCTGTTCGAGGTTTTTTTGCGCGGCCTCGTGCTCACGGAATTTTTCCACAATGGGGGTGAGCTTTTTTAATTCGCTCATCATTGAGCGGTAGCGCTCCATGTCCTGCGCCGCCGAAGGCTCGCACAGCAGAGAGTTCAGCTCCTCATATCTTTTTTCAACGTCCCTGAGTTTTTCCAGCATATGAAATACCCTTCCTCACGCCTGTAAAGCTCGTGTTCAATCCATTATACGATACGGCAAAATCGCCGCAGAATTATATCAAAACGAGAAAATAAATAAAATTTTTGCATTTTTTCTTTCTTTCGTTGAAATATAATAGAAAATAAGCCTTTTCGCCGATATTGGGCACAATTTATAGCGAAAGCTGCCGGCTGTCATACAATATTTTCTCTGCTGACGTGCCCCGCCGGTCGCATGAAGCCCGATTGACATTTTAAACCAAAGATGTTATTATATTTATATTGAGCGTTTTTTTCGAACGGCGTTTTGCCGAAATTGACTTTGAACGGAAGGTGACAGCTTTTGGAAAACGCAAAGCGTGTGTTGGTCATCATCAATCCGAAATCCGGGAAATACAAGGTCAGAAATCAGCTTTTCAACATCGCGAGCTTTTTTTCAAAGTGCGGCGGTTACGAAACCACGGTTTACACCACAAACAGCGGCGGCGAGGCAACAAAGTACGCGCGCCTGCTTGCCGATAAATTTGATATCATTGTCTGCCGCGGAGGCGACGGCACTCTCAACGAAGTAATAAACGGAATTATGCAGTCCGGTGTTGACGTACCGCTCGGCTATATCCCCGCCGGCACAACAAACGATTTTGCCGGCAGCCTCGGTGTTCCGACAGACGTCCGGGAAGCCGTAAAAATCATTACGCAAACCGCTCCCCGTCCCCATGATATCGGGCTTGTGAACGACAACAAATATTTTGCTTATACGGCATCCTGCGGAATATTTACCCGCGCGTCCTACAGCACGTCACAGTTCAAGAAAAACACCTTCGGCCATGCCGCATATGTTTTCGAGGGAGCGAAAGAGGCAAGAAATCTCAAGTCCATTCCGATGAAAATCACCTGCGACGGCGCGGTGACCGAGGGGGAATATCTGCTCTGCTCCGTCACAAACGCACTCGTTGTGGGTGGAATAATGAAGTATTCCCGCGAGGATGTTTCGTTTGACGACGGCAAAATGGAAATGCTTCTTGCAAAAAAGCCGCCGAATTTTCAGGGTCTTGTCAAAATCGTGGTCGATGCTTCCAACAAGAAATTCGACGAAAAATATATCACTCGTCTCAAGGGCAGCGAGTTCACCGTTGAGTGCGACGGGGATATCCCGTGGACGATTGACGGCGAATATGCCGGAGCGTACAAGACCTTTCACATCAACTGCCTGCACGGTGCTTTAAAGATTTATAAGGGTGTTAACGGAAAGTAACCGTTTCAAGACATTTTTGCAGAAAATCCGCAGCCGCAGACATATCAGTCCGCGGCTGCTTTGCTATTTATCGGAGAGAATGCGGCTGTTCCCGGTGCGGAAAGCCGGGTTTGTCTGTTCCGATATCCGCGCACGCGGGCATCCGTCCGGCTTTTGCTTTCAAAAATATTCTGTCCTTCCGGACTGAAATAATCTCGGTAAACGCCGACTGCAATCTTCGCGAAGTCTGTTGACGGGTTTTGAATCCGTCAAAAAATTTATTTGCGCAGCGCTCCGGATTCTTGTAAACATTTTCAGATTGCTTTTAATGAGAATTATTCGAATTATCATATCGCATTTTTTCCCGAAACAACCCGGTTTCCCCTTGTGCTGATTTCTCCTTGCCCTGACAGATTCCCCGTAAGTTCCCGAATATTTTATCGTATTGCAAACAAATATTAAATTTATATAAAGTTATTGACAATTTTTTATATTTATGTTTAAACTAATGTATTAGTAATACACAGGTGGAGGTAAAAAACATGGCAGAATTCACATTTGAAATTGTTGAGACCATCGGTGTCCTGTCTGAAACTGCTAAGGGGTGGACCAAAGAGCTCAATCTCATCAGCTGGAACGGCAGAGAGCCGAAGTACGACATCCGTGAATGGGCTCCCGAGCGCGAGAAAATGGGCAAGGGCGTTACCCTCACAAACGATGAGGCAAAGGCTGTTGCCGAGCTTCTTAAGGGCAGATTTTAAGAACATAACAGCTTCCGGGCGGCAATAAAAAACCGCTCGATGCTGCTTATTTGCAACCGATTTGAATGCATTCCGGAGCTAAAAGCCCGGGGTGTATTTCGGTGTTTTCGGCTTCCGGAGTACCGGGAGCAAGCATCTGCACCGTTTTTGTCCGACCGTATGTTTCCGCCGCCGGCTGTTTTTGCAAGGCGGCAGAACGCCGGTTAACAAAACGCGGGACGAAGAATCGGCGGCAGCTGTTCCGCCGGCAACCCGGACGGTTTCGGATTCCCGAGCGTTCGGGTGATTTTATTATTCGGAGAGTTTATGACACTTCTTGTTTTATGTTGGGAATTTTTCAAAACCGGACTGTTCGCCGTCGGCGGCGGTCTGGCAACAATCCCTTTTTTGACCGCGATGTCCGACGCGCATCCCGGCTGGTTCACTCACCGTATGCTCGCGGACATGATAGCCGTGAGCGAAAGCACACCCGGTGCAATCGGCATAAACATGGCAACCTATGTCGGCTACACTGTTTCCGGCTTGCCGGGCGCAGTGCTTGCAACCTTCTTCCTGACTCTGCCCTCGCTGATTATTATTACGGTCATTGCCGGACTGCTTGAGAAATTCATGAGCAACAAATTTGTTGCGCGAGCGTTTTCCGGGATGAGGCCGGCAGTTGTGGGGCTTATTGCCGCGGCGGCATACTCCGTGTTCAAAATTGCGTTTACCTTTGACGGTGCGGTTTTTGATTTTTCCGCGCCGTTTGAATATTTTAACCTCGCGGCGATAATCATGTTTGTTGTTCTCTTTGTTCTGACGCAGTTGAAGCCCACCCGCAACATTCATCCGGTTTTTTATATCGCGGCAGCGGCAGCCGTCGGCATTTTTGTTTTTTAGTTAGCACTTTTCTCCGCAGGAAAGCGGTTTGAAAGACGTGTGCGTCTGCGGACAAAATAAAGTTCACTTTTTTGAAAAATCATCCGCCGCTTTTTTGTGATAACACCTCTACGGCACAAATATTCCGGCGGCGACATATCCCGATTGAATGATATGAATACAAGACGCAATCTGCGCGTCAATCCGCCCGGTTGGTGGATGCATCTCACAATCAGATTGTGATTTCACGGTATGAAGCTTCCGCCGAATCGGTTTCCCCGTATGGATAAAACAGACGTATGATGCACACCCCCGCGGTTCTTCAACGGTTCGGCAGCGGTAGGGCGGGGGCTTGCTCCCGCCGCTGCAAAAACTGACCTCACGCCCATCGGACGGATATGAGAAAAACAGCTGTTTGAACTCAAAAAATGATACACATACACGCCATCATTGTTCTGACCTCTGAAACGGCGGGAGCAAGCCCCCGCCCTACTCTGCATTTTATTCACAACTCAAACAAATCCCGATTGGATGGCAGCGATGAAAAAATTATTCAGACCCTGCGCTTCGGCGTTAATAATTATCCTGCTGATGTGCCTGACGTTCGGCTGCGGAAAAACCGACGGCGGCACGTCGGCCCCGTCAGTGACGAATGACCCGACGGCAGTTTCAACCACTCTGCCGCTTGGCACGGCACTGCCGACAGTCGGGTCTTCACTCGGCGAAGGCTTCAGGCCGATTGATAAAAACCGCGGAGAGCTTGAAAAAGCCGGTTTGTCCGCAAACTACTACATGTTCTCGCCCGACAGCATTGTTGATGCGGTGAACTACATCGAAATTATTTCAGAGCTCAGCACTCTTGCAAACGGTGAGTTTGACGTTTCCGGCTGTTCCGCGAGCGTTGATTTCGGCACAGAGCCGAAGGCGCTGGTAAGCTTTACGTTCAATTCGAGTCCTTGCGAAATTGAGCTTGATTTTGACGGCAGCTCCTTTGATTACAAGCTCCTCACTTCAATCAATTCGCTTTTGCCGGACAGCGGCAGGCGCTTTTATTACTGTGAAGAAGCCGGAAAGACGGCCGTCATTTTTGCCGATGTTGTTTCGGCTGCGAAAGTCGGTAAAATAATCGATTGTATTTTTGCATGAATTGTACCGGAAATCGGAAAGAATAAAAAGAAAACAGGAGAAGCACTATGTCGAAGATTTTCATTACCACGGAAACTCCCGCAGATATCCCCGCTGACGTTGCTGAAAAAAACGGAATCAAAACCATTCCCCTGCACGTTATTCTCAACGGTGTTGACGGACTTGACGGAGTTACGGTGACGCGGGACGATATTTACAAAAACTTTGAAGAAAACAAAACGCTGCCGTCCACCTCTGCTGTGTCCGTTGCCGAATACACTGACTTTTTCTCGGCTCTCACGGCGGACGGAGGCAGTGTTGTGCACATTTCACTCAGCGCTGAGCTTTCCTCAACCTGTCAGAACGCGAGAATCGCTGCGCAGGAGTGTGAAAGAGTGTTTGTTGTTGACAGCCGTCAGCTCAGCTCCGGCATTGCCCTGCTCACACTCAGGGCGGCGCGTATGCGCGATGAGGGGCTGAAGGCCGAAACCATTGCCGAAAAAATAAAAGAGCTGACGTCAAAATGCAACGTCAGCTTTGTGTTGGATACGCTTGAGTATATGCGCAAGGGCGGCCGCTGTTCTTCGGTTGCCGCACTGGGCGCGAACCTCCTCGGAATCAAGCCGAGCCTCGAAATGAGGGACGGTAAGCTCACCGTCTGCAAAAAATACCGCGGCAAAATCGAGCGCGTGCAGGAGCAGTATGTTGAGGAGCGCCTTGCGGGCGCAAATCCGGAAACTGACACTGCCTTCCTCACTCACTCCGGAATGCCGGCTGAGCAGGTGGCAAAGCTGCGCCGCATTGTTGAAAAGAAGGGCTTCAAAAACGTGCTTGAGGGGCAGGCCGGATGCACAATTGCAACACACTGCGGCGCAAACTGCGTCGGCGTGCTGTTCATCGAAAAATAATCAGTATCTGACAGCAGTACCGCTTGCGATGACCATCATCATGCCGTTGTTTGTTCCGAGCACCTCATAATCCACCTTTGTGCCGATGACGGCGTTTGCTCCGAGCTGCTGTGCGCGCTGTGCCAGCTCCGCGAGAGCGTTTTCACGCGCGTCGATAAGCTCGCTTTCATAGGTTTTTGAACGTCCGCCGAAGAAATTTGTGAGGCCGGCTGTGAAGTCCTTGATGAAATCCACTCCGGCAACTACCTCACCGAAAACGATGCCGAGGTATTGCTGCACCTCCTGACCGTCAAGGCCGTTGGTTGTTGTAATTATCACTGTGCATTCTCCTTTTTATATTTTATTTGCGCCGGATCTTCGCCCAATCGGGCAAGGTCAGGCGTTTTTTGTGTGTCGGCAATGCAAGGAAGGTCGCTTGAATTGTTTATTGCTCTGCCCGCGCGGCGGCGCGATGCATCGGCAGTCCGAGGAAGGTCATTTGAATTATTTATTGCTCTGCCCGCGCGGCGGCGCGATGCGCCGGCAGTCCGAGGAAGGTCGCTTGAATTATTTATTGCTCTGCCCGCGTGGCGGCGCGATGCGTCGGCAGTCCAAGGAAGGTCATTTGAAGTGTTTTTTGTTGTTTCTGCGTCGGTATGTTATATCCGTTGCTTTCCTACCCGTAATAATCCCTACACAGTGTAGGGAACGGTCTTGACCGTTCCAATACGTTTAATTATTCTGTCTGTTCCAGCTAATATGTATCTCGGAGGTACGAATAGTGCCCGTTTTGTTTGTGCCGCTTATGTACAAGCCGGGCGTAGGCAGGCTGTTTTTATATTGCGGAACGGTCAAGACCGTTCCCTACACTGTGTAAGGATTATTACGGGTATGAAAGCAACGTATAAAACATACCGCCGCGGATACAACAAAGAGCATTTCAAATGAGCTGCCACGGACTGCCGGCACACCGCACTGTACTGGACGGAAAACGATTTACCCGACCTCCGCCGGCATGGGTTACACGTTGCGCCGCGCCTTCCCGGGACATTAGCGGACGAACACATACCGTGCCGCCGCAGCTCTGCGGATTCAGCGTCTCACTCCGACGCACGCCGGGCAAGGGCGAGAATCTCATTCGGGGTGAAAACATATTTCTTCCGGCAGAAATGGCAGGTCACGGACGTTTCGGGGTCTTTCGCCATATCCTCAAGCTCCGCTCTGCCCGTGCCGACAAGTGCGCGTTCAACCTTTTCGACCGAGCAGCTGCAGCGGTAGGTCACCGTGCTCTCTTCGAGCTTTTCAACGTTGAAGTCCGGCAGCGCCCTTGAACAGATTTCCTCCGGGCTCAGTCCCTGCGAAAGCATCTGTGTAACGGAGGGCAGCCCCGCCAGTCCTTTTTCCACTCTCTGCGCGGTTTCGTCCCCCGCCGCCGGAAGCAGCTGAATCAAAAACCCTCCCGCTGCGGCAATTGTCAGCTCCGGAGCGACGAGTACGCCCAGAGCACACACCGTCGGTGTCTGCTCACTGATTGCAAAATAGCTCGTGATATCCTCAGCGATTTCGCCGGAAACCAGCGGAATCTGCGCGGTGTGAGGCTCTTTGAGCCCCATGTCCTTGATGACGCTCAGCGTTCCGTCTGCTCCGACTGCGCCTGCGACATCGAGCTTTCCCTTGCTGTTGAGCGGGATTTCCACCACGGGGTTCTGAACATAGCCCCTGACATTGCCTTCGCTGTCCGAAACGGCGAGCACACTGCCCGCGGGGCCGGAGCCCTTCACGCGCAATGTCACGCTCTCGCTGCCGTATTTCAGCGAGCTGCCCATCATGCACGCGGCGGAAAGCAGTCTGCCCAGCGCCGCGCTTGTGACCGCCGAAGTTTGGTGAATCTCCTGCGCCGTGTTCACAATGTCCGTTGAATCAACCGCCGTAATGCTCACAAGCCCGTCGTCGGTTATGCATCTGATAAGTTTCCCCATTTTTGCTCCTTATTTCTTCACTGCAACAAACACAAGCCTCTGGCAATCCCCGGGCGGCTGCTGCCTTGTCATTTCACCGTATACCGCGCGGGTTTCAAGCCCCGCCTTTCCGAGCAGCTCCTTGAGCTCCTCCGGCTCATATGCGCGCTCGCTGAAGGCCTCAGTCCGGCGGCGGTAGGCTCTGCCGTCCTTTTCAAAAATGTTCAGCTCAATGTCAACAATGTTGCTGCTCTTATTATATGTGTTCTGCCAGACGCAGAAGACCTCGTCAAGGTCATAAACAAATGTGTTGTCCGCAAGAATCTCGCGGTGTTTGAAAACCGTGTTCACATCAAAAACGAACACGCCGCCCGGGTTCAGAAACAGTGACACCCGTTTGAACGTCCTGAGCACATCGGCGCTGTCGGTGAGGTGGTTTATGCTGTCAAGAGTGCAGACAGCGGCGTCCACCGTGCCGTAAAGGTCGAGGTTCTGCATGCTCTGGCACAAAAACAGAATATTGACACCCGCGTCAAACGCGTTGTTCATTGCGAGGGACAGCATGTCGCCGCTGATGTCCGTTCCGATCATGTCATAGCCTTTTTTGGCCAGAAGCGCTGTCAGTCTGCCGGTGCCGCACGCAAGGTCGAGCACGCATCCGTCCTCAACTCCGTTTTCCGCGAGCAGGGACGAAACATAATCGGCGAGCGCCTCATAACCGACGTTGTCGGTGAGCAAATCATAGCTGCCCGCCAAAGCCGAATATCCCCCGCTCATTTGTCGGAGTCCATGCGGACAAACACTTTTTCGTAGCCGTCGCAGCCGTAATTCAGCGAACGGTTGACCCTGCTGATTGTTGCGGTGCTTGCGCCCGTGTTCTTGACAATGTCGCTGTATACGCACTTGTCGCGCAGCATTTTGGCAACGGTTATCCTCTGGGAAAGCGCCTTCAGCTCTGTGACTGTGCACAAATCCTCAAAAAAGTTGTAGCACTCCTCAAGGTTTTCGAGCTTGAGCACGGCATTGAAAAGAAAATCGAGCGACTCATCCTTGAGCTTGTTGTTCATAAAAATCAGACTCCTTGTGTTCAATTGACTTCATTAGTTTTATCAGCTTGCGGGGGCGCAGGGTTGTGACGTTGTTAACGCCCAGGGCAAGCAGTTTTTTCATCCGCTCAACATCGTTCACCGTCCACGCGGAAACCTCCAGCGAGTGCTCCCGTGCGCGGCGGACAAAGTCTGGCGTGACGTTGCGGTGGTTTGTGTTCATCCCCACACAGCCGAGCCCGGCGGCTTTTTCAAACTCGGAATCGGGCACATCGGGGCGGCTGCCGTCAAACCACAGGTTGTAGTAATAAGGGATTCCCGGGCAGTCCCGCGCGACTGTTTCAAAATGATCGCCGAAGACCCCGGTGAACAGCGCTCTGTCCGCAACGCCGTATTCCTTAAGCATGGCAAAGACGGCGGGCAGGTTCCAAAACGCTTTGAGATCCAGATTCACCTTTTTGCCGGGTGTTTTGGCGAGGATTTCGAAAACCGAGCTCAGCGGTTTACCCTGATTTTTGCCCGGCTTCTCTGCGTGGATGATGACGGGTGTGCCGTCCTTCCGAAAGCTCAGGTCAATTTCCGCGATGTCCGCCCCGCAGAGCATTCCCGCTTTGAAGGAACGCAGACTGTTCATCGGGGTGAGCATTGCACCCGTGTGCGCGGTGACGGTGAATGTATTTTTCTCCAATCATTTCGCCTCCGATTCTATCATAGCCGACTTGAAGCTTTCACGCTTTAAATCTTTACCATTATACATTAATTTGTGTGCAAATTCAACAGCAAAGGCGGCAGTTTGAAAAATATTTTATCAGCCCGGAAGGCATCTTTTTCCAACAGTGACCGGGGAAGTCAAATCAGAATGACAGCGCAGCTTATTTGAGGCCCATATTGAGAGAAAACAATTGAATTTTCAACGTCAACGTGCTATAATCACAAAAAACAGGAGGTTAATTATAATGAAAAAGACACTTTGCGGCAAGGTTTATGATACCGACGCTTCAACTCTCGTGAAAAAATACACATTCGGCTATCCGGGTGACGATGACGGTTACGAGGAATCCCTCTATGAGACCGCCGACGGCTTCATGTTCCTCTATGTGAACGGCGGAGCTTCCTCCGTCCATCCCAAAGAAGACATTAAAAGAATTTCCAAGGACAAGGCAACCAAATGGCTTGAAGGGCGGAGCAAGTCGAATCCCATACACCCTAAGGAAAAATAAACCGGCTGCTGCCCGGATTTTGGAGAATTACAAACTATGATAACTCGTGACGCCGGATTTTACCGCCGCTTCTTCTCGCTGACGGGCGTTATTGCATTGCAGAATGTGCTGGTTTTCAGCGTAAACCTCGCTGACAACATCATGCTCGGAAAATACAGCGAGCCGGCAATGAGCGGCGCGTCACTGTGCAACCAGATTCAGTTTTTGCTCATGATGCTTGTTGTGGGCACTGCAAACGGAATTTCGGTCATCTGCTCGCAATACTGGGGCAAGGGAAAAGTTCTGCCGATAAAGCGT
Source organism: uncultured Eubacteriales bacterium (assembly GCA_964540415.1). Taxonomy (GTDB): domain Bacteria; phylum Bacillota; class Clostridia; order Oscillospirales; family Acutalibacteraceae; genus CAZIMM01. The sequence continues at coordinate 91,074 of CAZIMM010000001.1, forward strand.
GTTTTCGCCGTCGGCATGGCAACGGGGCTTGCAATGGCTTTGCTGCTCGGCGCTGTTGTGCTCGCATTTCCGCAGGGCGTGCTGCGCCTGCTCACCGATGAAACGGAAATCATCGCCGAGGGCGCGGAATATCTCAAAATCATGGGCTTCTCCTATTGCATCTTCGCCGCGACAAACATCATCCTTGGCGTTCTGCGAAGCGTTGAAACGGTGAAAATCGGGTTTGCGGTGTCGGCGGTGTCTCTGTTTGTCAACATCACGCTCAATTACGGCCTGATTTACGGCAGACTCGGCATGCCGGAAATGGGCATACGCGGCGCTGCTTTCGCAACCCTTGCCGCGCGCACGGCGGAGCTGCTGATTGTCTGCGTCTATCTGTTCTGCATTGACAAAAAGCTTCGTGTGCGTCCGCTGGATCTTCTGAAAATCGAAAAGGACTATTTCCGTGACTATATCCGGACAGGCTTCCCCCTTGTCGCTTCAAGCGGCTCATGGGGCATTGCAATGGGTGTGCAGACGGCAATCCTCGGCAGGCTCGGCGCAAGCGCCATTTCGGCAAACAGCATTGCGACAACTCTGTTCCAGGTTGTGAGCGTTCTCCACCAGTCAAGCGCAAACGCCGCCGGAGTTATCATCGGCACAACCGTCGGCAAGGGCGACATTCCCCGCGTGAAGGAATATTCAAAGACCCTCCAGCTGCTGTTTGTCGCTGTGGGCATTGTCGCCGGGAGCATCATCTTCTTTGCAAAAGCACCAATTATCTCGCTTTACAATGTCACGGCGGACAGCGCCCGTCTTTCCGACGTGTTTCTGACTGTTCTGAGCGTTACGGTTGTCGGCACGGCTTACCAGATGCCGGCACTGACGGGCATTGTCTCCGGCGGAGGCAGCACGCGCTTTGTGCTGTTCAACGACATGATTTTTATGTGGGGCATCGTGCTTCCGCTCTCGGCTCTTTCCGCCTTTGTGTTCCGCTTTCCGGTGTGGGTGACTTTTTCACTGCTCAAGTGCGACCAGATTCTCAAATGCGCCGTTGCCGCAGTGAAGGTCAACCGCTTCCGCTGGATAAAGGATGTCACGCGCTGATGAAAAAATTACGGACGGTGTGCGGATGAAAATTATTGTAAACGCTTTTTGCGACATGAACCTCGGGGATGATTTGTTCCTGCGCATTCTCGCTCAGAGATATCCGCAGGTTGAATTCCGTGTTCTCGCGGACAAAGAGTATTCCCGGAATATCGGCAAAAATTTCAAGGCATACCACAAAACCAAAAGGCTCTACAAAACGCTTTCAGCGCTGCGCCGTCGCCTTCCGGGCGGGCTGAAAAAGCCGGTCGGTTATTTTCTTGCGTTCATCGACAGGCTTGTTTTCAAATCAGGCAAGGCGGCGTATGTGCAAATCGGCGGCTCTATGTATCAGGAAAAGCTTAACGACGGCTCTGTCAACCCCTATGTGTTTTCCGGCACTCACGGCCTGCCGTGCTTTGTTATCGGCGCGTCCTTCGGCCCGTTCGAGAGCGAGGAGTTTGTTGCACGGGCGAGAGATTATTTCCGTACCTGCCGGGTTTGCTTCAGGGACAGATATTCATACTCTTTCTTTGAAGACCTCCCGACGGCTGCCTTTGCGCCCGACGTTGTGTTCACCTGCCGCAATCTGCCCGCGGTTGAGGAGCGGAAAGACAAAATTCTGTTCTCCGTGATGGATTTTTCGCAGCGCCGTGAGCTTTCCGGCTTTGCGGAAGCATATATTTCAAAAACGGCCTCCGCGGTGAGCGAATATCTGCGGCGCGGCTTCAAAGTGACGTTGATGTCCTTTTGCCGCTTGGAGGGCGACGAAAACGCGGCGGAGCAAATCCGGGAGCTGGTTCCGGCCGAGCTTCGCGGAGGACTGTCGGAATTCTTTTATGACGGCAAACTTGACGCCGCTCTCGCGGAAATCGCAAGCGCAGGCTATGTTGTCGCGCTGCGCTTCCACTCGCTGATTATCTCGTGGCTGCTGCACAAGGCAGTGTTCCCCATTGTCTATGCGCAGAAGACACGCAGCTACCTTGAGGAAGCGGGCTTTGAGGGAGACTTTGCAGAGCTTTCCGACATCGGAAGCCTGACCTTTGAGCAGCTTGAACGCAACCGCGTTGAAAACATCCGCTTTGACCCCCGGGAATACATAAAGGCCTCGGAGGGGCAGTTTGCGGCGCTCGATGAATTTGCGGAGGGGAACAGATGATAAGCGTAATTATTCCGGTTTACAACCGTGAAAAGCTTCTGGAAAGCTGTGTTGACTCCGTGCTTGCGCAGACCCTTCAGGAGCTTGAAATAATCCTTGTTGACGACGGCTCAACCGACGGCTCGCTTGCCCTTTGCAGGGAGCTTGAAAAAAAGGACAGCCGCATCAAAACCGTCTCAAAGCAAAACGGCGGCGTATCCTCCGCGCGCAACGCGGGGCTTGACGCGGCAACGGGCGATTACATCGGCTTTGTTGACAGCGACGATTTGATAGACCGTGAAATGTATGATAAAATGCTCGCCGCGCTCGTTTCGACCGGGGCGGACACGGTGCGCTGTTACTATAAGGCGTTCAACCGGAACGGCTTCACGGGCGAAAGCAGCTGCCCGGAGCCTCACGGCAAGCTCGAAACAATCGAAAAGAGTGAGCTGCAGCCTTATTTCCGCGCTTTTCTCGGCGAGCCGGGTGTCGGCGGGCTGAACGAGGCGTTCAGCGGCGCGGGAAGGCACGAAAGCGCCTGCACCTCACTGACGAAGACCGCCGTTATCCGCGGCAACGCGCTCCGCTTTGACGAGCGGTATTCCTTCGCCGAGGACGCGTTTTTCTGCCTGAATGTTTACGCCTGCTGTAATAAAATTGCCCTGCTCTATGAGCCGCTTTATCTTTACCGCGCAGCACAGTCGCAGAACATGCGCAACGTGCTCGGTGCGGACACAATAAAAAGATATGTTTCCGTCTGGAACATGGGCTATGATTTCTGCACGAAATTTGACGTGCCCGAAAGCCTTTGGACAGTGCACTGCAGGGATATCGCCGGGGCTGTTTCCACATTTCCGAAGCTGCTGAAAAAGCAGGGGGGGAGCTTTTCCTCACGCCGCGCGGCGCTCGCGGAAATTCTTGCAAACGAAAGCATCCGTCAGGCTGTCCGCAGATTTTCGGGAAGCGGACTTGCTTTCAGATACCGCCTGCCGTTTTTGCTGCTCAGGGCGCGGCTGCGGCTGCTGTGGCAGCTCATATGCGAAAACGCATAAAATAAATCCGAATTCAAAAAAGGGGAGGAACCGGAAGTGAACAGCAGCGTTCTTGCCGCAATGAGCGGCGGAGTGGACTCAACCGCAGCGGCCGCTCTCCTGCTTGAATCGGGGCTTGACGTGCGTGCGGCGACAATGCGGCTCAGGGGTGTTCCCGATGAGTCGGAGCAGGCGAAAAAAATCTGCGCCATGCTTGGAATACCGCACGAAACGGTTGACCTTTCCGATGTTTTTTATAAAGAGGTTGTGGATTATTTTGTCCGCACTTATCTTGAGGGTGGCACGCCGAACCCCTGTGTGAGGTGCAACAAGGCTGTCAAATTCGGTGCATTGCTCGATTACGCGGTGAACACCGGGTGCGACAGAATAGCCTCGGGGCACTATGCCCGGGTTGAAAAGAGCGGAAACAGATATCTTCTCAAGAAGGCGGCCTACACCGAAAAAGATCAGAGCTATGTGCTCTGGCGTCTCGGGCAGGAGCAGCTTTCACGGATGCTGCTCCCGGTCGGCGGGCTGACAAAGCCGCAGGTGCGCGAGCTGGTTGAGACCCTGGGTCTGCCGAACTCGCGGGCAAAGGAAAGCCAGGATGTATGCTTTGTGACGGACGGCGACTATGCCGCGTTCATTGAAGACTACACTTCGCGAAAGCTCGTGCCCGGCAGCTTCATTGATTCCGGCGGAAAAGTTCTCGGCACACATTCCGGGTTTGCGGCTTACACAATCGGTCAGCGCAAGGGTCTGGGTATCAGCGCGCCGCGGCCGCTGTTTGTGCTCGGGAAGGACGCGGAGAACAACACCGTCACCCTCGGAGAGCACGAAATGCTGATGAAGGGCGCGCTCACCGCAAAAAACCTCAACCTCATTGCCGCGGAACGTCTTGATGCTCCGCTGCGGGTTGAGGCAAAAACACGCTATTCCCAGCGCGAGGCACCGGCAACGGTTATCCCTCTGGGCGAGGGACGTGTGCGGGTTGAGTTCGATTCACCTCAAAGAGCGCTCACGCCGGGGCAGTCCGTTGTTTTTTATGACGGTGAAACAGTTGTGGGCGGGGCGGAAATCGAACCGCAATTTGACAGATAAAAGGGAGAGAGAACAATGTCAAAGCTGATAAAATGTGTCGCACTGTTGACTGTTCTCGTGATGCTTTTCGGGTGCACGGGCAACAGGTCTGAGGAGGAAACCTCCGCAACAACGGGCAGGGACTCCACGACGGCTGCCTCCGACACCTCCGTCACACAGAGCGATAAGCCCGTGTTCATGCTCGGTGAGCTTCCGGACATCGGGAAATACGAGCAGAACAGCCTTGAAAAGCATGACAGATGGTATAAGGATTTCACTCCTGTGCCCAAGGCGAACAGCTCCTACGGCATGCTTGTTCCATTTGCCGCATCATATAAAAATTTTGTTCTCGCCTCCGCCGAAGACTATGACGGAGATCCGTACATGAAGGATTATTCGCAGGACGGCATGAAATACGGGCTTGCAACTGTCGGCGGAAAAATCATTGCGGATGCCGTGTTCGACAATGTGTTCAAGCACGACAGCGAGGACAGCGACGATTGGTTCTACATTCTGAACAACGGCGGCGGTGAGGGCGGCAGCAGCGAACCGTTTTACGTCATGGCGCGCGACGGCTCGTGGGTGATTTGCGAAAGCAGTGGAGGCAGTATTTATTCCGTTTCCGACGGTGTGATAACCGTGTGCAGGTATGATTACACCGAGGGCACCTCCCTGAGTCACTACACCGCTTACGATTTTTCCGGCAAAAAGCTCTTTGAAAAAGACATCAACGGCGATCTCTGCCGCTTTTCCTGCGGCTATGCCGAGGTGTATGACTATACCGACGACGGGTCTGACAACAACAATTCCTATTATCTCAACAAAAAAGGCGAAGCAGTCTTTGAACGCTATTCCACTGTGGAAAGCTTCTGCAACTTCCGCGCGGTGGTTTCCTTCACAAATTCCTTCACCGGACGCAGATACGGCGTAATCAACACCGACGGAGACTGGGTTATGAAGCCGGTTTATGAAAACATTTTTTCGATTGAAGGGAAATATTTCATCGTACCTGCAGGTGACACCGCAACGGTTTACGATGAAAACGGGCAGAAGCTTTACACAAAGAACTTCTGCACTGACAGCTTCTACCCCTGCGAAATTGCGCAATGCGGCACTGAGGAACAATGCTTTTTCTCGACCTACACATATAACGACGGCGATGAGCAGACAAAATACTACCATGCCGAAAGCGGCGAAATCATGGTCTGTGGGGAAAACGGAGCCGCAGCGCAGGGAATGGCTGACGATTATTTCTATTGCACAGCGGACGGCACCGGTTATCTCTTTGACGCAAACGGCAAAACCGTGTTCAGGGTTGCCGGAATGGAATCGGCTGAGTGCATTGTCAACGGCTGCGTCGCGGTGAAAACCCACGATGAGGACTCCGGCAAAAGAACTTTTGCAATTTATGAAATCAAAACAAACAAGCTTCTGTTTTCAGAGAAAACCGACAACGCCGATGCCTGGGCAATTGATGCGGGAAACGGCAAGGTTATCTCCGCAGAGGTGTATTCGGAGGACGGAGCGGTTTACAAAAATCTGTATTTTGACACACGCATAAAATCCGTTATTGAAAACGCAAAGCACATTGAGGGCTGGATAATTGACGGCAAGAGCTACACCCTCACCTGCACCGACACCTTCGCAACCCTCACCGACGGCAGCGGCAGGGTGCTTGTGCGCTATCTTATCAACGCGGATGCTTAAGCATATTGACGTAACAAAAATTTACCTTTTATTCATACAAAAGTCCGATTGAAAAGCAAACTTATATATGTTATAATAATTTGATATAACCCTCATAAAAAAAGGAAGGTAGCATTACATTATGATGAGAGGAAAAAGATTCACCGCTCCCGCCGTCGCGGCAATTGCGATTCTGCTGTGCGCCGTCATTTTTGCAGCGTGCAACCGCGGCACACAGACCGGTGCGGAATATGTCACCGATTCAAACGGAATCACCGTGACCGATGCCGCCGGAAGACCCATTCCGATGAGCACCGCGGAACAGACGGAAACCGTAACAGTCATAGTCACCGAGGTCCTCACAAATAAAAACGGCGAGCATGTTACCGACGCTTCGGGTGCAGATGTAACGGTGGCTGTCACTCAGGCTGTCACCGAAGCCGTGACAGACGATTCGGGCAAAACCGTCACCGATGCCAACGGCGAGGTAAAGACGGAAGTTGTCACAGAGGTTATCACCGTGCCGGTCACTCTTGCCGGCGGTGAAGTTGTCACAAACATATCCGGCGAGACCGTGACGGAAAAAGTCACTGTGCCTGTCACAGAGTATGTCACCGAGGTTGCAACGGTTCCCGCAACCTCCGCGGTTACGGACAGAGTGGTTTATCCCTCCTCCACAAAGGGGCAGAAAACAACCTCTCCCGCCGACAACCCCGTTTACGACAAAACAACAACGAAGTTCCATTCAACCGCCGCGAACGTTTCGCAGACTCAAATGGGCAAGGCGACGCCCGTGTGGATACGCACCCTCAATGCCTCCGCACAGACGCGTGTTGTCGATGTCTGCTCCACCGGAGACGGCGGCTATGCCGCTCTTGCGGTCACCTCCGCGAAAAACGGCAGCTTCGCCTCGATGAACTTCGGGAAGAACTTTAAAGGTCAGTTCGTTGTGCTCATCAAATACGATGCCTACGGTGTTCAGCAGTGGGCAACGCCCTACGGCGGCAACAACGATATGCTGCTCACAGCAGTGACACGCCTCACCGACGGCAGCTTCATCCTTGCCGGTCAGTCCCCCGCAACAGACCTTGACTGCGAGTTCAAGGGCGGCTATGACGCTCTGCTTGTCAAAATCGGCGCGGACGGCACTTACCTGTGGACAAAATCCTTCGGCGGCGAAACAGCGGAATATTTCTCTTCTGTTGCCGCAACTGCCGACGGCGGCTTTGTCGCGGGCGGCAAGTTCTTTGCAACGGGTGATTTTGAATATCTTAACTTCGAGCGCACGCGCGCCCTGCTCATCAAATTCGACTCCGAGGGACAGAAGCAGTGGCTCAGCTCCTTCGGCGGCTTTATGCACGACAACTTTGTTAAAATTGCCGTTGACCCCTCCGGGAACATCTACGCCGTTTGCCAGTCCGCCTCAACGGACGGCGACCTTGCGGGTGCGCCCTCGGAAATGAACGGCGCTGTAGTCAAATATTCACCCGACGGCTCACTGCTCTGGAAAACGCTTGTCGGCGGTTCGGGGTACGATGACCCTCTGAGCATCTGCTGCGACTCTTCGGGCTGTGTGCTCGTGGGCAAATTCAACGTCAAAAACAGCATGTCGGACGGCACTTTTGCCGGCCATCACAACGCGGGCGATTTTGACGCTTATGTTGTGCGAATCAATTCGTCCGGCGCTGTCCAATGGACAAAGACCTTCGGCGGCATCAACAACGACGTCATGGTCGGCGTTTCGGCTCTGCCCAACGGCAATTTCTGCGCCGTCGGCTACACCGCGTCTTCAAACCGTGATTTCAGATTGCTGAACGCAATGGGCGCCGAGGATGTTTTCATTTTGAAGCTCAGCTCCTCGGGTGAAACCCTGAGCATGGATTCTCTTGCCGGCAGCAAGGGCGACCTTGTTCATGCCTCCTGCTCACTCGGCTCGAACAGGGTGGCGATTGCGGGACGCACACTTTCGGCGGACGGCAGCTTTGCAGGCATTTCACCCGCTTCAAACGGCACTTACGCAGTTGCGTTTGCGTCAAAATTTGTTGTGGAATAAAAACCGACTGGGGCGTCACTCCGGCAATCCGCCGCCGCTTTCTGCGCAGCAGGCTCATAGCGTTTGTTCAGAAAAAATTTCTGCATAAATAAATCGGTTTGTCCCGAAACCCGGTTTCTGAAAGGAAATGTAAAGAATTATGAAGCTTTCATTGGTTGTTCCGTGTTACAATGAGGAGAGCAACGTCCGTGCTTTTCACGACGCCGCGCTCGCCGTGTTCTCTGCGGAGGATTACGATTTCGAGATGGTTTTTGTCAATGACGGCAGCAGAGACAACACCCTGACCGAGCTGAAAAAGCTTCATTCGGAAGCTCGGGCAAACATCAAGGTTGTCAGCTTTTCCCGAAACTTCGGCAAGGAGGCGGCAATGCTCGCCGGACTGAAGGAGGCGGAAGGCGACTACACCTGCCTGATTGACGCGGATTTGCAGCAGCGTCCCGAGGTTACCGCCGCAATGGTGAAAATGCTCGACGGCGACCCCAACCTCGACTGCGTTGCCGCGTTCCAGGATGTGCGCAGCGAAAGCGGCTCACTCGCGTTTTTCAAAAAGAACTTCTACAAGCTCATCAATTCCATTTCGGATGTTGACTTCATTCAGGGCGCGAGCGACTTCCGCACCTTTAAAACCAACGTAAGGGATGCCCTGCTGAACATGGGCGATTATCAGCGCTTCACAAAAGGGCTGTTCTCCTTTGTCGGCTTCAACACGCTTTTCATTCCTTATCAGGCGCAGCAGCGTCAAAACGGCGAATCAAAGTGGTCCTTCTTCAAGCTTTTCAATTATGCGCTTGACGGCATTGAGAGCTTTTCCACCGTGCCGCTCAGGCTTGCCTCACTTTCGGGCTTAGGGTTGCTTTTCCTTGCGTTCCTCACGCTGATAATCAGCTTTGTGCGGCTGCTCATACCCGGCGGCGGGCCGCTTGCGACGTCATGGATAACGCTGCTCATTTTCCTTGTGGGCGGCTTGCAGCTCCTGTGCACAGGAATACTCGGAGAATACCTCGCCAAAGCGTATATGCAGGGCAAGGGACGTCCAATATATATAGTCAGAGAGGTTCTTCAGACAAAACAAAACGGGGGTAAAAACAATGACAGCGAATGAAATGTACGCTCTTTGGAAAAAAGAGATACCTGCGGACAGCGACCTTTCGGCGGAGCTTGAAAAAATCGGCGGCGACGAAAAAGAGATTTACGAGCGCTTCTGCCGCAGCCTTGAGTTCGGCACCGGCGGTCTCAGAGGTGTGCTGGGCGTGGGCACAAACCGCATGAACCTTTACACCGTCGCCCAGGCGACACAGGGACTGGCGGACTATCTCAACAGCGCTTACAAAAACGCAAGTGTCGCCGTTGCGCACGATTCACGCCTGATGTCCGACGAGTTCGCTCACGAGGCGGCGCGCGTGCTCGCGGCAAACGGCATCAAGGTTTATTTCTTCGGCGAGCTTGTGCCGACACCCGTTCTCTCCTTCGCAGTGCGTGAATTGGACTGCAAGAGCGGCATTGTCATCACCGCAAGCCACAATCCCGCAAAGTACAACGGCTATAAATGCTACGATCCCCGCGGCTACCAGATGACCGACGAGGCGGCTGCCGCCACATACGGTTATATCAAAAAGACAGACATCTTCTCCGGAGTCAAACGCGTTTGCTTTGACGAGGCGGAGAAAGAGGGAAAAATCGAAATTATCGGCGACGCGCTTCTTGAAAAGTTCTATTCCCGCGTGCTCACCCAGGTTCTCGACCCGGAGGCCTGCAAAGCAAGCGACATCAAGGTTATTTATTCCCCTCTCAACGGCACGGGCAACAAGCCCGTCCGCACGGTGCTTGCAAAAATGGGCATCAAAAACGTGCGCGTTGTTCCCGAGCAGGAGCTTCCGGACGGAAACTTCCCGACCTGTCCGTTCCCGAACCCCGAAATCAAGCAGGTGTTTGAGTGCGCTCTCAAAATGACCGAGAGCTTCCCCGCCGATTTGATTCTCGCCACCGATCCCGACTGCGACCGCGTGGGCATTGCCGTGCCCGACGGCGGCGAATACAAGCTGCTCAGCGGAAACGAGGTCGGAGTGCTTCTGTCCGAATATGTGCTCTCGCGCAGGAAGGAAATGGGCACGCTTCCCGAAAAACCCGTTCTGCTCAAGTCCTTTGTCACAACGAGCATGGTGGACGCGGTTGCCGCAAAGCACGGCGCAGAGGTTGTTGACGTGCTCACGGGCTTCAAATATATCGGTGAATATATCACCGTGCTTGAGAGCAAGGGCGAGGCGGACCGCTTCGTCCTCGGCATGGAGGAAAGCTACGGCTACCTCTCCGGCACGCACGCAAGGGACAAGGACGCTGTTGTCGCGTCCGCCCTCATTGTTGAAATGGCGGCATATTATCACTCCCGCGGCAAGAGCCTTTACACCGTTATGCAGGAGCTGTATGCGGAATACGGAATGTATTACAACGACCTTATCAACATCGCCTTTGAGGGTGCGGACGGCATGGACAAAATGAAGGCCGTCATGGACTCAATGCGCACAAATCCGCCGAAGACTGTCGGCGGGCTGAAGGTTCTGCGTGTTTCGGACTTCCTCACGAGCGTTGCAACGGACACCGACACCGGCGCACAGACCGCGATTAAGCTGCCGAAGTCGAACGTGCTTTACTATTTGCTGGAGAACTCCTGCAGGGCAATCGCAAGACCGTCCGGCACTGAGCCCAAGCTCAAAATATATGTTTCCGCCTGCGATAAAAACAAAGAAAAGGCACTTGCCGTCGCAGAAAAAATCGGTGCGGATATGAAATCAAAAGTAATATAATATATTATAGAAAGGCGCGGCGGCTGCCCTTAAATCTTCGGGCGGCCGCCGGATAAGATTGATATGAACAAAAAAGTAATCAGAGTTATTGCCCTTATTCTCGCCGTGCTCATGGCGGGCGGCGTGCTCGTGTCCGCCGTGTTTTCGCTGGGTGCGCGCGCGGCGTCAACCGTGCCCGTAACGGGCGACCAACGAAGCTCTCTGCCGATTTATCTTGTTGTCGGCGGCGTGGTTGTTGTTGCGGTGTGCGTTGCCGCGCCCATGCTTCTCAGGAAGAAGCCCTCCGGCGACGACGGACAGGAGCTTGACATGAAAAATCACAATACACACGGCGACGATGAGAAATAACAGAAAAAACAAGCTGAAATTCAGCACCGTCAAGAATGAAAAAAGCGGCAAAACCTTTCGCTTTGCCGTTGCTTTCCTTTGCTTTTTTGTGCTGTTCGGCGGACTGTCCGTGCTCGTGCTGCTCAGATATTATGACTTTGACCTCTCAAGCATGGTGACCCCCGAGCAGGTTTCGGAGGATTCCTCCCAAACCTCCGCAGTGCCGGAGCTTGAGCCGGTCAGCGGAGTGGACTATTTCCTGCTTTACTGCACCTCCGATTCGGGCGACGTGCTGAACTTCACCGCCGTGCTGAAGGCGGATCTGAACAATCTGAAGCTCACCGTTCTGGCGCTCGCTTCCTCACAGGAGGCGACGGTTGACGGCAAAGCGGCAACGCTTGCCGAGCATCTCGCGCTCGGCGGAGCTCAGCGGCTCACCTCCGCAATCGAGTCGCTTTGCGGCGTGAAAATCAAGCACTGCGTTGCGTCAAAAAACGTCGGCTTCCGCAAGGCGGTCAACGTCATGGGCGGGCTGACGGTTGATGTTCCGCAAAGCATTGACTGGCGCACAAACGAGCTGACCGTTATCATCCGCGAGGGCGAGCAGCAGATGAACGGCGACACCCTGCTCAAATACATGCTCTACAATTCCGCGCGCCCCGGCGTTCAGGCGGACATAATCTGCAAGATGCTCGACAGCTACATCGTCCCCGGAAACACCGACCTCGCCCCGACATATTTTGAAAAAGTTGTGAACCATGTTGAAACCGACATCTCTGTTCTGGACTTCAGTGCCATGCTTCCGCCGCTCAGAGCGCTTGCCTACGGTGAAGGAAGGCAACCCTCGACAGCTGTCATTTCGCCCGAAGAAATAGCTTAGCGGAGAATTCATATGAAGAAATCTGTTTTGACGTTTTCAATTTTTTTCGCCGCCGCGATGATGCTTCTCGGTGCGGCTTTCTTTGCATTCAGAGCCTTTTCTCCCGCCGCTGTGAGCTTTGAAGCGGGAGACTATGACGGCTATTATTATAACGAGCTTTCCGAGGTGGAAAAGCAGGCATACACCGCAGTGGAAAAGGAAATTTCAAGCTTTCCCGAGGCAATCCCGATTCCGAGCCTGAGTGAAAAAGAACTGAGCAACGTGCTTTCGGCGCTGCTTTATGACAACCCGGAAATTTTTTATCTTGACACCTGTAAAACCGTAACGCGCAACGGTTTTTGTTCGTTTGTCCCCGAATATAATTATACAAAAGAAGAATATTCTGCTATGAGCAATAAGCTCGAAAGCAAAATCAATCAGATAATCCGTTCCGCTCCGCTCTCGAGCGAATACGACACGGAGCTTTACATTCACGATTATATTGTCAATTCCTGCGAATACCTGCACACCTCCGGCCCGGAGGAGCGAACGGTTATCGGCTCGCTCATCAACTCGAAGGCGAATTGCTCGGGTTACGCGAAGGCTGTGAAAATTCTGCTCAACCGCTTAAACATCAAGTGCATTCTTGTTGTGGGGAGGGCGGACAATTTTGTTGACGAGCCGCAGAACCATATGTGGAACATCGTCCGAATCGGCGGCAAATACTATCACCTGGACGCCACCTGGGACGACCCGACGGGTGCAGCCGACAATGACGGCAGCCGCAGAGTTTTTTTCAACATGAGCGACAGTATGATTAAACGCACACATTCCGAAATCAACGTGAAAATCAAGTGTCCGGAGGACGACAAGTATTTTTATCGCGTCAGCGAGCGGTATTTCACGGATTATACCGACAGTGTGCGTCTGAAAATGGCTCATGCGCTCGCCGTGGCGGCCGACGCGGGCGAAAGAAGCGTTGACTTCGTGTTTGCATCAAAGGGAGCTTATGAAAAAGCAAAAAAAGACCTGATAACTTCGGAGAGGATATACCGTATTCCGGAGCTTGCAAACGTTGAGGCAAAGAGAAAGCTTGTCACGGACCGCGTGAGCTACAGCACCGACGATGAGCTGTTCATCCTCGTGCTCGTGATTCAGTACGACTGACAAAAAGTGCCTGCTGCAGATGATTCAAAGCTGCACAATTCTGCTCACGCCGCGAACCGTGCGGAAATGACCGAAAAACCGATTCCGAGAGGGTTCGAGATATCCGCGCACAGAATAAAACGAAAGGACTGAACAATATGTGTATTAAAAAATTATCTATCCTCATTCTTGCGGCTGTCCTTCTTGCAACGGCGGCGTGCGCAAAAAACGCTTCCGCCCCCCCGGAGGATGACACCTCCTCCGCAACCCTCGCCGGAACAACGGCGGATACCTCCGCGGTGCTCACCGAAACCCCCGCCGGGAGCACAACAGTGGGCACAGACGGCTCTGCAGCACAGACAACGGCGGAAGTGTCCGCCTCAAAAGCGTCCTCCGCAACCACTGCATTACATACAAAAGCCGCGACCTCCGCAGTCTCAACCGCCGCGCGGACAACCCAAAATCATTCGGCGGTTTTCAACACCGTGCCTCCGACCTCCGCCGCTCCCACGGCAGCGGGAACAACCCTGCCGATTGAAAAACGCGTAAAAGTGGAATACGGCAGCAAGGCATACTATTCCGCCGACAAAAAGGACTCCTGCCAGATAAAAGGTTATACAATTGAAGAAAAGGACGGCCGCCCCGTTTTGACCCTCAAGGTCACCGTTCTGCGCCGTTCGGATGCAAAGAGTGCTTATATCCCCGTTTCTTTTGAATGCCTGTCCGAAGACGGCACTCAAATCACAAGCGTGAACGACAGCGGCGAGCAGGTTGTGTACAAAGGCCTCCTCACCTTCAGCGGTCAGCCGGGCAGTGAGGGCGCGGGAATTATCTCAGCTCCGCAGGACACGGCAAAAATTGTTATTCTGTAACACAAAAAAACGCCTATTTACGTGCTTATTTTTACTATATTGATTCATTTTAGCTTAAAGTTTAAAAAATGTTCACAAATTTTATGAATAAATTTGAAAAAGCCCTTGAAATTCTTGGCTCGCGGTAGTATAATAACAACACATATTGGGTAACATAATATGTAAAAACAAGGAGGAAAATGAAACAATGAAGAAAAGAATCGCCAGCATCGTTCTTGCAATCGCAATTGTCTGCACAATGAGCGTTATTGCTTTTGCAAAGGTTCCCACAACGAACCCCAATCTCTATGCAGCATCAACCAATCCCAATGGTATCACCACAATCACATGGAATGCATTCTTCGCGAATGTAACCACAGCCCGTTCCTACATAACAGCCAATGAAAATGACGAAGTTTATGTAGACTCAACCCTAACCGGTGTTCAGAGCGTTATGACAACTCTCGATAACCTCTCCACCAGCGCTTGGGGCACAATGACCGAGACTGAGCTTGCAGGCTACAATGATCAGCTTTCAGCTGCTCTTGCCGAAGTCAAGAAGGTCACAGATTTTTCAAACCTCACCGCTCAGCTTAAGATAGTCCAGAACGCGGCAGGTCTTTCAGTTGAAACCAATCCCGACGGTTCCGTCAAGCGCGACAACAACGGCGAACTCATCATCACCGGTGTCAGCACTTCCACGGTTCAGGGCAAAGAGCTTGTTAAGGCTTACCGTGAAGCATACGAAATTTGGCTCACCAGGAAGACCGCAACTCCCGCCAGCCAGAAGGAAATCAACAAGGCTACAAAGGCTCTCAAGGCTGCTGCTGAAGATTGCCCGGCATATTACGGCTTCATCAATGATTCTCTTGACGCTGTCCCCGGCTGGAAGGCCGCTGTCGAAACCGCAAAGCAGCGCGCTGCTCAGAAGGCCGGCACAACCTACACAACCGACATGGCTGCCGAAGAGTTCCTTTACAACGAAGCTCTCATGCTCATCTATACAGAGGAGTCTGTTGACGCTCTCTACGATGCAATCGACGCTGTTGAGTGGAACCTGAGCATCCTCGATCAGGACAAGGTTGACGCTTACGAAAAGGCTATTGTCGCTGCTACAGGCGCTCTGGAAATCAGAGATCACGATTCCGATAAGGTCGCTGCCGGTCTTGCTGAGGCAGGTGCTCTCAACGCTAACGTTGCTGTCAGCGTTGCAGGCGACACAATCGACGAAGTGTTCACACAGCTTCAGGCTGACAAGGATGCTAAGGGCGACGAGGCTGTCAAAGGCGACGGCGGCGAAGCCGGAAGCGATGGCGAAAGCGTTTATGACGACAACGGCATCATCCCCGATACAGGCGATGCAGTTCTCGGTGTTGTCGGCGCTCTCATGCTTGCAGCAGGCGCAGCATTCGTTCTCAAGAAGAAGGTTGCCTAATCAATCTCAGCTTTTGGCATATTGAATGTTACCGCAATACAATGAAGTGAAAAAGAAACGAGGCTGCTCGAAAGAGCAGCCTTTTCTTTTTGTGTTGAGGTATTCTTTTATGTTTCGGTGTTGCCGGTTTGCGGTTTCCGGCAGAACAGATATTCATTGTACAGTGCAGGGAGCAGTCCTTCCCCGTCTGAGTTGCCGGGTGTGTGTATAAGTAGTGTCCTCCGGTGAACATCAACGTTCACAGTTCAGCATCGGGGTTTGCAATCAGAGATGCCGTGTCGGTTTCGGAGGCGGGGTAAACTGTCAGCGCACAGCTGAAAGGGCGCGACGCTCACGGTAGTCCGGCATATACTGTTCAATGAGCGCGTAGAAATTCCTGCTGTGGTTGTGATATCTGATGTGTGCAAGCTCATGCACAACAACATAATCCACAAACTCCGGAGGGTATTCCGCAAGCAGGCACGAAAAGCAGACGGCATTCTTGCCGGAGCAGCTGCCGAAGCGTGTCCGCGCCGAGGTGATCGAAACGTGCGTGGGGCTCAGCCCCATGAGCGCGGAATAGTGCTCAACGCGCGGCAGAATCATTTCCCGCGCCTTGCTGCGCAGGGCAGCGAGCTCCTGCGGAGTGTATTCCCGCATGGCGGGTGTGTCTCCGCGTGCCTTCTGCCGCTCGATTGCCTCCTGTATCCACCTGCTGCGGCTTTCTGCAAAGGACTCAATCTCCTTTTTGCTCACCCCGTAAGGCGCACGGACAACAACACGCAGGTCGCGCGTAACCTCAATGGCAAGCGTTCGCCTGCCGGAACGGATAAGTTCAAAATCAATGTTCGCCATCTTAACCGATCCTGATGACATTCCAGCTTTTTTTCGGCAGACGCGCAGTGAGAACGCCGGCATCAACCTTTGCACCCTCAAGCCTTGCCGGCACAACATTGTTCGGCTGCTTTTCGGTGTTTTCGGCCTTTATGTCGTAATGTGTGAGCACTGTGTGCTCGACAACACGCAGATTTTCAAAACCGCCCAGAACACATTCAAGGTCTATGTCCTCGTCCAGGCTTCTGTTCAGCGCAAACACCGTCAGAGCCGCGCCATCGTCACTCATGACAGCAATACTGTCAAGATAAGGCACGTCGCCGTTTTCACGGCTCTCATAAACCGGGGAGTCAACAAGTGTGTTGAGCGCCGTGCCCCTGCCGTAACGTGACGCGTGAAGAAGCGGATAGAATATCGTCTGCTTCCACGCTGCGGTGTCCGAGGTCATAATCGGCGCGATAACATTGACAAGCTGTGCCATGCACGCAATCTTCACCCTGTCCGCATGACGCAGAAGGGTTATGAGCATTCCGCCGACAAGCAGCGCGTCCTCAAAGGTGTAAACATCCTCAAGCTGGTGCGGCGCCTCGCTCCAGCGCTCAATCTGTCTGTCCTGCTCGTGCGAATGGAACCAGACATTCCACTCGTCGAACGAAAGGTTGATTTTGCGGCGCTTCTTGAGCTTTGCCCCGGCATAGTCGCACGCCGACACAGCAGCCTCGATGTATCTGTCCATCCCCATATTTTTGGAGAGGAACTCATAATAATTGTTGTCCTGATTGCCGTAATAGGTGTGGAGAGAGATGTAATTCACGTCGTCATAGCACTGCTCGAGCACAGTTGCCTCCCACTCGGCAAAGGTTTTCATTCCGAAGCCGGAGCTGCCGCAGGCGACAAGCTCGATTTCCGGGTCTACCATACGCATAACGCGGGCAGTCCGCGCCGCAAGGCGGCCGTATTCCTCCGCGTCCTTGTGACCGATTTGCCATGTGCCGTCCATCTCATTGCCCAGACACCACATTTTGATGTTGTGCGGCTGTGCATAGCCGTGCGAACGCCGCAGGTCGCTGAAATATGTTCCGGATTCAAGGTTGCAGTATTCCACAAGCTGCCTTGCCTCATCCTCGCCCCTTGTTCCCAGGTTGACCGCCATGAGCGGCTTTGTGCCCGCCTGCCTGCACCAGTCGGCAAACTCGTTGAGCCCGAAGCGGTTTGATTCAATTGTGCCCCATGCAAGCTCGGCTCTGCGCGGACGGCTGTCTCTGTCGCCGATTCCGTCCTCCCAGTTGTAGCCGGAAACGAAGTTGCCGCCGGGATAACGGACAACGGGCACCTGCAGCTCGCGCACAAGCTCCAGCACGTCCTTCCGGAAGCCGTTTTCGTCGGAAAGAGGGCTGTCCTCCTGAAAAATCCCTCCGTAAACGCTTCTGCCCAGATGCTCGACAAACGAGCCGAAAATTCTGTCATCAACCTTTGATACGGTGTAGCACTTGTCAAGTTTGATATTGGCTTTCATTTTGCACCTCACAAAAGAATTTTGAACACGAGCTTTGTTACCTCGCACTCCGCGCCGTCAACAGCAACGCAGGGCATGTGAGCATCCTGCGGCAGCAGCAGGGCAAAGCAGCCGGCTTCCAGCACGGTGTCAATTTGAGTTTTTCCGCTGTAGAACCCGATATCACCGCCCTTGGAGAACTCCTCCGTCTGCTCGGTGAGCGTTGAGAGCGGTGCCCAGCCGATGCACTCCCGTCCGCTGACGACAACCTGCACATCGGCATATTTTCTGTGCGCCTCCGGGAGCTTGCCCTGAGGCTGTGAGGTTGTGTATTCGCAGACGTTGACAAACAGGCTGTCACCGTCAATAACATATTTCCCGGCGGGCTTGGGCTGTGCAAGGTATTCCGCAACAAAGCCGTAAACCTCTTTGAGCTGCGGCAGGGCAGGGTAATAGAGCTTCATGTTTTCAACAGTATCAACAATCATTTTTTACCTTTCCTCATTGCAAAAAGCGGGCAGACTCATTTGTCCGCCCGCTTTGCACATTAAATTATTCGGCAGCTGCTGCTTTGGTTTTCGCTTTTCTTGCTGCCTTCTTGACATCTTTCTTAGCGTTTTCCTCAGCCTTCTTCGCATCGGCAGCATCGTAACCGACAAGCTCCACGAAGCACATTTCAGCAGCGTCTCCCCTGCGGGGACCTGTCTTAATTATACGGGTATAACCGCCGTTTGTTTTGCCTGCTTCAGCAAACTTGGGAGCAATAACGTCGAACAGCTTCTTTGTCACGTCTTCTTTGGTGACATAAGACATAACCTGACGCTTTGCATGAAGATCGTTCTTCATGGCGATGGTGATCATCTTCTCAGTCATCGCACGAACTTCCTTCGCCCTTGTAACGGTGGTTTCAATTCTCCCCTTTTCCAGAAGATACGTAACCATCGCTCTGAGCATTGCGCTGCGATGGTCACTCGACCTTCCGAGCTTTCTGGTACCGGGCATGTAAATTCACTCCTTTACCGTCATATGGTGGTATGGTTTTGGATTATTCGTCTTCCTTGCGAAGCTCAAAGCCGAGCGAATTCAGCTTTGCAACAACCTCGTCAAGAGACTTTCTTCCCAGATTGCGGACCTTCATCATTTCCTCTTCGGATTTTCCGATCAGGTCTTCAACCTTGTTGATTCCCGCTCTCTTCAAGCAGTTGAAGGAACGGACAGAAAGGTCAAGCTCCTCAATGGTCATCTCGAGAATTTTTTCCATTCCGTTGTCATCCTTGACAACCATAATCTCTGTGTCGAACGCCTCGTCGGAGAGGTCTCCGAAAAGGCTGAGATGCTCGTTGAGGATCTTGGCGCCGAGAGAAACGGACTCCTTTGCGGAGATTGTTCCGTTCGTCCACACTTCAAGCGTAAGCTTGTCATAGTCGGTTATCTGGCCGACACGTGTGTTCTCGACTGTGTAATTCACCTTCAGAACGGGCGAATAAATGGAGTCAATAGCAATAACTCCGATTACCGGCTGCATAATTGCTTTGTTGCGTTCGGCTGACACATAGCCTCTGCCCTTGTCGCACGTCAGTTCCATGCTGACATGAGCATCCTTGTCCAGAGTTGCAATAACAAGCTCGGGATTGATGATTTCAACCTCGCTGTCAACCTTGATGTCTCCGGCTGTGATGATGCCCTCGCCAGATGCTTCAATATACATCTGCTTGGGACCCTCGCCGTGGATTTTCAGGATGACATCCTTGAGGTTGAGGACGATCTCCGTGACGTCTTCCTTGACGCCTTTTATTGTTGCAAATTCATGCTGGACACCCTCGATCTTAACCGAAGTTATTGCATAACCCGGAAGAGAGGACAAAAGAACGCGCCGCATGCTGTTGCCTAAAGTCGTACCGTAGCCGCGCTCAAGCGGCTCAAGAACGAACTTGCCGTAATCGCCGCTGGCGGTGAACTCAACAGTTTCGATTCTGGGCTTCTCGATACCTATCATTCAAAACCCTCCTTGATTAATATGCAGAAACAAAAGTCTGCAGAAAGTGAGTTTGCAAAGCAAATATATTACTTTGAATAAAACTCAACGATGAGATGCTCTTCAACGGGAACAGCAATCTGGTCACGCTCAGGAAGAGAAACAACCTTCGCGGTGAGAGCTTCGGAATTTTTCTCGAGCCATGTCGGCACGGGACGTGAACCGTTGATCTCAAAGATTGATGTAAACTTATCGCTGTCCTTGCTTGCTTGCTTAACAGAGACCTCGTCGCCTGCCTTGAGCAGATAAGAAGGGATGTCAACCTTATTACCGTTAACTTTGAAATGACCGTGGGTAACAAGCTGCCTTGCCTCGGCTCTGGAGTTCGCCCAGCCGAGAAGATAAACAACATTGTCTAATCTGCTTTCGCAGATTCTCAGAAGGTTTTCACCGGTAACACCCGCACGGCGTTCTGCCATGAGGAAATACTTGTGGAACTGACCCTCCTGAATACCATAGTAACGCCTTGCCTGCTGCTTTGCGCGAAGCTGCAAACCGTATTCCGAATTCTTTTTGCGGCTCTGACCGTGCTGACCGGGAGCATACTGACGGCGCTCAACAGCGCACTTGCCGGTGTAGCATCTTTCTCCCTTGAGGAAGAGCTTTTTGCCCTCGCGGCGGCACAATTTGCAGACCGCGCCGGTATATCTTGCCATAGTAGTTACACCTCCAATTTAAATAGGTTAAACGCGCCTTCTCTTAGGCGGACGGCAGCCGTTGTGGGGGATGGGGGTAACATCTTTAATCATGCTGACCTCCAGACCCGCTGTCTGCAATGCTCTGATTGCAGCCTCACGGCCTGAGCCGGGACCCTTAACGTAAACTTCAACAGTCTTCATTCCATGCTCGATTGCAGCCTTCGCAGCGGTTTCGGCGGCTGTCTGAGCGGCAAAGGGAGTTGATTTTCTTGAACCTCTGAAGCCCATTTCGCCGGCGCTCGCCCATGAAACGGCGTTGCCCTGCGTATCGGTTATCGTGACGATGGTGTTGTTAAAGGTGGACTGAATATGCGCGGCACCGCGGTCGATGTTCTTGCGCTCGCGGCGTCTGCGTGTGGCGCCTGCCTTCTTGTTGGCGGAAGCCTTAGTAGCCATTCTCGAATCCCTCCCGATTACTTCTTCTTGTTAGCTATCGTTTTCTTCGGACCCTTGCGTGTGCGGGCATTGGTTTTGGACCTCTGGCCTCTCACGGGCAAGCCCTTGCGGTGACGCACACCACGGTAGCAGCCGATTTCGATGAGTCTTTTGATGTCAAAAGCTGTTTCTCTGCGAAGATCGCCCTCGATCTTGATATTGTGATCGATGTACTCACGAAGCTTGGAAACATCATCCTCTGACAGATCCTTGACTCTCGTATCGGGATTGATACCTGTTGCGGCGATAATGTCGCCGGCTGTTTTGCGACCGATGCCAAAGATATAAGTCAGAGCAATTTCAATTCTCTTATCTCTGGGCAGGTCAACACCTGATATACGCGCCATTTGTCTGTTGCACCTCCGTTTAGATGGTTTTTGTCATTAGCCCTGACGCTGCTTATGCTTGGGGTTTTCGCAAATCACCATAACTTTGCCTTTGCGTTTGATGATTTTGCACTTTTCGCAAATCTTTTTGACAGAAGGTCTGACTTTCATTTGTATACCCTCCTTAATCCTGTCGTGTTGTGCTTTTATTTGGATCTCCATGTTATCCGCCCGCGGGTGAGGTCATAAGGAGACATCTCGATTGTGACCTT
>CAZIMM010000001.1:112629-121307 GCA_964540415.1 uncultured Eubacteriales bacterium
CCGGGAAGGATGCGGATGTAGTTCATCCGCAGCTTGCCGGAAATGTGGGCGAGTATTCTGTGTCCGTTTGCCAGCTCAACCTGGAAGGTTGCGTTTGGCAGCGACTCTATAACCGTACCTTCAACCTCAATCATGTCCTGTTTCGACATAAGTGCCTCCTAAAACTCTCAGTGATTTCTTCAAACTGCGGTTGGTAGCCATCATTTCGGGTGTGAGAACCGTATTTGTGTGTGCCAGATGCTTGGGGTTTTTCCGCTTGGGTTTTTCCAGCGGCCTCTCCCCGCCGTCACACACAAGGATGTGTCCCTGACCGATTTCGACGACCGCCAGCAAGCTTCCCTTGTCACGTCCCGCCCTTGAAATGACCACGCTGCCGTTTTTCAGCTCCATATCCTGCTCTCTCCTCAGGGAAGTGTCAGGATTTTCGGCCCGTCCGCCGTGATTGCGACGGTGTGCTCGAAATGAGCCGACAGCTTTCCGTCCCTTGTTTTCACGGTCCAGCCGTCAGGCAGAACCTTAACCTCGGGGACGCCCTGGTTAATCATCGGTTCAATGGCAATAGTCATGCCGGGTAACAGGCGCACACCTCTTCCCGGTGTGCCATAGTTAGGTACGCTTGGGTCCTCATGCAGCTTGGTGCCGACACCGTGGCCGACAAATTGCCGAACCACTGTAAAGCCCCTTGCCTCGCAATACCTTTGAACAGCTGCTCCGATGTCGCCGATTCTGCCACCTGCGACAGCCGCGCGGATTCCCTCATAAAGGCTCTCCCTTGTGGTGTCGCTCAGCCGCTGCGCCTCGGGGCTTATCTTCCCCGCCGCGAAAGTGGCGGCAGTGTCGCCGCAATAGCCATTGATTGTTGCTCCCAGGTCTATGCTGACCAGGTCGCCCTCTCTGATGACCCGTTTGCTGCTCGGTATTCCGTGAATGACCTCGTCGTTGATTGAAATGCATGCGGTTGCGGGGAATCCGTTATAATTAAGGAAGCAGGGAACCGCGCCGCGCTTTTTGATGTAATCGTATGCAATACGGTCAATCTCCGCGGTTGTGACTCCGGGCTGAACAGCTTCCCCCGCCGCTTTCAATGCTCCTGCCGAAATAGCTCCCGCCTCACGCATGAGGCTCAGCTCCCGGCCGGTTTTGAGGACTATCATTAATGATGCCTCCGAAAATAATAAATATTGGTTTTGCCTGATTCCTCAGTCCTCAAGTGCCTTGAGTGTGAGCGCCGTTGTGTCGGTGATCTCCTCCTGACCCTGCACTATCCTGAGCTTGCCGCGCGCCGCGTAGTAATTCTTGAGCGGCTCGGTCTGCTCGTGATAAACGCGCAAGCGGTCAAGCACGGTTTCCGGGGAATCGTCTTTACGCTGAATCAATTCACCGTCGCAGCTATCGCATTTTCCTTCGACTGCGGGCTTTTTGTATTCGAGGTGGTAGGACGCGCCGCAGTTTTTGCAGACGCGTCTGCCGGACATTCTGCGAGCAATGCTCTCATCCGGCACCTCAATATCAATCACCCTGTCAATCTCAACGCCCATTGCGTCGAGCGCTTCTGCCTGCGGAATTGTTCTGGGAAAACCGTCAAGGATGAAGCCATTTTTGCAATCGTCCTTTGAGAGGCGTTCCTTGATTATTCCGATGACAACTTCATCCGGCACAAGAGCGCCGCTGTCCATAAATGACTTGGCTTTTTTGCCCATTTCCGTGCCGTTTGCGAGAGCCTCGCGGATAATGTTACCCGTAGATATGGCGGGAATTGAAAGCTTTTGCTCGACGACCTGCGCCTGTGTGCCCTTTCCGGCTCCGGGCGCTCCGAGAAAAATCAGTTTCATTCTTCAACCGTTTCCTTTCCTGCGTAAAGCTTGTTTGCCTTAGTCGAGGAAGCCCTTGTAGTGCCTCATCATCATCTGGCTTTCGAGCTGCTTGACAGTTTCAAGCGCAACGCCGACCATAATGATTATTGATGTGCCGCCCAGCGAAATGTTCATGCCCTGGACATAATCCGCTTTGTTGAGAGCGAAGGTTGCAATCTGGCTGAACAATGTCGGGAACAGAGCGACAACGCTCAAAAGAAGCGCGCCTAACAAGGTAATTCTTGACAAAATTCTTGCAATATAATCCGAGGTAGGCTTTCCGGGACGAATTCCGGGAATTGCGCCGGAATTTTTGCGGATGTTGTTTGCCATTTCAATCGGATTGTACTGAATGCTTGCATAGAAGTAAGCGAAGAAGATTATCATGATGAAGTAAATGATGCTGTAGAACCAGTGAGTGGACTTGAACAATCCGAAAATTGTTGCAGCAGTGCTTCCCTCTTTGACGTCCATGAACATCTCGATTGTGGGAGGCAGGGAGAGAATCGAGCTTGCGAAGATTACCGGCATAACGCCCGACATATTGACCTTCATCGGAATATGTGAGCTCTGGCCGCCGTACATCTTTCTGCCGACAACTCTCTTTGCATACTGAACAGGAATTCGTCTTTCCGCATTGTCCATCCAAACGATGAAAGCAATCATCAAAAGCGCAATCACCGCGATGATGGGTGCAAGAACATAGTACGGACCGCCGTACGTAAAATACTGATAGAGGCTTACCGTCATTGCGGGAATCCTTGAAACGATGCCCGCAAAAAGGATGATTGAAATACCGTTGCCGATACCCTTATCATTCACCTGTTCGCCGAGCCACATGATGAACGCGGTGCCTGCGGTGAGGCAAAGGATGATGACGAGTGCCTGAAACACGCCCAGGAAGCCGCCAAACTTTGCGCCGCTTGCGTCGTTCATAAGGTATCCGCCGTTACGAAGGTAGAAATAGTAGGCGGTGGACTGCATAAGTCCGAGGCCGACCGTAACAAAACGGGTGATGGATGCTATCTTCTTGCGTCCCTCCTCGCCCTCTTTCTGGAGTCTCTCCAGGGCGGGAATTGCGACAGTCAACAGCTGCATAATGATGGATGCATTGATGTACGGGGTGATTGACATTGCGAAAATCGTGCCGTAATTGAACGCGTCACCTGTCATCATGCTAAGGTAGCTCATAAAAGTGCCTTCCGCCGCATCGGGAAGGATACCTGCGGAGCCGATATCAGTGAACGGAACCGGAATGGCAGCGCCGATACGGAAAACGAGGATGATCAGCGCCGTAAAAAGCATTTTCTTGCGAAGGTCAGCTATCTTCCATGCATTGATTATCGTCTGCAGCACTTCAGATCACCTCAACCTTTCCGCCTGCCGCTTCGATTTTTTCCTTAGCGGACTGTGAATAAGGCTTCGGTTTTTCAGCTTCTTCTGCTTCCTTGCCGTTCTTTTTGAGCTGTGCGGGGTAGCTGTACTCCTTAAGGCGGACTGTCAGCTTTTTGTCAATCTCGCCGTTGCCGAGAATTTTTACGCCGTCATTCTCTTTCTTGACCAGACCGGCTGCGATGAGGGCTGCCACGTCAACCGTGTCGCCGTCATTGAAAGCCTTGCTGAGATCCGAGACATTGACTATTGCGATTTTCCTTGCAAAAATGTTGTTGAATCCTCTTTTGGGTATACGCCTTTGCAGCGGCATCTGTCCGCCTTCAAAGCCGGCTCTCATGCCTCTGCCGGCACGCGCCTTCTGACCCTTATGACCCTTGCCGGCGGTTTTGCCCTGGCCGGAAGCGGGTCCTCTGCCGATACGCTTGCGCTCCTTTGTGGAGCCGGACGCCGGTGAAAGCTCATGCAATTTCATTTGGGACACCTCCTTGCTTATGCTTTGGTTACCACGATAAGATGGGATATCTTCTTGACCTTGCCCGCTGTTGCGGGATTGTCCGGCTGGACCTTTTCATCACCGATTTTGTAAAGGCCGAGCGCATTGGCTGTGGCTATCTGGCTCTTTGTGGAGCCGATAAGGCTCTTGACGAGCTTAACCTTAATGTCTGCCATTGAATTCGTCCTCCTTAATCTTTGATGTCAGCCGTTTCGGCTTCCTCTGCCGCCGCTGCTGCGGGAGCTTCGGGTGCTTTGGGGGTATAGCCCAGGATTTCCTGTGCGCTTCTGCCGCGGACTGCCGCAACCTCTTCAAGTGTGCGGAGCTGCTTGAGACCGTCAAGCGTTGCTCTGACCACGTTGCAGGGGTTGTTTGAGCGGAGAGCCTTAGTACGGATATCCTTGATGCCCACGGTCTCAACAACCGCACGCACGGGGCCGCCGGCAATAACGCCGGTACCGGGAGCAGCAGGTTTGAGCAGAACTACGCCTGCGCCGAACTTGCCGATAACCTCGTGAGGAATAGTAGTTCCCTTGAGAGAAACCTTGAACATATTCTTCTTGGCATCTTCGATACCCTTACGGATAGCGTCGGGAACCTCGCCCGATTTGCCCAAGCCGAAGCCGATGGTGCCCGCGCCGTCGCCGACGACGACAAGCGCTGCGAATTTGAAGATACGTCCGCCCTTAACCGTCTTTGAAACACGGTTGATGGCAACAACGCGTTCGGTGTAAGGTGACTCTTCTCTGTCTCTGCCTTTGTTTTTATCATCGTATCTTGCCAAAGTGTTTTCCCTCCTTCTCAGAACTTGAGGCCGCCCTCGCGGGCGCCGTCCGCCAGCTCTTGAACACGGCCGTGGTAAATATAACCGCCGCGGTCAAAAACGACGTTGGTGATGCCTTTGTCGGCAGCGCGCTTTGCGAGCGCCTCACCGACCTTGCGGGCTGCCGTCTTGTTTCCGCCGTAATCCGCGAAATCCTTTTCGACGCTGGAGGCGGACACAAGTGTCACGCCGTTGACATCGTCAATGAGCTGAGCGTATATATTGCTGAGCGAGCGGAAAACATTGAGGCGGGGACACTCCGGAGTGCCGGATATTTTGGTGCGCACTCTATCATGGCGCGCGATTCTTGCCTTGCCTGTTTCGGGTCTCTTAACCATTAGTTTTCACTCCTTCAAATGTTATTTGCCGCCCTTGCCGGCCTTGCCTTCCTTGCGGCGGATGACCTCGTCAGCGTACTTGATGCCCTTGCCCTTATAAGGCTCGGGAGGACGCTTCTCGCGGATCTCAGCTGCAAACTGGCCGACCTTCTGCTTATCGGGGCCGGAAACAACGATCTTGTTCGGTGCCGGAACCTCAATGGTGATACCCTCGATTTCGGGCATGATAACCTGATGAGAATAACCGATGTTCATCACAAGGTCCTTGCCCTGCTTTGTCGCACGGTAACCGACGCCGTTCACCTCAAGCTCCTTTTTGAAGCCCTCGTTGACGCCTGAAACCATGTTTGCGATGAGTGTGCGAGTCAGACCATGAAGGGATCTGTTCTCTTTTTCATCGTTCGGACGTGTAACAGTGATTACGTTGCCGTCCATTTCAACCTTCATGCTGCTGTGCAGCGTTCTGGTCAGGGTTCCCTTGGGACCCTTTGCGGTGAGCGTGTTGCCGTCAAGCTTAACCTCAACGCCTGCCGGAATTACTACCGGCTGCTTTCCGATTCGTGACATTGAACAGCCCCCCCTTACCAGACAAACGCGAGAACCTCGCCGCCGATGTTGGCTTTGCGAGCGTCTCTGTCTGTCATAATGCCCTTGGATGTGGATATGATAGCTATGCCCAGCCCCTTCATGACCTTCGGCATATCCTCACAATTGCTGTAAATACGCAGACCGGGCTTGGAAACTCTGCGTAAACCCGTGATAACCTGTGACTTGTTGGGCGCTCTGTATTTCAGTTTGATTTCGATTGCGCCCTGCTGGGGCTTCTCCGCATTGTCAACAACCTTAACGTCGCCGACAACCTTGAAGCTTTCGATATAGCCTTCGTCCAAAAGAATCTGCGCAATAGCCTTCTTCATGTTGGACGCGGGCACAGAGACTGAATCATGCTTCGCCGAGTTCGCGTTGCGTATTCTCGTGAGCATATCAGCTATGGGATCAGTTAACTGCATACCGTTACCTCCTTTGCAATAGCTCTTTTACCAGCTTGCCTTTTTGACGCCCGGGATCTGACCCGCGTGGGCAAGTTCCCTGAAGCAGATACGGCATACTCCGTATTTGCGAAGATAGGCGTGCGGCCTGCCGCAGATCTTGCATCTGTTGTAAGCTCTGGTGGAATACTTTGCCGGTCTTGCCTGCTTGACCTTCATTGATGTTTTTGCCACAAATATTCCCTCCTTATCTTGTGAACGGAGCGCCCAGAAGCGTAAGCAGCTCGCGGGCCTCTTCGTCGGTCTGGGCGGTAGTGACAAAGCAGATGTCCATACCGCGGACCTTGTCGATCTTGTCATAATCGATTTCCGGGAAAATCAACTGCTCTTTGATACCCATTGAGTAGTTTCCTTTGCCGTCAAACGAGTTGGGGTTGATTCCCCTGAAGTCGCGCACGCGGGGGAGAGCGAGGTTGAACAGTCTTTCAACAAATTCATACATTCTGTCGCCCCTGAGTGTAACCTTGACTCCGATGGTCATGCCCTCACGCAGCTTGAAGTTCGCAACGGACTTCTTTGCCTTGCAGAGGACGGGCTTCTGACCGGTAATCTGAGAAATGTCTGAAACAATTGCGTCAACAACCTTGGGGTTGTCTCGAGCTTCTCCGCAGCCGACGTTAACGACGACTTTATCGAGCTTCGGGATTTGCATGACGCTGTTGTATCCGAACTTCTTCATCAGAGCCGGTGCAATTTCGCTTTTGTAGGTTTCTTTCAAAACTGCCATTGTGTCATGTTCCTCCCTTATTCAAATTCCGCGGAGCATCCGCTCTTTTTGCAGGTGCGCATTTTCTTGCCCTTTGAGTTGACGGTGCTGCCTGTTCTTGTCGGACGGCCGCACTTCGGGCAGATAAGCTGAACCTTGTCGGCATACAGCGGGCTTTCGGCCTTGATGAGTCCGCCCGGCTCGCCTGCCTTGCGGGGCTTGACGTGCTTTGTGACGATGTTGACTCCTTCAACAATGACCTTGCCCTCGGAGGGGCTGACGTCCATGACCTTGCCTCTGACGCCGCGATATTTGCCGTTGATGACGACGACCTCGTCGCCCTTCTTAACGTGAACCTTGTTATTCATCTTTGTACCTCCCTTAAAGCACTTCGGGAGCGAGGCTGAGAATCTTGAGATAATCCTTATCTCTCAGCTCTCTCGCGACCGGCCCGAAAATACGTGTGCCCCTGGGGTTTTTGTCATCCTTGATGATAACGGCAGCGTTCTCATCAAAGCGGATGTAGGTGCCGTCATCGCGGCGAACTCCGCTCGCCGTACGAACCACGACAGCCTTGACAACTTCACCCTTCTTTACAACTCCGCCGGGCGTTGCCTTTTTGACAGAAGCAACGACGACGTCGCCGATGTTTGCATACCTTTTGCCGGAACCGCCGAGAACCCGGATGCACATAATCTCTTTTGCGCCCGTGTTGTCGGCAACCTTAAGGTAACTCTGTTGCTGTATCACAGTGTTTGCCTCCTTTTACACTTGCGCCAATTATTTGGCTTTCTCGATGATTTCGACCACACGCCAGCGCTTATCCTTGGACAGCGGACGTGTTTCCATCACCAGCACTCTGTCGCCGATGTTGCACTCGTTGTTCTCGTCGTGCGCCTTGAGCTTCACGGTGTTGTTGATGATTTTTTTGTACAGCGGGTGCTGAACCTTATCCTTGACGGAGACGACGACAGTCTTATCCATCTTGTTGCTGGAAACAACGCCCACGCGGGTTTTTCTGAGGTTTCTTTCGCTCATTGCACTTGGCCTCCCTTTCCTCACGCGTCGGTGCCGTGAAGTTCAATATCGCGGCGGACTGTTTTGATCCTGGCGATGTCCTTCTTGACGGCACTGATACGCATTGGGTTATCGAGCTGATTAACGGCTTGCTGGAAGCGCAGTTTAAACAGCTCGTCTTTCAGCTCAAGCAGCTTAGCATCCAGCTCCTGTGCGGAAAGCTTCCTGATTTCACTGGCTTTCATTCTTGCTCACCATCCGTTTCTTCCTTAGATACAAATTTGCACTTGATCGGCAGCTTGTTCGCGGCAAGGCGCATAGCTTCCTGAGCCAGCTCCTTTTCAACACCGGCGATTTCAAACATGACTCTGCCGGGCTTGACAACCGCTACCCAATACTCGGGCGAACCTTTACCGGAACCCATGCGGGTCTCGGCGGGCTTTTCCGTGACGGGCTTGTCGGGGAAAATCTTTATCCAGACCTGACCGCCGCGCTTGATTGAACGCGTCATGGCGATACGGGCTGCTTCAATCTGATTGGAGGTTATCCATGCCGGCTCGAGAGCCGCGAGACCGTAGTCGCCGTAGTTGACCTTGTTGCCTCTGAGGGCCTTACCGGTCATGCGTCCTCTGTGGACACGGCGATACTTTACACGCTTAGGCAGCAGCATTATTTCTCCCCTCCTTCGATTTTTTTGGGCTTCCTTGCGTCGTGCAGGATTTCGCCCTTATAGATCCAGACCTTGACGCCGATGCGGCCGTAGGTTGTCTTTGCCTCGGCAAAGCCGTAGTCGATGTCGGCACGGATGGTCTGCAGAGGGATTGTACCCTCGTGATAGTGCTCTGTACGCGCAATCTCAGCACCGCCCAGACGGCCGGAAACCTGAGTTTTGATTCCTCTTGCGCCAGCCTTCATTGTGCGTCCGATGGACTGCTTGAGTGCGCGGCGGAAAGAGACACGCTTTTCGAGCTGAGCCGCGATTCCCTCGGCGACGAGCTGTGCGT
>CAZIMM010000001.1:121317-139249 GCA_964540415.1 uncultured Eubacteriales bacterium
CGATGTTGATGTAAACATCCTTGTCGCCGGAAAGTTTTTTCTCGCAAATCTTCTTGAGTCTTTCGATCTCGGAACCTTGCCTGCCGATAACAATACCGGGCTTCATGCAGGAGATGTTGATGCGGACGCGCTTGGGGTCGCGCTCGATTTCAACCTTGGATACGCCTGCCGGAGCAAGAGCCTTGAAGAGGTACTCGCGGAGATTGTAATCCTCAACGAGAGTATCGCCGAAGGTGTTGGCGCCCGCATACCAGCGCGACTCCCAATCCTTGATAACGCCGATCCTCAGACCTGTCGGATTGATTTTCTGTCCCATGTTAAAACCTCCTCCTCTCTTATTCCTTTTCCTCAAGCACAATTGTGATGTGCGAGGATTTTTTGTTGATTCTGTAAGCTCTGCCCTGTGCCCTGGGGCGGATACGCTTAAGGGTGGGGCCCTGGCTCACGGTGCATTTTGCAACGAAGAGCTTGCTTACGTCCATGTCGTGATTGTTTTCCGCATTCGACATTGCTGCGTGAAGCAGCTTGCCGACCGGCTCGCACGCTGCCTTAGGCGTGTGCCTGAGAATAGCGGCGGCCTTTTCAGCCGGCTGATTCCTTATCAGATCAAGAACGATCTGGACTTTGCGGGGCGCTATGCGAACATAGGTTGCCTTTGCGGTTGCCTGCATAAGTTACACACTCCTTTCGGCCTTATTTGCCTGCATTAGATGTTTTTGATCCCGCATGACCTCTGAATGTCCTTGTGGGAGCGAACTCGCCGAGCTTGTGGCCGACCATATCCTCGGTGACATACACCGGAACGTGCTTGCGGCCGTCGTGTACGGCGAAGGTGTGACCGACAAAATCGGGGAATATTGTGGAGCTGCGGCTCCATGTTTTAAGGACTTCTTTTTTGCCCGAATTGTTCATTGCCTGAACTCTCTCGAGAAGCTTCGGTTGAACAAAAGGTCCTTTTTTAACGCTTCTACCCATTATTAATAGCTCCTTTCATCAACTTACTTGCCGTTGCGGCGCTTGACAATAAGCTTGTCTGACGCTTTCTTGTGAGCTCTGGTCTTCAGACCGAGCGCCGGCTTGCCCCACGGAGTGACCGGGCCGGGACGACCGATGGGCGATTTGCCCTCGCCGCCGCCGTGCGGGTGATCACAGGGGTTCATAACGGAGCCTCTGACTGTCGGACGCCAGCCCATGTTGCGTGTTCTGCCGGCCTTGCCGAGCTTCACGTTTTCATGGTCAAGATTTCCGACCTGACCTATTGTCGCCATGCATGACGACGAAACGTTGCGCAGCTCGCCCGACGGCAGACGAAGCAGGGCGTATGCCCCTTCCTTTGCCATGAGCTGTGCGGCGTTGCCGGCTGCTCTTGCGAGCTGTCCGCCTCTGCCGGGATAAAGCTCAACGTTGTGGATGATTGTGCCCACGGGAATGTTGACAAGCGGAAGTGCGTTGCCCGCCTTGATGTCAGCCGTTTCGCCGGAAACAACAGTGTCGCCGACCTTCAGCTCTGACGGAGCGAGGATGTATCTGCACTCGCCGTCCGCATACTCAAGCAGTGCGATGTGAGCAGAACGGTTGGGGTCGTATTCAATGGAAGCGACCGTCGCCTCGACGTCTGCCTTGTCTCTCTTGAAGTCAATGATGCGGTACTTTCTGCGGTTTCCGCCGCCCCTGTGGCGAACGGTGATTCTGCCGTAGTTGTTGCGGCCGGACTTCTTGTTGAGCGGTTCGAGAAGGCTTCTCTTCGGCTCAACCTTTGAAAGCCCGGAGTAATCTGTAACCGACATGTTACGTCTTGCGTTTGTTGTCGGGTTATAGACCTTTATCGACATAACTTTCACTCTCCCTAAAGCGGCTTTGCGGAGTGTCGTGCTCCATACCTTACCGCCGGATTATTTGATTGATTACATTAAGCCGTCAAAGAATTCGATTGTTTTTGAACTCTCTGTCAAGGTGATAACAGCCTTTTTCCACGCTGAGGTGTAGCCCTCGTAGCGGCCGTATCTGCGGAGCTTTCCGCGGCAGTTGACGGTGTTGACGCTTTCAACCTGAACTCCGAAAAGCTTTTCGCAAGCCTTTTTGATTTCGATTTTGTTTGCGTCCTTGGCGACTTCAAAGGTGTACTTCCTCATCGCCGTTCCGTCCATGCTTTCTTCTGTGATGATCGGGCGGATAATAATATCCTGTGCTGCCTTGCTCATGCGTACACCTCCTCGATCTTCGCAACGGCATCCTTGAGCACGAGCATTGTGTCGCAATTGAGGATGTCATAAACATTCAGTGTGTTCACAAGCGTAACCTTGACGCCTGCGATGTTGCGTGCGCTTCTGTAGATCACGTCATCCTTCTCGGGGAGAACGATAAGTGTCTTTTTGCCGGTTTCGAGTGCGTTGAGAACCTTGACAACTTCCTTTGTCTTGATAGCCTCAAGCTTGAAGCTGTCGAGGACCGTAAGCTCACCCTCGGAAACCTTTGAGGACAGAGCGGACTTCATTGCAAGCCTTCTGACCTTCTTGTTGATTGAGAAGCCGTATTCGCGAGGCTTGGGACCGTGGGAGATACCGCCGTGATACCACTGCGGAGACCTTGTGGAGCCCTGCCTTGCACGACCGGAGCCCTTCTGTTTCCAGGGCTTCCTGCCGCCGCCGCTGACCTGGCCGCGCGTGAGAGTAGACTGAGTACCCTGACGCTGATTTGCCAGATAGTTGACAACTACGAGATGCATAGCCGACACGTTCGGCTCAATGGCAAAAATGCTCTCTGCAAGCTCGATATCGGAAACCTTGTTTCCGCTGACATCAAATACTGATACGTTAGGCATTTAGTTCAACTCTCCTTTCTTATGCTTTCTTGACGCTGTCCTTAATCATCACGATGCTGCCCTTGGGGCCGGGGATTGCGCCCTTGATTGCGATGAGGTTGTTTTCAGCGTCAACTTTAACAACTGTGAGATTCTGCACGGTTACGCGCTCGCTGCCGAGATGACCGGCGAGCTTCTTTCCCTTGTAAACCCTTGAGGGATCGCTGCACGCGCCGAGTGAGCCGGCGTGTCTTGCGACGGGACCTGTGCCGTGTGATTCCTTGAGCCTTGAGAAGTTCCATCTCTTGATGGCTCCTGCGGTTCCCTTGCCCTTGCTTGTGCCGACAACGTCAACCGACTCGCCGACCTCGAAAACGTCAGCCTTGAGGATTTCGCCGATGTTCAGAGCTGAGCAATCGTCAAGCTTGAACTCGCGCAGAACCTTTTTGGGGGCAACGTCTGCTTTTTCAAAGTGCTTCTTGAGGGGCTTGGTAACCTTCTGTGCTTTCATGTCCTGAAAGCCGATCTGGACGGCCTCATAACCGTCTTTTTCCGCGGTCTTCTTGAAAACCACGGGGCACGGACCTGCTTCAACTACTGTTACGGGGATGACCTTTCCCTTTTCGTTGAAGATTTGGGTCATGCCGATTTTTTTGCCGATTAGACCCTTTTTCATGCGTATATTTCCTCCTTACAGGTTATTGGTTAGCGCATAATAATTTTTGTATGCGCCAACGTGACCAGTGGGCGCGAATCAGAGCTTGATCTCGATTTCGACGCCTGCCGGAAGCTCAAGACTTGTCAGTGCCTCAACGGTCTTGTTTGAGGGTCTGATAATGTCGATAAGCCTTTTGTGTGTGCGCTGCTCAAACTGCTCGCGGGAATCCTTGTACTTGTGAACAGCACGAAGGACCGTTACGATCTCCTTCTCCGTGGGGAGCGGGACCGGACCGGACACCTGAGCGTTTGTGCGCCTTGCTGTTGCTACAATCTGCTCCGCAGCCTTGTCAACCTGGCTGTGGTCGTAGCTCTTGAGTCTGATGCGGATTTTGTTCTTGACTGCCATTGTTACGCCTCCTGATTTTTTTGCGGGCGCCGCTTTTTTCCACACCGTGCCGGGCGTTTCCACCCTTCGCATTTTTATACCGGAAACTGCTGTTGGCATTTCCGGCATTGGTGCTTCGACCCACAGGTCAAAAAGCGCACAATCACCCGAGCGGTGCGAAAATCGCCCCGTTTTGAGTGACATTGTAATCTGCCGCCCAATTTCAAATTGGACATACTCCGTGAAAATTCCCTGCCTCTGAGGGCAGCCACCTCTCACATCAACGCATATCTGCGCATTATCTCACATAACACGCTCGGATATAATATCACAGTTCAAGATGAAATGCAAGCTTTTTTTTGGATTTTTTCGCTCTGCAGCGCAATTTTCACGGTTATTTTTTCAGAATATGGCTTGAAGCGTCAAGCATGTCCATATATTGTGGTTTGCACCGCGTCAGGAGTGTAATAGAATGTAAATAATATATAGGAATACAGCGGTACACAGCAGTGCAGGGGGCAAAAATGCTCTTTTCCCGGAAATCGGCGCAAAAAAATCGCTGTAACCGCGCCGACGAACGGTTATAACGATTTTTTCCTTAATTATCTATCGCAGTCCGGATTACTCCTCCATCTGCCGTCCGAGGAATGAGGCGGCAACCTGCACGAGCTTGATTTCAGTTTGTGACGGCTTTTGCTGCT
The DNA here is from genome assembly GCA_964540415.1 of uncultured Eubacteriales bacterium. Taxonomy (GTDB): domain Bacteria; phylum Bacillota; class Clostridia; order Oscillospirales; family Acutalibacteraceae; genus CAZIMM01. The sequence continues at coordinate 125,864 of CAZIMM010000001.1, forward strand.
GCTCGCCCATGAGCAAAACAACCGCGCCGGAAACGTCGCCTGCTCCGATAATCGGAAAGGCAATTGACGCGCGGAACTGCATCCCGTCAAGAGGTTCGAGCACTTCGCCCTCTGTTCCCGTGAAGCTTGCACGCTTTTCAATCAGCTCCTCAAGCTCACTGCTTATTGACTTTTCCATAACCTCTTTTTTCGAAATGCCTGCGGCTGCAATCACTCTGTCGCGGTCGCAAATCAGAACCGGCATATTCGTGCCCCTGTGCAGCACCTCGGCATACTGACCCGTTATCGGAGACAGCTCACCGATGGGCGAATATTTTTTGAATATCACTTCACCGTCCGCAGCAGTGTAAATCTCCAGCGGATCACCCTCGCGGATGCGCATGGTTCTTCTGATTTCTTTCGGTATGACAACACGACCGAGGTCGTCAATTCGTCTGACAATTCCTGTTGCTTTCATCTAATTTCCTCCGTTTGTATTTTGTGTTCGGAGTTATTATCTGTAAGCGCAAGAAATATATTCAGCTCTTTCCACTGCAAAAATTGTCAATTTTTGTGAACATTTTTTGCCCGTCGAGCGTGCTTCTCTGTGGGAAATTTTTCAAGAAACAAAGAGTTTTTTGTGTTTTAAAGCGGGTTGCCGCGTGGCTGCCCGGCTCATTGCTCCGGAGGCAAAAGTTCCGGATGAACAGAGTCGACAGTTTTGGACATCTCTCTTTTCATCTCTCTTTTCGTAGGAGTTATTCTTGAAAATTCAATTATGATATGTTATTATGTTCTATATAAACGGAGATAAACGAGGAAGAACATTGAAACATTTTTCAAAACTCATCGCTTTTGTGCTTGCAATCGTGTTGGCTTTTTCGCTCACCCCTGTTGCTTTCGCAGGCAAAGCATCGTCCGCAGACAACAGCGAAAATGTCGTTGCGACAGTTTCACTCTGCTCGTGCATCTATACCTTTCCCGTTTCCGGTCACACCTGGATTTATGTGGAAAATCTGTCCGATAAGATTCAGAGAGTCGGCTTATATGATGTGCCGGTTGATCAGGGTGTTTCCATCGGTTCATTTTCCTTCTCCGTCTCCGACGGCTGGGGACTGTACTACAATCTGGAAGCCTACCGCGAAAACAGGGACAACAACGCGGGCAATCACTGGGTTGTCACAAAGGGGCTGACGCAAAGCGAGCTTGACGACCTGAGTGACTACATTGCACATTATTTGAACTATTGGGACTTGTATTTCAACTGCGCTTTTTTCTCGTTTTCAACCTGGAATCACGTCTCACACAACCTGCTGATTCCGCTTGTCATTCCCGCAATTTCGCAGCTCGAGGTAATTATGGCAGGCGCAAAAAAGGGAACAATGAAAATGTACTGTCCGAGCAAGGATCAGATTTTCCGTCAGTCCGACTCCGGCTCCTCCGCACAGCTTGTCCCCGTGAGCGAAAAAACTCTCAACTCCTGATTGCGTCAAAGGGACTGTACATTTCGACAAAATAATGGGACTGTCGTGACTTTAAAAGTCTGCGGCAGTCCCTGCATTTTTCACCTATTGCGTTCTCAACCTGCAGCGTCAGTCAATGGTCATTTCCCTGTGCGCCTCGGAGGAATCGTAAATCGCCTGCATAATTTTTGAAGTTGCGACCGCGTTTGAAATATCATTCCTGTTGCGAACGCCGCGCTTGACGCACTCAACAAAGTCGCAGACCTCGTCGTGATGAATTCCGTTTGAGTTGAAGGTGGGAACTGTTTCGGTCAGCATACCGTTCTTGACAGAATAGAGCACAAAGCTTTCGCCGTACTCCAGCCTGACTCCGCCCTTGTCGCCCATAAAATCAATGAAAGTGTCGCTGACACCGATGTTCTGCGCCCACGCACCGGTGAAGCTGATTACGGGACCGTCCGTTCTGACGATGCCGGTGACGGAATCATCAACATCGTAGGTTCCGTTTTCAACATCGGAGGTGTCCTTCGCCCACATACCGGTGTATGTGTAATCCTTCATGTTCACACCGAGCTTGCAGAATGCCTCGCCGCTTGCCGTCAGTGGCTTCGGCTCGGAGCAGCAATACATAATCAGGTCAATGTAATGCACGCCCCAGTCAATCAGAGAACCGCCGCCGGAAACTGCCTTTTTGGTGAAATCTCCGCCGAGGCCGGGAATTGACCTGTGCGCCCTGAAGCTTGCATAGACATGGTAAACCTCGCCCAGCTCGCCGTCGTCAATGAGCTGCTTAATTTTGTTGACGGCGTTGCTGTACCTGTTGCAGACGCCGATTGAAAGAATGCGTCCGGTTTCGTATGACACCTTCTGCATTTCGAGCGCCTCGGAGAGTATCCTTGCCGCGGGCTTTTCGCAGAGAACGTCCTTGCCGTGCTTCATGAAATCAATCGAAATCACCGAGTGCATATCATTGTGGGTGCACACGGAAACGGAATCGAGCTCCGGGTCGTCGAGAATCTCATGATAATCGTAAACCGCCCTGCCGCAGCCGTACTTCTTAACAGCGGCATCCGCCCTTTCGGGGATGATGTCGCAAAACCACTTGATTTCGCAGTTCGGGGAATCGAGATAAGCCGGAATATGCGCCGAATTCGCAATGCAGCCACAGCCGATAACCGCAACATTTATTTTTTCTTTCATAATAAAACGCGCGGTACGATGCAGGCGCTTTAACGCCGCGCCGTACCGCTGACCTTTCAAAAATTATTCGGCAAGCCTTGCCTTGAGAGCATCAATTTCTTCTCTGAGAACCTCGGGAAGCCTGTCGCCGAACTTGGAGTAGAACTCCTCGATGCCGGCGGTCTCGTTGTTCCAAAGCTCCTTGTCAACATCGAGCATGGCGGAAAGAGAGTCGAGTGTTACCTCGTCCTCAATGCCCTCGAGATTGATGTCCTCGGGCTTGGGAACATAGCCGATTGCGGTTTCAACCGCGCCGACCTTACCCTCACAGCGGTCGATAATCCAATCGAGCACGCGAAGATTGTCGCCGAATCCGGGCCACATGAAGTTTCCGTCGTCGTCCTTACGGAACCAGTTGACGTTGAAAATTTTCGGAGCTTTTTCGGGGTCGAGTCCTGCACCGATGTCAATCCAGTGCTGCCAGTAATCCGCCATGTTGTAGCCGCAGAAGGGAAGCATCGCCATCGGGTCGCGGCGGACAACGCCCACTGCGCCGGCGGCTGCAGCCGTGGTTTCGGAGGCCATTATCGAGCCGACAAACACGCCGTTGTTCCAATCGGTTGACTGGTAAACCAGCGGTGCGAGCTTTGCGCGGCGGCCGCCGAACACAAACGCGGAAACCGGAACGCCCTGCGGATTTTCAAACTCGGAGCTGATGCACGGGCAGTTGACTGCGGGAGCTGTGAAGCGGCTGTTGGGATGAGCGCCCTTTTCGGTGCTCTCCTTGCCGTTCCAGGGGTTGCCCTTCCACTCCACGGCGTTTGTCGGCGGGTTCTTGTCGAGACCCTCCCACCAGACCGTGTTGTCGTCAAGGTTGTGCGCGACGTTTGTGAATATTGTGCCCCTGCGCGTTGAAGCGAGAGCGTTGGGGTTGGATTTTTCATTTGTTCCGGGAGCAACGCCGAAGAAGCCGTTTTCGGGATTGATTGCGTACAGTCTGCCGTCCGCGCCCTTCCTGATCCAGGAAATATCATCGCCGACACACCACACACGGTAGCCCTTTTTGTAATATCCCTCGGGAGGAATGAGCATGGCAAGATTTGTTTTGCCGCAGGCCGACGGGAAAGCAGCGCAGATATATTTGATTTCTCCCTTGGGATTCTGAAGCCCGAGGATGAGCATATGCTCTGCCTGCCAGCCCTCGTTGCGTCCCTGATAAGAGGCGATGCGAAGCGCGAAGCACTTTTTGCCGAGGAGCACGTTTCCGCCGTAACCGGAGTTCACCGAGATGATGGTGTTGTCCTGCGGGAACTGGCAGATGTAACGCTTTTCTTCATCTATCTGGCACTTGCAGTGCAGGCCGCGCACCCAGTCATCTGAGTCGCCGAGAAAATCGAGAACAGCCTTGCCGACCCTTGTCATGATTGCCATATTAAGAACAACATAAATTGAATCCGTCAGCTCAATGCCGACCTTTGAAAAGCGTGAGCCGACAGGGCCCATTGAATAGGGGATGACATACATTGTTCTGCCCTTGTAGGAATCGCGGGCAATGTCATAAAGCATTTTATATGCTTCGGCGGGATCCATCCAGTTGTTTGTGGGGCCTGCCTCTTCCTTTGTGGGGGCGCAGATGAAAGTGCGTCCCTCAACTCTTGCAACGTCGTTGACCGCTGTGCGGTGCAGATAGCAATCGGGGAGCTTTTCCTCGTTGAGCTTTATCATTTCACCTGTTGAGCAAGCCTCGGCTCTGAGCGCCTCAATCTGCTCTTTGCTGCCGTCAATCCAGACGATTTTGTCGGGCTTGACAAGAGCGACCTTATCCTCAATCCAGGCAAGAACGCTTTTGTTTGCTGTAAGTTTATCCATATGAATTTCTCCTTTCGGCAAAGCGTCATATTTCGCTTTGTTTTCATCACCATTATACAGTATCCGGAAAATTTTTGCAATTATTGATCTTCCAAAATTCATGAGGGAAATTCCGCTTTTTTAGGGCAAAAGAGATAATCAGATTGAGTGAAGCAGGTTTTTAAGCCCCGCAAGCGCGTTCGGAATCCCTGCAAGAATCATTCCGAGCCCCTGCATTTTCTTTTGTCCGTTGAGAATCCGGAGCAGACCCATCGCCATGTCATATGAGAATACGCCCATGCTCATTGAAACAAAATTGCGTATCGGAACCTGTGTGACCATCGCCTCCATCATTCCGGCATTCGGGTCGTCCTTGAGGGCGATGTGAACGGCCTTATTGACCAGAGAAACAATCCTCCTGCCCCAGACGGTGTCCGTTGCGTCCTCAAGATTGTTTGCAAGCCCGAGCGGAGTGTGCGGGTCACGCCTCACGGGAGGAATTGGTCTGCCTATCAACGCTTCAAACTCGGAATCGGGGACGTTCTGAACATCGCCGCTGTAGTAGCTCGGAGCAGTCGCGCGCAAATCCGGAATCGGAGCGTCGGGTGCGGTTGATTCAACCGTAACGCGGGCACTGAGCAGGATGTCGCGGCTCGACGCGCCGACGAGAATTTCAAACTCGCCGCTTTCGACGTGCCAGTCGGCAATTGCGGTGTTATAGAAAGCGAACGCGCGCTTGCACAGAGTGATTTCAACCGTCTTTTCCTCTCCCGGCTCAAGATGAAGCTTCTCAAAGCCCTTCAGCTCCTTTTCGGGGCGGAAGGCGGTGGATTCAACGTCGCGCACATAGAGCTGCGCCGTTTCGCTGCCCGCAATCTTGCCGGTGTTTTTGACCTTGAAGGAAACCGTCAGCTCGCCGTCGTCCCTGAGCTTTTTTGCCGAAAGCTTGAGCGCGGAATATTTGAAGGAGGTGTAGGACAGGCCGTGTCCGAACGGGTACGCAACAGCCTTTGCCGCCTTGTCATAATAGCGGTAGCCGATATAGATGCTCTCGCGGTATTCAACGGTTTTCTGATTGCCGGGGAAATTGTTCAGGCACGGGGTATCCTCAAGGCAAAGCGGATAGGTTTCCGCAAGCTTGCCCGAGGGGTTCACGGCACCGGTGAGCACATCGGCAACAGCGCTGCCGCCCGCTTGACCGCCGAGATAGCCGTTGAGCAGTCCCTTGACGCTGCCCAGCCAGGGCATTTCAACCGGCGAGCCGCCCGAAAGCACAACAACGCAGTTTGGGTTTGCCTTTGCAATCGTGTCAATCAGACGAAGCTGGTTCTCCGGCATCTTCATGTGGGCGCGGTCATAACCCTCCGCCTCATACTCTGCGGGGAGGCCGGCAAACAGCAGCACGACATCCGCTTTTTTCGCGGCGTTGACTGCTTCATCAATCAAAACAACCTCAACTGATTTTTTTGAATATGAATAACCGTCGGCATATATTGTATCCACTCCGAGAGTGCGCAGCTCTTTGAGAGCGCAGTCCATTTTTGTGGGATTGATGAGCGAGCTGCCTGCGCCCTGATAGCGCGGCTCCTTCGCCATTCTGCCGATGACTGCAACCTTTGCATCCTTTTTCAGCGGAAGAATGCCGTCCTCGTTCTTGAGCAAAACAATCGACTGCCCGGCAATTTTTCTTGCCAGAGCGTGATTTGCTTCAAGGTCGACGGTGTAGCTGTCGCGCAGGGTCTTCTGCGACTTGAAAATCAGGTCGATGAGCCTGTCAACAGCCTTGTCAAGCAGTTTTTCGTCAAGCTCGCCGCGGATAACCGCCTCGACAATTTTGGAATCGTTGTAATCTCCGGAGGAGGGCATTTCAAGGTCGTTTCCGTTTGCAAGCCCCTTCACGCGCTCGTTGACAGCGCCCCAGTCGCTCACAACAACACCGTCATAACCCCACTCGTCGCGCAGAACCTTGTTTTGCAGCCAGTCATTCTCGGAGCAGTATTCGCCGTTGAGCCTGTTGTAGGCGCACATCACCGTCCACGGCTTCGCGTTTTTGACAGCCGTTTCAAACGCGGGCAGATATATTTCGCGCAGTGTGCGTTCGTCCGCCACAGCATCAATCGTCATGCGGCGTGCCTCCTGGCTGTTGACCGCATAATGCTTGAGGGAGGTGCCCACGCCCTTTGACTGAACGCCGTTGATGAACGCCGTTGCCATTTCGCCCGCAAGATACGGATCCTCGGAAAAATATTCAAAGTTTCTGCCGCACAGCGGGGAGCGCTTCATGTTCGCACCGGGGCCGAGAACCACGGAAACCTTTTCAGCAAGACATTCCTGCGCCAGACCCCTGCCCATTTCGCCGAGCAGCTCTCTGTCCCAGGAGCAGGCGGTTGTGGCGGCGGTCGGGAAGCAGACTGCGGGCACACTGTTGCCGAGGCCGATGTCGTTCCCCTGCGGATTCTGCTTGCGCAGGCCGTGCGGGCCGTCGCAGACCATTATCTCGCCCAAACCGAGCCTCTCAACGCTTTTGAGATGCCAGAAATCCTTGCCGGAGCAAAGCCCCGCCTTCTCCTCAAGTGTGAGACTGTCGATGATTTTCTGATACTTCATAGTGTTCCTCCTTTAATCTGTTTCCCCGTCGCCCAAAACCTGTTCGGCGGCATCGGGAGATATTTCTTCAACTGATTTGAGTTTTTTTGTGATCAATCTGTTTCTGTCCTGCGCCTCGCTCAGGGCGCTGCCCGCCTCGTCGATTTTTTTGCGCGCCTTTTCGAGCACCGTGCCGAACTTGTCATACTGCGCGCGGGCGGCGGAGAGCAGACGGCGCACCTCGTTTGCCTTTTCGTTGATGGCAACAGCCTTGAAGCCCATTGAAAGAGAGGTGAGCAGGGCGGTTATCGTGGTGGGACCCGCGAGCATCACGCTGAACTCGCTCTGGATTTTTTCGGGAAGTCCCGGACGCGCGACGGTTTCCGCGTAAAGCCCCTCGGTTGCAAGGTACATTATTGCGTAAGGAGTTGTCACGGGAGGATTGATGTATTTGGATATAGCCCTTGCCTCGGAAAGTATCCTCCTGTCAAGCTCTGACCGGGCATTCTTCACCCCTTCGGCATCCGCTCTGTCGGCGGCATCGCACAGACGGGAATAGTCCTCCAGCGGGAACTTTGAATCAACGGGAAGATATGTTATGCGCGAGGAGTCCTCTCCGGAGGGAATCTTGATTGCAAACTCAACGCGCTCGGCACCGTCGCCCGGAGCAAAGTTTTTGACGTACATGAGCGGAATCGTCTGGTCGAGAATGCCCTCGAGCTGAACCTCCGCCCAGGTTCCGCGCGCCTTGACGTTTGTCAGAACGCGGTTCAGTGCGTTGATGTTGCCGGTGACGTTGCCGGAAAGCTCCTTCATTTCGCCCAGCGACTTGTTGACGTTTTCGAGCTGCTCCGACACGGTTTTGAAAGAGGAATCGAGTCTCGCCGCAAGTGTGGCGTTGAGCTTTTCATCCACCGTCTGGCGCATCAGGTCAAGCCGCTTTTCGTTGCTTTCCTGCATTTTCGCCATTGAGTCGGACACAGCGCGGCTGAGCCTTTCGTTCTGCTCGGTGTTGTTGGTGCGGATTGTGTCGAGCGATGAGCTGAGCGCCGCGGTGAGCTGCTTCTGGTGCTCGAAGTTTGCCGTGCGCATCTCCTCGAGCTTCTTTGTCATTTCGCCCAGAGCAACGGTCGTTTCCTGCCGCATTTCGCCCTGAACTCTCGCGCTTTCACGCCTGCTGCGCTCGAACTCGTCCGCAGCGAATCTTGTGTTTTGCTCAAGCAGCTGACGGGTTACGGCGAGGCTTTCCCTGATTTCCCCCGTGCCGCCTCCGGCGGATTTTTTTGTGAGCAAAACAATCAAAAGCACAATGCACACCGCGAGCAAAGCGATAATTACATAGTCAATCGTAAACAGTCCTCCGTTTCCGGTGCGGCAGGACAAGCTGCCGGACGGCATATTCAGTGTTATTATATCAGAAAACCGCACGCGTGACAACGTGCGGTTCAAAAATATTTAAAAATTTTATATCTGTGAATTTAAAGTTTGGTGTCGCTGAGGAAATCGCCGGACATCTGCAATCTTCCAATTTCCGCAAGCTCCTCGGCGGTGGCATCGTTTGCGAACGACGCAATCGCATCTCGCCGTGCAAACAGCTCCTCATACATTTTGTCGCGCTTTTTGCCGGTGAGGTTGTAGAAAAACTTCGGAACAATGCCCAGGGCGCTCGTAATTGTCGGCAGGCCGATGCTCAAAGCAAAAAGCCAGAACTTTGTGTTTTCCTGCTGTGTGCCGATGGTTTTGCCCTGAACATAACCGATTTGCTTCATTACTATGCTGTTGACAGTTGACATGACAATGTTCTGCAGTTTGAGAATCATTCCGCGGGCGACGCCTGTCATTGCCTCGGTGCGGTAACCGTTTTTCCATTCGCAATAGTCCATAGCCTCGTTGTAAAGCTCGGTGGGAATAACCCTGCGCAAGCCGAAAACCAGCATTTCGAGGCTTTCCTCAACCATCAGCACCGGAATCATAACCTTGCGCTTGAGGTAATTCTTGTTTATCAGACCGATGACGAAAGTGCCCAGCCAGCACATGTCGGTGTGCAGATCCTCATAAATCCAGATTGACCTTGTTGAAAAACGTTTTCTCGCCCATGGAACAATTGCATAGCTGCTCGGGGAAATCAGCGCGCCGGGAATGCCGACAATCGTGCTGATTGAGGCGCTGCCGAGCACGTCGATATAGTAGTTTGTTCTGCTGGTGGAAACAGAGAAAGCGCTGAGGAAGGACGAGAGGGTGATGAGAAGCAGTGGCTTGTTGTTGATGATTGATTTGAGCCCCTTCAGAATGCTGGGACGTTCGATTGACTGCATGACACGCTCGCGCGACACAAAATAGAAGAAAATCGACATTGAGGACGAGACAACCGCGGTTAAAAGTCCCATTGATATGTAAAGCCGGCGCATCGACCATTTCACGATGCCGTTATTCACAAGGTCGATGAACAGACCCATCAGAATTTCCGGCGCTTTTTCAACAAAGCCGGACAAAAGGTTCGCCTCGGTTATCAGCCGCGTTCTGTCAACCGGGTTGGGCGTGATTGTGGCAAGGAGTCCGGTTGAAGCCATGCCCGTGAACGTGCCTGCGGTTTCGGTTATTATGTTGAAGACAAAATATGCAATAAACTTCGGAACATAGTCCGCTCCCGTGCCGGAGAAAACCAGCGGCAGAAACCAATAGAACATTCCGATTAAAGTCAGCGGAGCGCACATGAGCAGAAGGTACGGCCTGAACTTGCCGAAGCGCGTGCGCGTTCTGTCAACGATGACGCCGATAAAGGTGTCGTTGATAACATCCCATATTCCGCCTATCGAACGGAGAATCGCAAGAAAGCGGAAGTCGATGAGAAGAACGTCGTAAACGAATCTGTCGCTGTATTTGCCGATGTTGAAGCTTGCCGAAACATCGTTCAGAATGTAAGCCACGGTTTCCTTTGTTCCGACATAACGTCTGTTTTGGTAAACAATGGAAACCTCTTCACCGGTTACACTGTCGATGACCTTTGTCACTTCATTTTCCAATGCCTTGCTGTCCACTGCCGTGCTCATTTATCCACCCCCAAGTACATTATTTATATTAACTATAGCATATTTTTTCGTCAATTTCAACCAAAAAGAGTCTTGCAAATTTAAATAAAACGTGAATATCGCTTGAAATTCACATTTGTATGTGCTAAGATAAATTCAAATTCGAAAATGTTCGGAGGTTTACTCAAATGAATGTTCTTTCGGTTTGCGTTGAAATGCTGTTCCGCATTCTTGATTTTTCGGAACGGCTCAAAGCCGTCGCCGCCGCCGGTCTCAACGCCGCGGAAATCTGGAGCTTTGCCGGGCGGAGCACGGAGGAATTGAAAAACGCCGTTGACGAAAGCGGAGTGAGCCTGAGTGCAATGTGCGTTTCAACAAGAAACAGTCGTCTTGCCGAAAGCTATTCGCGCAGCGCTCTGCTGTGTGACGACAGCCCGGAAATTTTTGCCGAGGTTGTCGCGGAATCGCTTGAGGAGGCGCGGGCGCTCGGGGTCGGGAGGCTGATTGTCACAACGGGGCAGCTCCGGGACGACCTGCCCGTCGGCAGGCAGCGTGAAAACCTTGTGCGCTCCCTTTCAGCTTCCGCAAAGCTTTTTGAGGAAGCGGGAGTCACCGCCGTGCTTGAACCGCTGAACACAAAGAGAGATCACAAGGGCTATTTTCTGCCGTCGAGCGCGGAGGCGTTTTCCATACTGCGCGAGGTTGCAAGCCCAAATGTCAAGCTGCTGTTCGACGTTTACCACCAGCAGATAACCGAGGGCGACCTGATAACAAACATCACCCAAAATGCAGAGCTCATCGGGCATTTTCACATTGCGGACAATCCCGGCAGACACGAGCCGGGCACGGGTGAAATCAACTATAAAAATGTTTTTGCCGCCATTGCCTCAACAGGCTACAGCGGCTTTCTCGGACTGGAATTCTCTCCGCTCAAAGACGATTTGCAGGCGCTTGAAGCGGTGAAAAAAATTCTGGAGGACTCAAAATGAAAAGACGGATTTTCTGTGCCGCCGTCTGCCTTTGTCTGGCTGCGGTGAGCATTTTTCCCGCTTCCGCACTGAAGCGGGAATGCACCTGCGGCACCCTGCCGATTGTGGAGGTTGCCGGGGTGAATTCGTCACCGCTTTATGACAGTGACGGAGTGCAGGTTTTTCCGCCCGCGCAGGATGCGATTGTGAGCGAGCTGAAAAATCTTGTTGTTCCTCTGATTAAATACATTTTTACGCAGAACAGGTCTGCCTTTGCCGACAGCCTGTGCGCTGCAGTCAACAACCTGCTTATGCCGATTGCCTGCAATGCAAACGGCGACTCCCTGCAAAGCCTCACAATTGACAAAAATCCCGCGCCCGACCCGGCGACGCATACCTCCGGGAATTACTACTATTTTATGTACGACTGGCGGCTCGACCCGCGCGACACCGCCGACGAGCTGCACGACTATATCGAGCAGGTGAAGGCCGCCGCAGGGCACGACAGCGTTGTGCTCGCTCCGCAGAGCTTCGGCAACATTGTCACCCTCTGCCTGCTGCGCGAATACGGAAGCGAGGACATTGACAGCCTTGTTCTCCGATGCCCGGCGTTTCAGGGTGTGGGCATTGCGGATGCCGTCTGCACAAAGGACATCACTTTTTCGAGTGCAAACGTCGCAGGCTTTGTCAACGACCTGCTGAAAACCTCCGGCAACGAAAAGCTCACCGTCGTGCTCTCCCTTCTTCAGCGCAGCGGAGCGCTTGAACCGCTCTTCCGGCTTGCGGAAAAAGTTGTTGACGGGCTTCGGGACCCGGTTTACGACAACTCCCTGAAAACAATTTTCGGCACAATGCCGGGCATCTGGGCAATGGTGTCCGACGAGTGCTACACGCAGGCAAAGGAGCTGATGTTCAACGGCCTGCAGACGCGAGCATTCGTTGCGGGAATTGACGATTATCATTACAACATCCAGCAGCAGGCAAAAAAACTTCTGTCCGCCGCCGCGGCAGGGGGAACAAAAATTGCCGTGCTGTGCAAATACGGACGCTTCGCCATACCGCTGGGCGAAAACTCCTCCCGCAACAGCGACAACATGATTGACCTTGTGCACGCGAGCGGCGGAGCAGTCAGCGCACCCGTCGGAAAGACGCTCGGCAGCGGTTATGTTCAAAAGGTGAATTGCGGACACAACCATCTTTCGCCCGACAACGCTGTTGACGCGTCAACGTGTATGTTCCCGGAATACACCTGGTTTTTCTCCGACCTCGGGCACAATGAATATCCCGACAGCACAAGAAAGTTCGTCGAATTCATTGCAAAAAGCAAAAGTCAGCCGACGGTTTTCACCGATGCCGCATATCCTCAGTTCAACTGAATTCTTATAAGTTTCAGTTATATATACATACCGAATTCTTGAATTGGCTTGACAAAGATTTTTTGTTATGTTTAAATAGTCCTGTAAATTTATGTAAAAAGGAGAACTAAATTATGAACAAATCCGGAAGTCGTCTCGGACTGAGGCTGCTGTCCATGCTCATTGCAACGTTTATGCTGCTCGGCATGGCACCGCTCACGGCACTCACCTCATCCGCGGCATATTACACCGAGCAGCTCCGATTCAACACGAACCATCCCGAAAACAGCGATGAAAAATTCGTTGTCATGGTGCTTGCGGACATTCAAGACGACGAGAGTGTTGACTCGACAACTCTCAGCCTCATCAGAAAATGTCTTGAACAAAATGCACCCGACCTCATTGTTTTCACGGGTGACAATACTAAAAACAACTGCAACGATTTTCTTGACGGCAAGAACAATGTTAAAGAGTCAATCAAGCAGTTCCTGACCCCCATCGTTGAATATTCAAACTTCAGCGGCAAAAACGTGCCCTTCATGGTCACCTTCGGCAACCACGATTCCGAGGGCGTGCTTGATGCCTCCCGCACCGAGCTTTACGGCTTTTTCCAGGATTACGGCGGCGGGCTGATGATAAACCACGACAACTACGCCAGCGCGGTCGACCTTGAGGGTGTGGGCAACGGCTTCTCCGATGTTTACTCGTCGGACGGTGCAAACGCCCTGTTCCGTGTTTTTGTCATGGACTCCGGCGACTACGATTCCAACGACAATTACGACAACTGCTACACCAACCAGATTGACTATTATCTCAACAACTGCTCTGTGCCGAACATATGGTTCCAGCACATCATCGTGCCGGACATCTACACCTCCGGCCTTCTCACCAGTGAGGACGTCACCTCCGGCATGCAGTATTCGGGCGGCGGCAAAACCTGGACGGCCAGAAGCGTTTCCGACGAGGTAATACCCGCCGG
>CAZIMM010000001.1:139259-160761 GCA_964540415.1 uncultured Eubacteriales bacterium
AGAACACGGCGGAATACGGCCTGAGAGAATCCCCCTGCCCCCCCGTTGTATCCAACTATACCTCGGGCACGCACCTTTCCACCTCCGGATTGACGCTTTATCAGGCGTGGCAGTCCGCCGGCAACATGAAGGGCGCGTTCTTCGGGCACGACCATATGAACTCCTTCCTCGGAACGGACGACAACGGCATAACCCTCGGCGGCTGCAAGGCTGCAACCTATAATTCTTACAACGACGGCGACGCCGGCTGCCGCATCATCGAAATCAAGCCGGACGCAACCTACACCTCCGAAACCCAGACAGTCTCCTCTTTCTCCATGGCGGAGCCGGTTTCCAGCACCGAAAATGACCTTGACGGTGCGGTGAACGTTCCCCCGGTCATTTACGCGGGTGCCTCCGGCAACGGCGTGGCTCAGCAGAAATTCGCTTCAGCGGACGATTCCGTCATCCAGACCTATCTGCTCGACCAGGAGACAAAGCTCCTCTCTCCCGCGGACCTCGACATTGACTTCGACCTCCCGGGCGCTTCTGATTTCAACCTCACCCTTCCCTCGGGCGTAACCTTTGTTGTGACAAAGAACGTTGAGGGCTCCTTCGCAGCAACAATCACGGGCGGCCCGGCCACAGTCGGCGAGCCGCTGGAATACACACTGACCTATATGCTCGGCGGCACGCAGCACATCAAAAAAGCGTTTTCCTGCGTTGACAACATATCCTCCGCCCCGGGCTACTATATTTTCACCAGACAGTACCGCAACGGCGAAAGCAAAAACTGGTGCTCGAACCAGTATGTCGTCACTCTCTCCGGAATCAAGGACGGGATTTACACCGTCTACGGTGAATCGAGGGACAGGATAAGCGGCATTGACCCCTCCACGGAATACGCAGGCGGCGGCACGTTCAACGGCACGGCTTTCAGCAGCTGGGACAACAGAGTCGGCTATTACAACTTCACATCCAACTCAGACTCCGGCTTCAATTCAATGGGCGACAACCGCTACGCGCTGAACTATTTTTCACCCACGCGTTCGCTTTCCACCTGCCACTGGAAGCGCAACAGCACGGCCGGCCAGTCACCCGTTGCGAATGTTTATGTTGACGAGAGCACCGTGCGCAGTGTTAACGACCTCAACCTCAAGCTTACATATTTCATCCACACCGACACCGACAACAGCCTTCCGATTTACATCCGTCCCGTCGGCTTCTTCACCGGTGATTCGGACTATACCCACGCAACTGCAAACATTGTCGACAACTACGATTCCTCCTTCGTTCCCTCAAGCGAAAACTACGGCTCAACCGCGGTTGAAGGGCTGACCTCAACGCTCACCGCGGGCAGCAAGATAATCGGCTTCAACGGCTATTCCAGGGGAGAAACGGCTTCTGTCGGCATCGTCGGCTCATCGCTTCCGTCCGACGGAGATGAATACACCCTCGTCGGCGCGGCATATTCGAGCTACAACTCCGGCGGAGATTATCCTCACCAGAACTACACCTACACCCCGATTCTTGTCCGCTTCAGTGTTGTTGACAAATCCGCTCTGCGTCAGCTTGTCAATTATTGCCGCCTGGCGGATATCGACACCGAAAAGGCGGAAATGTCAACCTATGCCTCCTACCTCGCATCCTTCAAAGCGGCAATCGCGGTTCTTTACAAAGGAAACGCCACCGAAAACGAGATTGTCTCGTCGGCGAACAGGCTTCATACAAATATTGACCTTGTTGAAAAGGACACCGACAACATTTCCGGCGGCAACGGCGAGTTTGTCCCGACGGCGACGGCTTTCCCGGATTACATCTATGTTGCCGGCGAAAACACCGTTGCAGCTCAGACCTGCGGCACAAACATTCAGACTCAGGTTCTCAACCACCACACAAAGACTATGGTGGATTACAACACCTCCTTCAGCCTTGAGCTTCCGGCGGGCACCACCTCGGCGACCCTCACCGCAAGCAGCCTGAACAGCTCCCTTGCCGCAGACGGCACCGTTCTGGTTTCAAGCAGCTTCAACCCCGAAACGCACACAATCTCGGGCAGAGTCACGGGCGGCACTTCCTCTGCAGGTGACTTCATCATGTACCGCGTGGACTATGTTCTCGCAGCCAAAACATATTCATATGCAGACGGCAGCTATGTCTGCAACATTCCGATGCCCGTGGGCTGGTATGTCCACACAAGAAGCACGTTTATGTCCGGCGTCTCCAACTCCTACACCCAGGTTTTCGCTCCGACCGACGGCTATTTCGTGAACGGCGTCAACATCACTGCCGACCCCGCCAATTCCTGGAGCAACGGCACAACCACGGGCGAGAGCACAAACCCGCTCGGAACAATTGATTACACCACACCCGGCGCGGGCGACGGCGCATTCAAGCCCTATTATGTCAGCGGCAACGAAAAGGGCGGCATGCTCTATTGGTCTCCGGCGGCTGCGCTGAACTATAACTGGTACTGCGGCAAAAACTCCGGCGGCGGCTCAGACAGCGCCGAGCGCCGTGCATTCGCGCTCATCTGCATTGACAGCTCGCGCGTGCTCAACGTTGAAAGCGCAAAATATTCGATGACCCTCACAAGAACCAGCGCCTATGCTCCGCGCGACGGCATGTACAACAGCGAGTGGGGCTTCATAAGCGGCGCTGACAAGGAGATTCCCTCCTCCGCGGGCGCTCTGCCCTTCATCGGCGTGGGCGAGGGCGACCAGACCCTGTCCGCCACAGAGGGCAATTCGGTGACGGTCAACTTCACAAGCGGCAGCGAAGGCGGCCTGCCCTCAGACGGCTCGGTTGTCACCTTCGGCCACACAATGAGAACATATTCAAGCAGCAAATGGCAGAACAACACACACACGGGCTCAGAGTTCCGCTTCCTGATTACGGACAGCTCGGCGCTCAGAACGGCAGTTGCCGCTCAGCGCGCTGTCAACCGTGCTGTCAGCGACGGTTATGACGAGGCTTCGTTTGAAAATTACCTCAAGGTTCTCGCAAAAGTCAGCGCGGCGAGCAAGGACCCGAGGAATTCTGCAGCCGTTATGTCCGCAATGGCCGACGAGCTCAGCTCAACGGTTGTCAACATTGTCTATGAGGATGCCGACTACACCGCGCTTTATGACGCGCTGGATGCCGCGATTTACGACAACGGCACAGCCGACGGCAAAATCAACAGGGAAACAGGGCTTTATTCCGGCGAGCTTTCGGTTATCGCGTCCGCCGCAAACGAGTTTAAGCCCGACGGCGTCAACGACATTTATGTCGGCAACGCTTACGCCCCCGCAATGTATGTGAACTCCGCTGTTCAGCTGATGAATCTTGTCAGCTCCCGTTCGGCGCTGTATGTTGCCGGAAGCTTTGAGGAAGGCACTCCGGACAAGCTTGACTGCCGCTGCCAGACCCTCATCAACAACGCCGCCGCAAGCCTGCTCGAGCTGTGGAACGCAACCCTGCTTGACAGCGCCGATTATTCCGGCGTCAACGCCATGCTTGCAAAATACACCCCCGGCGACGCGTTTTCAGACAACAAATCCAAAACATATTTTGAGTTCAGCGACGGCGGCAACGACCTTTCCGCCGATTTCGCCGAGACCTTCTTCCTCAAGCAAAACGGTTACGACAACTGGGAAACAGCCGTTCAGGCGGTTATTCCCGGCTATAAAAAGCCCGATTCCGCAACGGTTTCCGGTTATGCCGACGCTCTCTCGGCGGCGTATGCTGCTCTGACTGTCCGCTTTGCGGGTGAGTATTACGAGGGCAGTTATTCCGCGGGCGGCGTAGACTACAACTATGAAGGCACCTCCCTGAAGGATGAAAAGGCCGTATGGCAGACAGTTTATTCCGCAGGCAACGGCGCTGTTGCGGCACAAAAGCCCGGCACGGCGCAGACAACCCCGGTGAAGCTTTATAATGAAGCTCAGTGGACGGCGTTTGTCACGGCTTATGACGCTGCCGCGGCAGAATATTCAAAGGACTATGCAACCCCCGGCAGCCTCAGGGCAAAGATGCCCTCGGCGGACAGAGTCACCTCAGCCGTCACCGCTCTGCACAACGCGGGAGAGGCTCTCACCTATGCTCCGGCTTTCTTTGATTACCTGAACGCCGAAAAGGCCGCCAAGGCTTATTACGAGGTCGGCGGCGACAGCGGCAGAACACAGGGCGGCGAATATTACTACACCGCGGAAACATGGCAGGCGTATACCTCCGCTCTTGAAGCTGCCGGCGCACAGGGCGTGAGCAACTTCAACTCCTCTGCTCAGGCAACCGTGAACGCGCTTGCAAAGGGAATTTACGATGCGCGCGAGGCGCTTGAACTCAAAGCACTCGACACCGCTGAGGCATCCGAAGCGCTCGCCGCCGCAACCGCGTCAGGTTACGATTCAAAGGTTGAGGTTCTTCTCAATCCGTCGCTCGCGGCGGGAGACCCGGCAAAAACTCAGGAGCGCTTCAAATATACCGCCGAAACCCGTCAGGCCGTTTCGGACGCATTCTCGTCACTGAGCACTCTGGTTTCGGGCAGTGTGCAGAATTCCTCCGGCCAGCCCGCGTTAGACAATGCAATCAGCGATTTGAACGCGGCTGTCGCAGCGCTTGAACCGGTTGCGGTTTACACCGACGGCTGGGATTTCATCGCTTCAAACCTCAACGCTGTTTACGGCGGAAATCCTGTGACAATGGGCAACCTTCATGATTATTACGCGCAGTATCTCACCGCTGCGAACATCGAAAGAATAAACACCGACGTCCAGACTCTCCTCGAGCTTACAACAACACTTCAGCAGGCGGAGCTGAACGCTCTCGCGCAGGGGCTTTACGATTATCTCACAACAACTCCCGCGCAGTCCGTTGAGCTCAATGCCGCAAAGGCGGCGGCGGCTGCCGAAAAGAATAAGACGCTGAACGTCAAAAACTTTGACGACTCCGCTTCAACAGACCATTATGTTTACTCGCCCGATTCGAGAGCAGCCTGCGAGAACGCGCTCAATCTTCTGACCCTCGGCTCAATTTACGCGTCCACTCCCGCAGCCTCGGCAGACAAGGCGGTGCTTGCAAGAAAGACAGCGGGCATCGGCGGTGAAACCGACACCCTGCTCGAACTCAACGGCGCGTTCTACACCTACCTCAACGACGCTGTCACGGCGGCTAACTCTCAGCTCAGCGCAACGGCAGAGGTTGCCGACCCTGCGGACGCTGTAAACAATTTCGACATCCCGCTTTACGGCACCGACGCGGGCAACGCAACAAGAAAAGCTCTTTCCGACAAGCTCGCTTCTCTTGATTATTCCCTGCTGACCGATTCGCAGAGCGATGTCAACGCCGCGGAAGCAGATGTCAGAGCGCTCACCGGCGCACTGGCGTTCGGCCCGGCGGACTTCACCTTCGTCAACGCTCAGCTCGCCTTGCTTGCCGCATTTGAAACCGGCGGAAGCGAGGGCAAAACAGACATCGGCGGCGCAAACGCGGGCGCTCACTTCTACACCGCAACAACCTGGGCTGCATACACCTCCGCTCTTGAAGCGGCGCGCACCGCAGCAGCGGCGGGCGACACGGCAAACAATCAGGCTGCGGTGAACGCGCTTGCAAAGGCAATCTTCGACTCACGCGCAGCACTTGTTCTCAACGACTTCGGCTCTGTTTCGCAGTCGGTCATCACCGTAGCTCCCGTAACCTATACGGGTTCGGTTCTCACTCCCGAAGTCACCGTGACCATCGGCTCGCTCACACTTGTGCACGGCAGAGACTACAAGGTTGAATATTCAAACAACGTCAACGCAGGCACACAGGCAGTTGTCAAAATCACCGGGCTTGTGACCTACAGCGGCACAAACGAGGCGTTCTTCACAATCTCCAAAGCGGACGCTTCGGCTTTCACCGCGGAGGATATTCCGGACACCTACTTTGACACAACGGCACACACTCCCGCACCTGTTGTGAGCTTCGGCACAATGCCTCTTACCGCCGGCACGGACTACAATGTGACCTATTCCGAAAACACAGCCGCGGGCATCGGCAAGGTGCTTGTTGAGGGCATCGGCAACTTCAAGAACACGAAAGAGTTCACCTTCAAAATTCTTGCCGCTCCCGCCGACAGTCTCACAATCACCCCACTCGGCAGCTTTAGCTTCAGCGGCAAAGACATCACGCCCGCTGTCGAAGTGAAATTCGGCGAAACTCCGCTCACGGCAGGCACGGACTATGATGTTGAATATTCCCCCTGCAAAAACGTCGGCACTGTCACGGTGACGGTCACGTTCAAGGGCAACTATGAAGGCGTCAAGCAGACAGCATTTGAAATTGTTGCCGCGGATTCCGCTTTGCTCACGGTAGACCCGATTGCCGACATAACCTTCACCGGCAGTGCGCTGACTCCTGCTCCGGTTGTCCGTTTCGGCGGCGATGTTCTCACAAAGGATGTTGATTACACTGTCAGTTATTCCAACAACACTCAGGTCGGCACGGCAAGTGTCAAGGTTGAGGGCATCGGAAACTTCACAGGCGAAAAGACCGTGTTCTTCAACATTTCCCCGATAAAGACAGACGGAATTTACGTCAACGACAACGCAACGGTTCTTTTCAAGCATGATGTTCAGCTCGGCGCGCGCATCTCTCCCGAAAACGCGACGAACAAGAACATCCGCTGGTCATCCGAAAACAACGGCATTGCATCCGTTGACCAAAACGGCAAGGTGACCGGAAGAAAGACCGGCAAGACGAACATCATTGTCACAGCAGAGGATACCGGAATCACGGCAAGCTGCACGGTGACGGTCAAGTACGCCTGGTGGCAGTGGCTCATAGTTATCTTCCTGTTCGGCTGGATCTGGTATTAATCGCGCAAAAAAAGAACACGACGGGGCAACCCCCCGCCGCACGGTGCCGTTCCGGGCAATGCCCGGAACGGTGCTTTTGTTTTATGAGCCGCCCGGAAAGCATTATGCCCGGGCACGGATGCGTGAAAATATGCGAAAAACTGTGCGCCCGGTTTGCACCTGTCCGCAGGCTACTGCACGGTGACGCCGGTGTAATAATGCTTCAGAATCTCCTCATATGTGCTGCCCTGGCGCGCCATATAATCCGCGCCGTACTGGCTCAGACCGACGCTGTGGCCGTAACCGGTGACGTCAAAAATAAAATCTCCGTCTTCATATGCCGCCGTAAATACCGCACTGCGCAGACCGAACGCAGCACGCACCTGCTGCCCGGTGTAAATCTTTCCTCCGATTTCCGCCGATGTCACATAACCGTCGCTTGTTGTCTTGATTTTCCCGAGCCAGATCTCCTTTTCTTCTCCCAGCTCCGCGCCCTCAAGCTTTCCCGCCATGAGCGCGAATTGCTCCGGAGTGAGCACCGTTGTCTGGGAATATTCCGGAGAAAGCTTGTCGCCCGCGCTGACAACCGGCTGCAGATAAGGTATATCCTCGCCCCAGACAGTCGAAGCGCTCTGCGTGCGTCCCGAGCAAATGTAATGGTAAGCCGCGAGAATCGGCTCGCCGTCGTAGGTGATGAGCACACCCGCCGTGTCGTCAACCGCCGCGGAAAGCTTTTCCTCATATTCCTCCGCGCGGTCGCCCCATTTTTCCTCGCGTTCGCTTTTGGGAATATACCCCTGGTGTGTCGCGGGGGAATCCGTGATGTGCGCTCCCTTCAGCTCCTCCGACGGATTTGCAAGCTGCTCCGAGCGCTTGCGGACGGCATAGGTGTAGCACGCGACAGCCTGCGCCCGCAAAGCCTGCGCGTGGCAGGTTGCCGACATCTCGGAGGCAACACTCCCGATGACATATTCCTTCTCGCTGACTTCCCTGACCTCGCCGCTGTCCGTCATAAGCACCTTGAAAACCTTTTCGGTGCTCTCGGCAACTGTTGTTTTCTCCGCCGTTGTTTCCGCTTCGGTTTTTTCGCCGGGCTCTGTGGGTTTGTCCGGGTTTTGTGCGCCGCCGAGCGCCGCCGCCGGGGCGAGAATCAGAACCAGCGCAATCAGAACAGTGACGAGCTTGTAAAACCTGTATGTTGCCATTTTTCATCTTCCTTATCTTGACTTTTTTTTGCAGGTAGTATATACTTATGCAATATAGCAAAAATGGAGTAATGTTCCGAAAAGGAGTTGTTGACATGAGCATGTACATTTCCCCGATCTCCGATGATACCATTACCAATTTATGCGACTGCCTGATAAAAAATAACACCATTGACCTTGAGGATTATTACCGCTTCAATGTCAAGCGCGGTCTGCGCAATTCCGACGGCACCGGCGTTATGGCGGGACTGACCCGTGTTTGCAGCGTTGAGGGCTATTATGTGGTTGACGGTGAGCGTGTTCCCAAAGAGGGCAAGCTGACCTTCAGAGGAATCAACGTTTCGGACATTATCGAATCCTGCTCGCAAAGCGACCGCTTCGGGTTTGAGGAGGTTGCATGGCTGCTGATTTTCGGCTCCATGCCGACACGCCGCCAGCTCGACACCTTTTGTGACATTCTTTCGCAGTGCCGCGACCTGCCGGACGATTTTATTGAGGACATGATTATGAAAGCGCCGTCGCCGAACATCATGAACAAGATGGCGAGGGGCACTCTTGCGCTGTATTCCTACGATGAAAACCCGGACAGCATTGAAATTTCCAACGTGCTCAGGCAGTGCATCCAGCTTTTGGCGCAGCTGCCGTCCATAATGGCTTATGCTTATCAGGTCAAGCGCCGCCATTACTATAAAAAGAGCATGTATATTCATCCGCCGAAGCCCGAATTCGGAACGGCGCAGACAATTCTGCGCTTCATCAGGTCAGACAGGCAGTTCACTCACGAGGAAGCAAAGCTGCTGGACCTGTGCCTGATTCTTCATTCGGAGCACGGCGGCGGCAACAACTCAACCTTTGCCACGCGTGTTCTCACCTCCAGCGGAACGGACACTTATTCGGCAATTGCCGCGGGCATCGGCTCTCTCAAGGGTCCGCGTCACGGCGGTGCAAACATAAAGGTTACGGAAATGCTCAAAATGATGAATGAGAGCATTCCGGACGTTGAAAACGAGGGGCAGGTTGCCGATTATCTCGTCAAGCTCATCAACAAAGAGGCGGGAGACCACTCCGGGCTTATTTACGGCATGGGTCACGCGGTTTACACGATTTCCGACCCGCGTGCGCAAATTCTCAAAAAGAACGCAAAAAGATATATTACGGAGGATGACTATTTCCTCCGTCAGCTCCATTTGCTCGAGCTGATTGAAAACCTGACCCCGGAGGTCTTTGCAAAAATCAAAGGGGATACGAAAAAAATCTGCGCAAACGTTGACCTTTATTCCGGGCTGATTTATCAGTGGCTGGGCATACCCGAGGATTTGTTCACTCCGCTGTTCACCTGCGCGCGCATGGCGGGCTGGGCTGCTCACCGCATTGAGGAGCTGAACACGGGCAACCGCATCATCCGCCCGGCATACAAAAGCGTGGCTCTGCCGCACGATTACGTTCCGATTGATGAACGCACCGAAAGCAACACGCTGTTTGACCAGCACTACATTCCGTCGGAGGAGCGCAAGGACTGACAAAACCTCCGATTCAAAACACATTAATTTTTGCATCTGTTAGGAAGTGTTTTCTTTGAAAAAAATCAAAGCGAGCAGGAACTTCAGCCCGGCAATTTTGATTGAGTTGCTCGCTCTCGGTCTTGCCGCGCTGCTCCCGCTGCGCGTCTACCAGGTGGGTTATCTCATCGAGCCGGAAACAGGATTTTTCAGCCACTTCAGCTTTACAATCCCGACTTTTTATTGCATTCTCGGTGCGCTGTGCCTGGTTTTTATTGCGGGCTCGTTTTTGTCGTCAAAGTGCTCGGCAGTGTCCTATCCGCAGGGGAAATGTATTCCGCTCGGTGTGGCATCCGTGCTCGCGGCTGTTTCAATTGTATATGACGCGGTTTCTCAGGCGATGAATTTTTACGAGGTCTACACCTCCTATTCGCCTTACAACGCCTCCGGCGCAACGCTTTTGAGCTACTTGACAAAGAACGGTGCCACCCCTCAGATTTTTGCGGCGCTGTTCGGAGTTCTCGCCGCGTTCTATATGTGGCTGGTTGCAAATTCTTTTTTTGACGGCAAAACAAAAATCACGGATTACAAAATCCTTGCCGTCACCCCGCTTGCCTGGAACATCTGCCGCATCATTCATCGCTTTGTGAGGAAAATCAGCTTTGTCAATGTTTCGGATCTGCTTCTCGAGCTGTTCATGCTTGTGTTCATGATGCTATTTTTCCTCGCGTTTGCACAGGTTGCGTCAAACGTCAGCGCAAAAGAGGTCAAGTGGAGGCTCTTCGGCTTCGGACTGCCCGCCGCTGCGGTGGCACTGGTTTGCAGTGTGCCGAGGCTTGCGATGGTGGTTGGCGGAAGCGCGTCGCTTTTGCCGGCGCTTCATCCGTTTGCCCCGTGTGACCTTTTCGTCGGCGTGTTCATCATTATGTTCCTTTTCCGGCTGCTCGGCGGCTTGATTCCCAAAAACAAAACCGCCTGATGCAGAAGGGACAGTCTTTTGTTGTTCAGAGAAAATTTGCTCATGACCGGTCAGCAGGTGCTGGTGCTTTATATAATCGTGGCCGTCGGCTTCATTGCGGACAAGGCAAAGATTTACACCGAACAGGCCTCCCGTCTGACGACTGATCTTTTATTTTACATCATCACTCCCGCCGTGATTATCCAGAGCTTTCTCTCAATGGACCGCTCGGCGGACAACCTCCGTTCACTGCTCATCGCAATTGCATGCGGAGTGGGAATTCATGTGGCGGGCATTGTCATGTCCCTGCCGCTGTTTCGCTCGGGCGATGCGAGGGTTTCTCCGATATATAAATACGCCTGCATTTACGGCAACTGCGGCTACATGGCGCTGCCTCTTGCTCAGGCTGTGCTCGGCACGAGCGGCGTGTTCTATTGTTCCGCCGTTATTATGGTGTTCAACGTGTTCTGCTTTTCGCACGGCGTCCGTATAATGGAGGATAGGAGCAAAAAGTTTGATTTCAAGCGTCTGCTCTCCGGCATGCTGATAAACCCCGGAACCATCGGTGTTGTTCTGGGTCTTCCGCTGTTTTTGCTCAGTGTGAAGCTGCCGTACATAATTGACAGACCTCTTGCCTACATAGCCTCACTCAACACCCCTCTCGCTATGCTGATTTTCGGCACTTATCTTGCAAACACCGACCTCAAATCAATGTTCACCGAAAAAAGGATATACGGCGTCGCGCTGTTCAAGCTTGTGCTTCTCCCGCTTGTCACACTCGCGGCTTTCCGTCTGTGCGGAGTCAGCGGCGCGCTTCTCACCGCAATGGCCATTTCCGCCTCCGCGCCCAGTGCGAACAACACCGTGCTTTTTTCGGCAAAGTTCGACAAGGACACGGGCACGGCCTCAAAAACCGTTGCCGTTGTCAGCTTTCTCTCCGTGCTGACAATGCCGCTGATTATCGCGGCGGCGGCGACTTTAAACTGATGACAATTCAAGGTGGTAAATAATTTATGGCAACGTCAGCAGACAGGCGGCACAGCCGCACGGCATTCCCGTTCGGAGTGTTCATTATTATTCTTGCGCTCGTGGGCGCGGGCTTTCTCATCACGCTCGGCGTGAAGGGTGTGGAAAGCCTTGCGGACAACACCAAGAGCAAGCTTGAATATCAGAAAATGCTCACGCACGTTGTCATGTACGACCCCGACCCGTTTGACGACATCAACGATGCAAACTTCAGCCAGCTCATTGACTGCTCAATCTGGGAATACCTTTCCGGGGACATTTCCGCCTCGGACCTCAAATATGACGAGAGCGGCAAAATCATTGTTTCTCAGGCGGATGTTGAACAGACCTTTGCCTCACTTTTCGGCACTGATGTTTCAATTGCGGACAAACACGCAACCGTTGAGGGCTACGGCTATGAGTTCATTTACAGCCCGACGCGTCAGAGCTATCTCATCCCCGTCACCGGCATCATGCCGCTTTTCACTCCCAAGGTTGTGGATATCGACAAGAGCAAGAACTCGGTCGTGCTCACTGTGGGCTATCTTGCGAGCGGAGACTGGCAGCAGGACGAGGAGGGCAACTTCATTGAGCCCGCCCCAGACAAATACATGAAAATCACCGTCCGCGAAAAGGACGGCAAAGAATACATCAGCGCCATTCAGGTTACCGACGGCGGAGACACCGCAACAACGAATTCCGGAGAGGCGACTCAGCCGAATGTTCCGGAAGTTTTGACAACTTCGCCGCAGACTTCCGCGGCTGCCGAAAGCACCTCCGCCGACGAAGGTGAGAGCGAAAGCTGACGGCACACCGAACGAAACGGGGGGGTACAGCAGAATGTTTTCCCGCGTCAAGAGCGTCGGCCTGTTCGGGATCGGCGGTTATATGGTTGAAGTCGAGGCGGACATCTCGCGTGGTCTGCCTCGTTTTGATATTGTGGGTCTGCCGGACGCCGCCGTCCATGAGGCAGCGGACAGAGTGCGCT
The DNA here is from genome assembly GCA_964540415.1 of uncultured Eubacteriales bacterium. Classification (GTDB taxonomy): domain Bacteria; phylum Bacillota; class Clostridia; order Oscillospirales; family Acutalibacteraceae; genus CAZIMM01. The sequence goes on from CAZIMM010000001.1 coordinate 151,712, forward strand.
CCGCCGTGAAAAACTGCGGACTTGACTTCCCCGTAAGCCGCATAACGGTGAACCTTGCCCCTGCAAGCAAGCGAAAGGAGGGCACGGTTTACGATCTTCCGATTTTCATTGCCCTCATGCTTGCAACACATCAGCTGCAGGTGAACGATATTGACAAAACCGCCTTTATCGGCGAGCTGTCTCTCGACGGCTCGGTGCGCCCTGTCCGCGGAGCGCTTCCGATGGTTATTGAGGCTCAGCGCAGCGGCATCGAACGGATTTTTGTTCCCGAGGCAAACGCGGCGGAAAGCTCCGTTGTGCGCGGGATAGAGATTTTCGCAATAAAAAGCATCACCGACCTCACCGCCTTCCTTTGCGGTGAGCTTTTGCTTTCTCCCGTGCCTCCCGACATCGGCGTGAGCAGTCAGCCGCGGTTCTCCCTTGCGGACTTCAAGGATGTCAAGGGGCAGTACGAGGCAAAGTACGCTCTTGAGGTTGCCGCTGCAGGCGGACACAACGTGATGATGATAGGCCCTCCCGGCTCCGGAAAGAGTATGCTCGCAAAGCGCCTTCCGTCCATTCTGCCGGAGATGACCTTTGAAGAAAAAATCGAAACAACAAATATTTACTCCGTTGCGGGAATGCTCCCCTCCGGTGTTTCGCTTGTGCAGTCGCGCCCCTTCCGCTCACCGCATCACACGGTGTCCGCGGCTGGTCTTTCGGGCGGCGGTGCCGTGCCGAGACCCGGGGAAATATCACTTGCGCACAACGGGGTTTTGTTTTTGGACGAGCTGCCGGAGTTTGCACGCACCGCGCTCGAAATTATGCGGCAGCCGGTTGAGGACGGAGTCATCACAATCACTCGCGCATCGGGGACGGTGACTTACCCCAGCTCCGTTATGCTTGTTTGCGCAATGAATCCCTGCCCCTGCGGCTTTTTCGGCCACCCGACAAAGAAGTGCACCTGCCCTGCAGGCGCGGCGGCAAAATATCTCAGCAGAGTTTCCGGCCCGCTGCTTGACAGGCTCGACATTCACATTGAGGTTCCTCCCGTGGACTTTGCCGCACTTTCCGGCAGGGGAGAGGGTGAGCCGTCCGCAAAAATCAAGCAGCGTGTTGATGCCGCCCGGGAAATTCAGCAGCGTCGTTTCAAAGGGATGAATATCGGCTGCAATGCGAAAATGACCGCCGAGATGACCCGCCGCTTCTGCTCACCCGACAGCGGGGCAATGCAGCTGCTTGAAAAGGCGTTTGACCGCATGGGGCTCTCCGCAAGAGCATATGACAAAATTCTTCGCGTGGCGAGGACAATTGCAGACCTTGACGGCAGCGAAATCGTCGGGTCGGAGCACATCTCGCGCGCGTTGCAGTTCAGAAGTCTGGACAGAAAGTTCTGGAAGTCGTAACGTAACCCATACAAACAAAAAATGCCGCACACCCTCCGGGGCAGTGTGCAAAGTCAAAAAACATTTTGAACGCAAAAGAAAAGCCGTCTGCATTTCTGCAGACGGCTTCCGCTTTGATTAATGAGAAAAAGTTATGCAGCTCTTGTGCATACGGGCACTCTCTGGCCGTCCTCAAAATGGAACTGGCAGATAACGCCGTTGCTTTCGTCAACAAGATTCCAGGTCTTCTTCAGGCCGATCTTCTTGATGATGGAGTTCTGACCGACAGAGATGCTTACAAGGCCGAACACTTTGATATTTGCGCAATACTGCAGGTTCTCGCCGTTGGGAATGGATCCCTTCAGGTCAAACAGAATATCGACGGGAATATCAACCGTGAAGTCCTTCGCGCCTGTCGTGATGAATGTAGAAACTCTGATGCCGATGCCGCCGCATACTTCGACGTCAACAAGAGTTATGCCAAGGAGCCTCAGTGAAAGATTCAGACCGACCTTAACAGCCGCAGCTGCCTGGATGTCGAAATCCCAGCTCTCTGTTTGAGAGTCGCTGAAAGCTCTGCCCTTGTTATTGACAATTTCATAGCCCTTGGACTCGTTGGATGTCACAATAACAGCAACCTTACCGTCAAAGGTGATGATAACCTTGAGGTCAAGCTGGATTGTGAGTGCGGGGCAGTTCGGAACTGCGACTGCAACGGAGAAGATGTTGATAACACTGTCTCCGCCCTTCTTGAGTTCAAAGAGATTGTTTTTAACTCTGGAGATGAAGTCGACCTCATCAGCACCCTCACCGAGATCGGTGGGAGCGACAGAAGCCGAATAAGAGCCGTAAACCGAGGTGGTGTCGACGCAGTTATAGTCCATGCGGACATAAGCATAGTCGATATCAGCCTTTGCAATATTGCCTTCGAAAGCGGAAGCAACATTGAAATCTGTCAGTTCGTACTCTTTTTTGATGTTGATTCCCTTAACATTACCTGTTGCGGAAACCCTGAAGCCGTCCTCAAGGACCTTCGCGGCGATTTTGACTCCGCCGACGGAGAAGCTGACATCGATCTTCTGGAGAAGAGACGCCTGCTGCGCATATTCCTCAACCGTCTGGCCTGCGGCAATATTGGTTGCCTCCTGAAGGACAACACCATTTGCGTCGACTATTTCGGCTGTCTGGAACATGGGTGCGAATTCGCCCTGGTAGGACAGTTCCTGTGCATCTTCAAGCTCAGCCTGATTGAGAACGACATCGCCGTCCGCCGACTGAACCTGATACGCTCCGTTTGATTCGACAACGCTGTAGTTGTTGGCATTGAGGTCTATTTTTTCGCCGTCTGCCTTGACAACATCCGCTTTGTTTGCAAAGGACTTTGAAGTCCAGAGCTCAACCGCAGCATCAAGGGCCTCGAGAGCGTCGTCCGCTGCGATTTTCTTGACATTGAACTTGCCTGCAAAGCCTGTATCCGTGAGACCGAGCGCAACAGCGTCGGCGATCTCTGCGGGATATGTAAGCTTATCCGCATTGGCAATGTCCGCGTTGCCGGTTGAGAGCTTTGCAGCTCTGACGAGTGTTGCGAAAACAAACTCGTTTGTCGCCTCGGCGGCAACGTCAATGTCATCTTCCGCAGTAATGACTCCCCACTCATATGCAGTCTGAACCGCGCTGAAATATTCATTGTCAGCGGGGACACTTGCATAATAAGGGGTCTGGCTCTCGTAGCCTGTCTGGCCGAAGGCATCGTTCACAAGAACAAGCCATTCACCGACAGTTATGCCATCTTCGACTGCTCCGCCGAAACCGGGGAATATGGATCCGAAGAAAACCATAAGCACTGCCATAATCATGGAGATGAATTTTTGCATTTCTTTTCCTCCTTTACTAAAATTGGTGCCGATACTCCTCCCGCCTTGGCATCAACGGACAGAAGTACGTACTCTGACACGCTATCATTATAGCAATAATTACCACAATAATCAAGAGTATTAATAAAAATTGTTTAAAACAACGAAAATTTTACAAATATAAATTCTATTCCAAACACAATAAGAGTATCCGAAGAGGTTTTCCGCCCGGAAATCATCCCCGAAGCTTATCCGCGCCGCAAAAGCTCCCTGCTGAGTGCCGCCAGTTCCTCCATTGTCAGGCTTTCGGCGCGCACCGTTTCCGCAAAGCCGCACCGCGCGAGAGCCGCCGCAACCTCGGGCTTCCCGATGCCTGTTCCGGCGGAAATTGCGTTTGCCGCCGTTTTTCTGCGCTGACCGAACGCCGCTTTGACCATGCGAAAAAAGAATTTCTCGTCTCCCGCGTCAACAGGCGGTTCTCCGCGCACCTCAAGGCGGATTACGGAGCTGTCAACCTTCGGTGCGGGCATGAACGAGCCGGCGGACACGTCAAACAGCTTTTCGGCGCGGGCGTAATAATCCACCGCAACCGTCACCGCTCCCGCCTCTCTGCTGCCCACTCTAGCGCAAAGCCGCTGCGCCGCCTCTTTCTGCACCATAACCGTGATGCTTTTCACCGGCAGCCTGTTTTCGAGCAGATACATGATGACCGGCGACGTGATATAATACGGCAGGTTTGCGCACACACACACATCCGCGCCGCCGAATTCAGTTTCAATGAGCCGGCGCAGGTCGGTTTTGAGAACGTCCGCGTTGATAATTTTTACATTTCCGAAGTCCCCGAGCGTTTCATTGAGCACGGGCAACAGGCGGCTGTCAAGCTCGATGCACACAACCTTTTCCGAACGCTCGGCAAGCTGTGCTGTGAGCACTCCGAGACCCGGCCCGATTTCAATCACACCGCAGGTGTCTGCGCCGCATTCATCTGCCATGCGCGGACAAACCGTCGGGTTGACGAGAAAATTCTGCCCGAGCGCTTTTGAAAACGTGAAGCCGTGCCGGCTCAGCAGTTCTTTGATATATGCAATGTCGGTAAGCTGATTCATGCCGTATCCTTCCTCAGTCAACCGGGTAAACCACACCGATTTGTTTTCTGATTTCGTCCGTCTGCTCGCAGATAAACTTCGATTGGCTGTGCGGAACAAATTCGCTTTGCAGAAGACCGCCGGAAATACACCTCGACGCTTCCTCGATTTGTTCCTCAAAGCCGTTGCCCTTGTAGGGGCATTCAATCGTCTGCGTGCCCTCGCCGTAAATTTCAAGCCGGATTGTCTCCGGCGCATAGAAATGGCGGAGATAAGCATAGCCCTTTTCGCCGTAAATGCAGCCCTCGTTCGGCTTTCGCACTGTCATTCCCGACGATATTTCCGCAAGTATTCCGCTTTTATATTTGAGCGTCGCGCAGCAGTGCAGGTCAACCCCGCGCCCGCTCAGCTCGGCGAGCGCACGGATATCCTCAACCTCGTGCCCTGCAAACCAGGATGCAAAGCTCAGGCCGTAGCATCCGACATCGAGCAGCGAGCCTCCGCCGTAAAACGGGTCAAAGGCGTGATGCTCCGGCTCGTCGGACATATCGTAGCAGAAGTCTCCGCGAATGCCGCGGATTTTTCCGAGCTTGCCGGAGTTCACAATCTCCATGAGCTTTATTGTTCCCGGCACAAGCCTCGCCCACATGGCCTCCATCAAAAAAACTTTGTTCCGCGCGGCGCAGTCGAGCATTTTTTGCAGCTCCGCCGCGTTGAGCGTCATGGGCTTTTCGCAAAGAACTCCCTTGCCGTTCTGCATGAACAGAATTGAGCATTCCGCGTGCCTGCCGTGGGGAACGGCTATGTAGGCGGCATCAATGTCTCGGCTTTTCGCCATGTCCTCATAGCTTGAAAACCTGAGCGGTATGCCGAACTCATCCCCGAATTGCTCCGCGTTTTCGCGCGAACGTGAGGCGACTGCCGAGAGCACTGCGCCGTCCGCGTTTTTGCATGCCTGTGCGAATCTGTGGGCGATGTTGCCGGTGCCGACAATTCCCCAGCGGATGTCTTTTTTCATGTTGTTTCTCCCGTCTCTTCTGTTGCTCCGGCGCTCCGGGCGAGTGGGAACAAACCGTTATCCCGATTCTATGCGTAAATACATTTTCAGGCTGAAATCCGGAAGGACATCTCAAGGTCAGCGCCTCAGCCCTTCCGGATTACGTTCCGCAAATTGATATGAATTGCGCTGCAAATTTAACCGATAACCTTGCAGCCCATATATTTCACCAGTGCATCCGGAACAGTCACGGTGCCGTCTGCATTCTGGAAGTTTTCGAGAATCGCCGCCGTGGTTCTGCCGATTGCAACGCCCGAGCCGTTGAGGGTGTGCACAAGACGCGCCTTGTCCTTTGCATCCTTTTTGAAGCGGATTGCCGCTCTGCGCGCCTGGAGATCCTCAAAATTCGAGCAGGAGGAAATTTCCACATACCTGTTGTATGACGGCATCCAGACCTCAATATCGTAGGTTTTTGCGGAGGAGAAGCCGATGTCGCCCGTGCTCAGGCAAACAACTCTGTACGGCAGGCCGAGCAGCTGCAAAACGCGTTCCGCGTCGTTAGTCAGGCTTTCAAGCTCCTGATACGATGTCTCCGGGTCTGCAAACTTCACCAGCTCCACCTTGTTGAACTGGTGCTGACGGATAAGCCCTCTCGTGTCCCTTCCGGCGCTGCCCGCCTCCGCTCTGAAGCAGGCGGAATAGGCGCAGTATTTGATCGGGAGCTGTGAGCCGTCGAGAATCTCGTTGCGGTGCATATTCGTCACGGGCACCTCGGCTGTGGGAATGAGGAAATAATCCTCGTTTGCAAGCTTGAAGGCGTCCTCCTCAAATTTCGGAAGCTGACCCGTACCTGTCATTGAAGCGCGGTTGACCATGTACGGCGGAAAGATTTCCGTGTAGCCGTTTGCGGTGTGGGTGTCCAGGAAGAAGCTGACGATTGAACGCTCCAGCCTTGCGCCCGCGCCCTTGTAGAAGTGGAAGCGCGCACCCGTAACCTTTGCGGCCGTTTCGGGGTCGAGAATGCCCAACTGTGCGCCGATGTCCCAGTGCGCCTTCGGCTCAAAGCCGAAATCTCTCGGCTCGCCCCAGCGGCGGATTTCCTCGTTGAAGGTGTCGTCCGCTCCGACGGGTATTGTCGGGTTGGGAATGTTCGGGAACTCATACATGATTTTCTGCTGCGCCGCTTCAAGCTCCGCCAGGCGCGCGTCGTCCGCCTTGATGGTTTCCTTGATTTCGTTCATGCGCGACATGACAGCGGAAATGTCCCCGCCCTCTTTTTTAATGCGCGGAATATCCTTGCTCGCAAGATTCTGCTCCTGCTTCAGCGCATCGTTCTTCATTGTCAGCTCACGGCGCTGCGCGTCAAGGCTGAGCACCTCGTCAACAAGAGCGTCCATGTTCTTGTTGCGTGTTTTCATCGCGTCCTTCACTTTTTGTGGGTCTTCTCTGATGAGTCTGATGTCAAGCATTTTTATCTCTCCAAATATAAAATTTGTTTTTTACGGCTAAAAATTTTTACGTTTGTTTAACGCGCTGTTTGTTCTGTTGAAATATGTGTTGTGCTTTGCCGAGTTGTTTGCGGTCACAGCCACAATTTCGGCAGCCGGCAGATGTATTATCCGAGCGGTTTTCCGCTGCCGAGCGAGCATCCAAACACTTACGGCAACCGGCATCTGTATTATCCGAGCGGTTTTCCGCTGCCGTGTGCAAATCCACTTGCATTTTTAAAAATTCCCACGCCCGCCGTCCCGAAACTCTCAATCGGCGGAAAATCAGTTTTCCTCAAACACCGAGAGCAGCTTTGTCAAATCTTCTTTACTGAAAAATTCAATTTCAAGTTTGCCTCCCTTTTCGCCGCCCCTGACAGCAACCTTGCGTCCGAGCTGCCGTGCAAGCGCCAATTCCGCCTCCTCAATGAAGGTGTCGCGCTTTTTCGGCTTTGCGGAGCGCTCTTTTTTCGGCTTTGTCAGCTCGCCCACAAGCTTTTCCGTCTGCCTGACCGACAAGCCCTGACGGATTACTTCCTTCGCCGTGCCGATTTGCAGCGCGCTCTCGTCCAGCGGCACAAGAGTCCTCGCGTGACCCGCCGAAAGTTCCCCGGCGGAGACTAGGTCCAGCACCTCGGCAGGCAGCTTCAGCAGCCGCAGGGCATTTGCAACCGCCGGACGTGATTTGCCTACACGCTGCGCCGCCTCGTCCTGAGTTATCGCAAGCTCGTCCATCAGTTTTTTGAGTCCGAGCGCTTCTTCAACGGGATTGAGGTCCTCCCTCTGCAGATTTTCAATCAGTGCAAGTGCCATTGCGTCGCTGTCGCTCATTTCGCGCACAACCACGGGCACCTCGCTGAGTCCCGCCATGCGCGCGGCTCTCCAGCGCCTTTCCCCCGCAACAAGCTGATAGCTTCCGTCTGCCAGCGGACGGACAAGCAGGGGCTGAATCACCCCGTGCTCGCTTATGCTCTGCGCAAGCTCCGAGAGTGCGTCCTCGTTGAAAACCCTGCGCGGCTGTTCCTTGTTCGGCTCAATGTCATTCAGCTTGAGCACCACGGTGGCGTTGCCGTTGTCCACGGCGTTGTCAACAAAAATCGTGTCCAGACCGCGGCCCAAACCTCGCTTTTTTTCTGCCATTATTCTCACTCCGCATTTTAAAAAAATATTATTATTTTAAAAGCTCGTCCGCAAGCTCGGAATACGCCGCAGACCCGCGTGAGGAGGCGTCATAATACATCACCGGCTGGCCGAAGCTCGGCGCCTCGGAAAGCCTGACGTTGCGCGGGATGACTGTTGCAAAAACCTTTTGCGGAAAAAAGCGCTTGACCTCGTCCACAACCTGCTGAGTGAGGTTCAGTCTGCCGTCGTACATCGTGAGCAGCACTCCCTCAAGCTCCAGCCTCGGATTGTAAAGCCGCTTTATCTGCCGCACCGTTGACATGAGCTGTGACAGTCCCTCCAGCGCATAAAACTCGCACTGAATCGGCACAATCACCGTGTCCGCAGCACACAGGCAATTGAGTGTGAGCAGGCCGAGAGCCGGTGGGCAGTCAATGAAAATGTAGTCGTATTCGCCCTTCGCCATTGCCAGTGAGCTGCGCAGCTTGCTCTCGCGCTTTTGGGTGTCGACAAGCTCCAGCTCCGCTCCGGCAAGATCCATGCTCGATGGGATAATGTCCACCTTGTACTTTGTGTGAACAACCGTCTGCGATGCCATTTTGCCGCCGATGATATTGTCATATGTGGAGGCTTTCAGCTCGCGCTTGTTCACTCCGAAACCGCTCGTCGCGTTGCCCTGCGGGTCAGCGTCCACAAGCAGAACCTTTTTGCCCTTCGCCCCCACCGCGGCCGCTATATTCACGGCGGAGGTGGTTTTGCCCACTCCGCCCTTCTGGTTGACTATTGCTATTGTCTTTCCCAAAAAATCACCGTTTCTGTATAAAAATGTAACTTTTTTAGTCCGTGGAACATGTTATCCGACATTATCGCCCTACCCGGGGCGGGTGCGTAGGCGCACTCCCATGCCGGGGCAGGTTATATCCGACATTTTCGCCCTACCCGGGGCAGTGCGATGGCGCACTCCCATGCCGGGGCAGGTTATATCCGACATTATCGCTCTACCCGGGGCGGCGGTGCGATGGCGCACTCCCATGCCGGGTGCGATAGCGCACACCCAATCCGGGGCACGTTATATCCGACATTTCCGCCCTACCCGGGGCAGTGGTGCGATGGCGCACTCCCAGTCCGTGGAACGCTCTATC
>CAZIMM010000001.1:160861-170086 GCA_964540415.1 uncultured Eubacteriales bacterium
GGCGCACTCCCATGCCGGGGCAGGTTATATCCGACATTTTCGCCCTACCCGGGGCGGATGCGATGGCGCATACCCATGCCGGGAAGGTTATATCCGACATTTTCACCCTACCCGGGGCAGTGGTGCGATGGCGCACTCCCAGTCCGTGGAACGCTCTATCCGACATTTTCGCCCTACCCGGGGCGGTGGTGCGTGGGCGCACTCCCATGCCGGGGCAGGTTATATCCGACATTTTCGCCCTACCCGGGGCGGATGCGATGGCGCATACCCATGCCGGGAAGGTTATATCCGACATTTTCACCCTACCCGGGGCGGTGGTGCGTAGGCGCACTCGCATGCCGGGGAATGACTATCCGAAATCTTCCTACAACCGGACGGCGGTGCAATACCCATGTCACACTTAAGTCTCGATTTTGCCTCCGGGAGCAATTTACGATGCAAAAAACACCCGAATATTATGTCAGTGTCTGTTTTGCGCGTAATAATAAATTATTATATCATATATGTTAATAAAGTCAAGATAAACCGTGCGTAACAGACAGGCAATCCGATTAAAATGTTTCACGTGAAACATAGGTGCGGCAATTTCGGCAGCTCGGCGGAGCAGACAGACGCAGGCTGTCCTTCAAACCCGGAAAGCCTGTTATCTGTTTTTTCCGGGGAATGTCGGAAAGCACGTCTTTTCGTGAAAAAGGGCATATAAAAACAGCAAAAGGACAGGCTGTGGCTGCCCGCCCTTTTACTGTGGATGTGGGGTGTGAAAGAGAAAGATATGGGTAAAGTGAGTGTATATCACGTTGCCGTCATGCCAATCGGCGCAGATTTGACGGACGTTGATACCGTTGGGGATGCAGCAGAGAGGAGCATCTTGATTAAAGAAAGAGGAGATGCTGTCGGCTGCTGACGTGCAGGGAAACAATATTCATGGGTTTCGCCCCGGGTATGGCGGAGATGTCGGATGTAACGCTCCCCGGACTGGGTGTGCGCCATCGCACCGCCCCGGGTAGGGCGGAAATGTCGGATGTAACGCACCCCGGATTGATTAAGCTTTCAGAACGGGTACAGTACCGGGATGTTTGGGAATCCTGACAACATATTCAATGTATTCCTCGGTTTCGCTCTTTGCGGAATCCGCCTCAATTCCGGCGCGGCGGATGGTATCCACGGCATGGTTGAGGGTATTCACAAAAATCCGAACGTCTTTTATCGCCTTCAGTGGCTTCTTTTTGCAGATTATGCGTCTGCCGAGCATCTGATTAACCAGCTTTTCGGATTCGGCGACGGTCAGGCGTTTGTCAATTATTATTCCGACTGCGCGCCGCAGAAGCTTTTCATCGTCCAGACGAAGCAGAGTTCTGGCATGACGCTCGGTCAGACCCGCTTTGACGAGCATAGTCTGCACATCCTCGGGCAATCTGAGCAGGCGCAGCTTGTTGGAAATTGTGCATTCCGCCTTTCCGAGCCTCTTTGCCGCCGCCTCACGAGTGATTCCGAACTGTGTGAGCAGGCGGTCAATTGCGCGTGCCTCCTCAAAAAAGCCGAGATCCTGCCGCTGAATGTTTTCGATAAGCGCAAACAGGGCGGACATTTCGTCCGAGACCTCCATTATTATGCAGGGAACTTTTGCTATGCCGACAAGCCGTGCCGCGCGCAGACGGCGTTCACCGGCAATCAGCTCATATTTTCCGTCCTCAAGCGGACGCACATTTAAAGGCTGCAGCAAACCGTTTTGGCGGATGCTGTCCGCAAGGCCTTCAAGCTCATCGCAGTCAAAGCGCTGCCGGGGCTGATGAGGATTCGGCAGGATGTCCTCCTGCGGCAAAAGAAGGATTTGGCCGGCGCTTATGTATTTCTGCTGCAATTTCATGCTTTCACATCCCTTCTCTGCGGATCGGTTCGCCTGTTTATCAACAGCGTATCAGAAATATTCCGACTTGTCCAGAATTTTTCATCGGGCAAAATCGACAGACAAAAAAGAAAAACCGCTCTATTCGAGCGGCTCTTTTGCGATTTTTGCCGAAGGACGCGGATAATACGGCGGTGTGCGCGAAACTTTTTTGATGACAACCGTGTTTCTTTCGCCCAAATCTCCCAAGCGGAAGCTTTTGACAGCCTCAATCTTTCCACCGAGCGTGGCAATTGCCTTTTTTGCCTGTGCCAGTTCTTCCCTTGCCTTTTGTCCCTTCGGGGCAATGAAATATCCGTTTTCCTTAACAAACGGCAGACAGTATTCCGACAGGTCGCGCAGGCTTGCCACCGCGCGTGACACGGCAAAATCAAACGCGCCCCTGTATTCAAGCTGTCTTCCCGCGTCCTCTGCGCGCGCGTGCAGGGTTATGCCGTTGAGGGACAGCCCCTTGATTACTCTGTCCACAAACATCAGCTTTTTCTGTGTGCTGTCGAGCAGCACCATTTTGAGGTCCGGCCTTGCAATGAGCATCGGCAGACCGGGGAACCCTCCCCCCGTGCCGACATCAATCACTGTTGCGCCCTGCGGGAACTCTGTCATTGCGAGGATTGACACACTGTCGGCGAAGTGCTTATACAGTATTTCGTTCGGTTCTGTTATCGAGGTCAGATTGATGGACTTGTTCCATTCGGTGAGCCAGAAGGCAAAGCGGTCGAACGCCTCAAGCTTGGGCAGAGACAGCTCCACACCCATTGCAAGGCACTGTTCATAAAGCAAATATTTGTCAATCACCGGCAGCACCCTCCTTTTCGAGCCAAATCAGAAGCACGGAGATATCCGCCGGGCTGACTCCCGACACCCTTGCCGCCTGGCCGATGCTTGTCGGGCGTACCTTTGAAAGCTTTTCTTGTGCTTCGAGCCGGATTCCGACAATCTGCGAATAATCGGTATCCTTCGGCAATTTTTTTACCTCCAGACGCCGCATTTCGGCAACCTGTGCAAGCTGGCGCTTGATGTAGCCCTCGTATTTGATTTCGATTTCAACCTGTTCGAATATTTCATAAGGCAAATCGGGTCTTTCGGGGTCAAATGGTGCGAGCAGCTCATAGTTCAGCTGCGGTCTTCTGAGAAGGTCGGACATTCTCACTCCGCTGACAACCGGTGATGTTTCACGTGAAACAAGCAGACTGTTCAGCTCCGGTGACGGCGGAACGGTAATTCTTTCCGTCCTTTTCAGCTCCTGCGCAATTTTTTCCTGTTTTTCCAGAAGCTTTGCATATCTTTCCTCGGATATCAGCCCCAGCTCATGGCCGAGAGGAGTCAGGCGGAGGTCTGCATTGTCCTGCCTGAGAATCAGACGGTATTCGGAGCGGGAGGTCATCATCCTGTAAGGGTCTGTGCAGCCCTTTGTGACCAAATCATCCACAAGAGTGCCGATATAGGAGCTTGCACGGTCAAGAATAAACGGCTCTTTACACAATATCTTGTTTGCAGCATTAATACCGGCAACAAGACCTTGTGCCGCTGCCTCCTCATAACCGCTTGAACCGTTGAACTGTCCCGCGCCGAAAAGCCCTGGAAGATTCTTGAATTCAAGGGTTGCATCGAGCGCAAGAGGGTCAACGCAGTCATATTCAATGGCATAGGCGGGGCGCATAACCTCACAGTTTTCAAGCCCGGGGATTGTTTTGAGAAAATCGCGCTGAACATCCTCCGGCAAAGAGGAGGAAAGCCCCTGCAGATACATTTCATGCGTGTGCGCTCCGCAAGGCTCAATAAAAATCTGGTGACGCTCCTTGTCCGCAAAGCGAACAATTTTGTCCTCTATGCTCGGGCAATACCTCGGACCGACGCCGTCGATTTTTCCGCCGTATAGCGGGGAGCGGTGCAGATTTTCGAGAATGACGCGCTTTGTTTCGGCGTTCGTATAGGTTATGTAACAGCTTTCGGTGTTTTCAACTTTGCAAACGTTGTCAAACGAAAACGGCACAATGCGCTCGTCACCCTGCTGTTCCTCAAGGCAGTCAAGAGCAAGACTTCTGCGGTTGACCCTTGAGGGAGTGCCTGTTTTGAAGCGGCGCAGCGGCACGCCCAGCTTTTCAAGAGATGCGGAAAGCCCGGTTGCCGGAAACAGCCCGTCCGGCCCGCTCTCAAAGCTCACATCGCCGACATAGACCTTGCCCTTAAGATAAGTTCCGGTTGCAAGGATGACGCAGTGTGCGCGGTATTCCGCCTCCAGCCGCGTTTTCAGCGACCATGTGTTATCGTCATATTTATATAAATCCGTGATTTCCGCCTGCTTGAGCTCGAGCAAGGCGCAGTCCTCAAGCGTGCGCTTCATGTATTCGCTGTATCTTCTGCGGTCCACCTGTGCGCGCAGGCTGTGCACTGCAGGGCCTTTTCCGAGGTTGAGCATTCTGCTTTGCAGTGTGTTCAGATCGGCCGCCCTTCCCATTTCGCCGCCGAGAGCGTCAATTTCACGCACAAGATGACCTTTTGCCGTCCCTCCGATTGAGGGATTGCACGGCATGTTTCCCACGGAATCCATGTTGACCGTGAAAACAACCGTCCTGCAGCCGAGACGCGCCGCGGCAAGACCCGCCTCAATTCCGGCGTGACCCGCTCCGATAACGGCAATATCATACTGTCCCGCAAAAAATACACTCAATGGAGTTCTCCGTCTTTCATTTCAAACGCGGTCACGTTTTTCAGCTCCTGCGTTTGCGAGATATCACAGCAGGTGATGAACACCTGCCTGTTCTGAAGATGCGATATTATATAGCTTCTTCTCAGCGGATCCAGCTCGCTGAACACGTCGTCAAGAAGAATCACCGGTTCTTCACCTGTTATGTCCCTGATTATCTGCGCCTCCGCAAGCTTCAGTGAGAGAGCTGCCGAGCGCTGCTGACCCTGAGAGCCGAAAACTCTTGCGCTCACACCCGAAAGGCTGACGTTGAAGCTTTCTCTGTGCGGTCCGACACTCGTGAAGCATCTTTCCATGTCGCTTTCACGCTTGCTTTCGAGCGCTTTGAGCAGGCTTTCAAAAATCTGCATTCTGTCCTCTCCGTGCTCTCTGCCGTGCTCCTGATACCGAAGCGAAATTTCTTCCCTGCCGGAGGAAATCTCATCGTAAATCGGGCAGACCTTTTCTTTGAGACGCTCAAGATATTTAATACGTTCACTGATGATGTAACTGCCCTTTGCAGCAAGCTCACGTTCCCACACAAACAGCATTTCCCGCACCGCGCTGCTGCCGGCGGCACCTCTGAGCGCCGCGTTGCGCTGCAAAAGAGCGCGCTGATATTCAAGATAAACCTTTGCATAGTTCGGGCGGAGCTGACTGATTGCAATGTCCATAAAACGCCGGCGCTCCTCCGGACCGTCTTTGATTATTGAAAGGTGCAGAGGTGTAAACACCACGGCGTTGAATTTGCCCATCATCTGTCTGCCGGAGGAAAGCGGAACGCCGTTCAGTTCAATCTTTCGCGTGTTTTCAACCGTCATTTCGGCAGACTGACTGCGTCCGGCGGCAAAAAAATTCAGCTTTAAACCACTCTTATCGCAGCCGAATTGCACAACGTCTTTGTCCTTTGTGCTGCGGAAGCTGCGGCAGCCGGTAAAAAGCCAAATTCCCTCAATCAAGTTGGTTTTACCCTGACCGTTCTCTCCGTAAACGACATTTACGCCGTCCGCCGGAGAAAAAACGGCGGGCTTCAAATTACGGTAATTTTCAAATTTAAAATCAATTACCTTCAATTTTTATCACCATGCCGCAGGCGACGGCGCAATCGCCCGCCCGCAGCTTTTTTCCCCTTTGCTCGCAGACCTCGCCGTTCACCGTAACCTCACCGTTCTGAATGATTATTTTTGCGTGGCCGCCGCTCTGAACAGCGTCCGCAAGCTTCAGTGCGGAATCAAGGCGGATAAACGGAGTGTCTATTTTCAGTGTTTTTTCATTTGATGCTTTGGCTTTGATTTTCAAGAGTAATTCATCTCTCAGACGTCATTTTTTATGCGCACCGGAAGAACAAGGAACAAAAAGCTGTCTCCCTCAACGGGAAGCAAAACAACCGGAGACACTGCGCCGTTCATTTCAATTCTGATTTCGTCGGAATCGCTTGCGCGAAGCGCGTCAAGCAAAAACTTGTTGTTCATTCCGATTTCGAGCTTGTTGCCCTCAAACTTGCAGTTGACCTTATCGTTTGCAGTGCCCAGCGAGGTTATGCTTGTTGCCTTCACAACACCGTCCGCAAAATTCAGACGAACGGGAGTTTTGAGCTTGTCGGTGATAATCAGAGAGATTCTTTCAATGCAGTCAATCAGCTCACGCACATTCACGCGCACAGTTGTTGAACAGCCAACGGGTATAGCGCCCTTGTAGTTGAGAAATTCTCCCTCAAGCAGGCGGGAAACGATTGTGTAGCCGTCCACCTCAATGACAATGTGCCTTTTGCCGACTCCGAAGGAAATTGTTCCGCCGTCTTCTCCGATGAGCCTGACAACCTCGGACAGCGTCTTTGAAGGCACGATAAAGCTGACCTCCTCGCCGTCATAATCAATTGCTTCCGTTCTCATTGCAAGGCGGAAGCCGTCAACGGCAATAAGACGCATCTTTCTGCTCTCAATTTCAAATTTGATTCCTTTATATACAGGCTTGCTCTCGTTTGCATCGGCAACCGAAAAAATAGTCTGCTTAACCATGTTTTTAATCAGCTTGCGGTCAATAACAATCGGGAAGCCTCCGCTCACTGTCGGCAGCTCCGGAAATTCGTTGCCGTCAATGCCGATTAAGGAATATTCGGCATCTCCGCTGCGGACGGTTGCAAGCAGACGCTCGTCTGTTTCGATTGTAACGGTCTCGCCGGGAAGCCTTCTGAGAATGTCACAGAGAATTTTGGCATTGAGAATAATTTTGCCGCCCTGCTTGACGTTTGAGCGAACGCTCGTTGTAATTCCGACTTCAAGGTCGTAGCCTGTGATTATCACCTCGTCGTTCAGGGCATTAATAAGAATACCCTCTATCGACGGGATGGAGGATTTTGCGGAAACCGCCCTTTGTACATTGGCACAGGCTTCGCACAGCTCGGACGACTGACAGATGATTTTCATAAAATAACCTCCGTATCAGAGATAATATATAGCATAGTTTAAGTATTAGCAGTAGGGGGTGTCAAAAATGTGGAAAATCCTTTTGACGGTTGATACAAGCAGGATTCCGGCATTTTTTTGCGGTGGAAAAGATTAGGACAATTTCCGGGTTTTTAACAGCAGTCCCGGTTTAAAGCATAAAAGTGTGGAAAAGCTGGTGTGGAAAACTAAAAAGTTGTGGAAAACTTTAAGGGTAAAAAAAATACGTTATTTTTTTAATCGGAATTTTCAACGTTCTTTCGGATGTCGGATACGGTTGCTCTGAGAGAAGTGTCCGATGCAAGCTTTTTCTTTGCCTCGTCCAGCGAATACATCACAGAGGTGTGGTGTCTTCCGCCGAACTCGATTCCGATTGAGGTGGTGGAAAGTCCGGTCATTTCCGAAACAAGATACATTGCAAACTGCCTTGCTCTTGTTGTGAGAGCGTCCCTCTTGTTTGAGCGGATGTTTTCGGGCGACACGCCGAAGGTTCTGCCGACCTCCTGAATAATGTTTTCAACCGTAACGGGAGTCGGGGTGCTTTCGGAAAAAATGTCCTTGATTGCAATCTGAGCCGTTGCAAGATTTGCGGGAGCACCGTGGAGATTGACCTGCGCCTGAATGCTCTTGACAGCACCCTCGAGCTGACGGACGTTCTTTTTGATTTTTTCTGCGACAAAAAGCACAACCTCGTCCGGCAAATCAATGTTTATAGTCTGCGCTTTTCTTTTGATGATTGCCATGCGGGTTTCAAGGTCGGGTGTCTGCACGTCCGCAATCAGTCCGCTTTCAAAGCGGTTGCGCAAACGGTCTTCAAGCAGGGCAATTTCTCTCGGCGGACGGTCGGACGTCAAAACAATCTGGCTGTTCGCCTTTGTCAGAACATCGAAGGTGTGGAAGAACTCAAGCTGAGTTGCCTCCTTGCCGGCAATGAACTGGATATCGTCAATCAGAAGCACGTCTGCATTACGGTATTTGTTGTGAAATGCCGCTGTGTCCTTTTTGTTCTGAATATAATCAATCAGCTCGTTTGTGAAGTCCTCGCTGCGGATATAGATTATGTAAGCGTCGGGATTTGAATGCTTGATTTCATTGCAGATTGCACTGAGCAGGTGCGTCTTTCCGAGTCCGGAATTTCCGTGAATGAAAAGAGGGTTGTACGCCTTGCCGGGATTTGCCGCAACAGCAAGTGCCGCCGCGTGTGCAAATTTGTTTGACGGACCGACGACGAAGTTCTCAAAAGTATATTCGGATCCGTTGAGCAGATAGTCCTTTTCCGCCTTTTTTGCGGCGTTCATCTCTTCCTCGGAGATGATGTTTATATCAACATCGAATCCGAGAATGTTATTGAAGCTTTTGCTGAGAACACCCATGAATCTGTCGGTTAAAATTTGTGCTCTGAATTCCGCGTCGGTTTTCAGTGTTACCGTGTTTCCCGTAAAGCTGACATATTCAAGGTTATGGAACCAGACATTGTAGACAGTGTTCGACACTGTCCCTCTGATGTCTTCCATAACGCGTTGATAAAGCTCACTGTAGGCGTCCATACTTCGCTCCCCGTCTTTGCCGAATACAATGTCACCCCGGCCGTCATCCCCCCACGGAAGATAATAGTCCCGTGTACGGTCTGCAGCGGTGGTGTGAAAGTTGTTTTGATTTTCACTTGAGTATAGCACATTTCTCGCTCCTTTTCAAATAAAAAATAGAAGGAGTGTTTTTATCAAGATGATGTGTCGGTGCAAAAAAAACCTCCCATATATACTCCGAAAACAGGGTTTTGTGGAACGAAAAGTGTCCAATTTTGAAATATAATTTAAACTGTTCACAAATTGTTTACAATCTTGACTTGAAAGGGGTATTGTGATATCATTCTGAAAAATACGGAAAGGGGTTGTCGGCTGTGACGTGCGTAATTTTCGGCGCGGGAAACGCTTCGGAAAACAGCTTCATAAAGAGAAAAGACGATTTTGTCATTGCCGCCGACGCCGGCTTCAACACGGCGCGGAAAATGGGTGTTGAGGTTGATTTGCTCATGGGGGACTTTGACTCGCTCGGCGAACCTCCCAAAGGCGCAAAGTGTGAAATATTTCCGTCCAAAAAGGACGATACCGATATGCTCCTTGCAGTGCGCAGGGGTCTGAAAATGGGCTATAAAAGCTTCATCATCTTCGGAGGCACCGGCGGCAGGC
>CAZIMM010000002.1:0-69183 GCA_964540415.1 uncultured Eubacteriales bacterium
GATGTGACAAACCTTTCTCTACCGATGACCGAAAGCCCGGACACTGCTCCGGAGGGAACGTTCTCCTGCATGTTCTGGGGCCTCGGCTCGGACGGCACGGTCGGCGCGAACAAGAACTCCATCAAGATTATCGGCGACAACACGGATATGTACGCTCAGGGCTATTTCGCCTATGATTCAAAGAAATCCGGCGGAATCACAATCTCGCATCTCCGCTTCGGCAAAAAGCCGATTCGATCAACCTACCTCATCAACAAAGCAAACTTCGTTGCCTGCCACAATCCGTCATACATCGACAAGTATGATATGCTCTCTGCTCTCAAGCCCGGCGGAACCTTCCTTCTCAACTGGCCGTGGGATGCTCAGGAGCTTGACAAGAGACTGCCCGGCTCAATGAAGTCATATATTGCAAAGAACAACATCAATTTCTACACCATCAACGCAACCGGCATTGCAAAGGAAATCGGTCTCGGCGGCAGAGTCAACACGATTCTCCAGTCCGCATTCTTCAACCTCACCCAGATTATCCCCGGCGATACGGTTATCGGTCTGATGAAGGATGCCGCAACCCGTTCGTTCTCCAAAAAGGGCGAGCAGATTGTTGCAATGAACCACGCGGCAATTGACAGCGGCTTTAACGGAGCTGTCAAGGTTGATGTCCCCGCCGCATGGGTAGATGCCAAAGATGAGGTCAAGACGGTTGAAGTGAACACGGACCGTCCGGAGCTTAAAAAGTTTGTCACGGAGATTCTTCATCCTGTCAATGCACAAAAGGGCGATGCTCTTCCGGTTTCCGCCTTTGTTGACGGTGTTGACGGTATGTTCCCGCAGGGTTCCTCCGCATTTGAAAAGAGAAGTGTCGCGGTTGACGTTCCCGAGTGGATTCCCGAAAACTGCATCCAGTGCAACTTCTGCTCCTATGTATGCCCGCACGCTGTCATCCGTCCTGTCGCATTGACAGCCGATGAGGCGGCAGCTGCACCCGAGGGAATGAAGTTCAAGGACATGACCGGTATCCCCGGCATGAAGTTCGCAGTGACGGTCTCCGCTATGGACTGCACGGGATGCGGTTCATGTGCAGAGGTTTGCCCCGGCATGAAGGGCAACAAGGCTCTGAAGATGGCTTCGTTGGATTCTCAGATTTCACAGCAGAAATATTTCGATTACGGCCATTCCCTCCCCGAAAAGGAAGCTGTTGCCGAGAAATTCAAGGCGGAAACAGTCAAGGGAAGCCAGTTCAAAACTCCGTTGCTTGAGTACTCGGGCGCTTGCGCGGGCTGCGGCGAAACTCCGTATGCAAAGCTTGTCACCCAGCTCTTCGGCGACAGAATGTATATTGCAAACGCTACAGGTTGCTCCTCAATCTGGGGCGGCTCGGCTCCCAGCACACCTTACACCGTCAACAAGAAGGGTCACGGTCCCGCATGGGCAAACTCCCTGTTTGAGGACAACGCTGAGTTCGGCTTCGGCATGTTCCTGAGCGTCAAGGCGAGGAGAGAGCGTCTTGCCGATGCTGTCTCAAAGCTTGCCGAGTGCGACACTCCCGCCGAATGGGGTCTCAAGGAAGCTGCCGACGAGTGGCTTGCCGGCAAGGATGACACAGAAGCCTCCAAGGCTGCCGCCGAAAAACTCGTTGCCGCTCTCGAAAAAGCGGATGCCGCCTGCGGCTCCTGCGGCTGCGATTGCGACGCACTTTACAAGGAAGTTCTTGCAGAGAAAGATATCCTCGTCAAGAAGTCATTCTGGATGTTCGGCGGAGACGGCTGGGCATACGACATCGGCTTCGGCGGACTCGACCATGTTATTGCTCAGAACGAGAATGTCAACATTCTTGTGTTCGACACCGAGGTTTATTCCAACACCGGCGGACAGTCCTCAAAGGCAACCCCGACAGGCGCAATTGCAAAATTTGCCGCCAAGGGAAAGGTTGTCAAGAAGAAGGATCTTGCACAGATAGCAATGAGCTACGGCTATGTTTACGTTGCTCAGGTTGCCATGGGTGCTGATTACAACCAGTGCATCAAGGCAATCACCGAGGCTGAAAAATATGACGGCCCGTCCCTTATCATCGCTTACGCTCCGTGCATCAACCACGGAATCAAGGGCGGCATGGGAATCAGCATGGCTGAGGAGAAGAAGGCTGTTGCCGCAGGCTACTGGCACAACTTCAGGTTCAACCCGAGCCTGACAGCGAAGGGCGAGAATCCGTTCTCGCTTGACAGTAAGGAGCCGTCAGAAAGCTATCAGGGCTTCATTCTCAATGAGACCCGTTATTCCTCCCTCAAGAGGGCTATGCCCGAAAGAGCGGATGAGCTGTTCGGCCTTGCCGAAAGCAACGCGAAAGACAAGTACGATCGCCTGCTTAAGCTCAAGGATTTCTATGCTAACTGATATTGACACTTGCATTTTTTAAAAAATGTGATACAATAGCGTTGAAAAATAATTAGGAGGTAACACAAATGGCTTTCAAAATCACAGATGATTGCATCTCCTGCGGCGCTTGTGAAGCCGATTGCCCTGTCGGTGCAATTTCCGAGGGCGACGGAAAATACGTCATCGACGCAGAAACCTGCATTGATTGCGGCAGCTGTGCAGCAACCTGCCCTGTTGGCGCTCCTGTCGAGGAATAATTCCAACACCCCATAAGTAAAAGGCGAACGCTTCACGGCGTTCGCCTTTTTTCTATTCCGGCAATGTATATTTTATGAAAATTGTTGCTTTTGCATTGATTATATGATAAAATTTATATGTATATTGTTCCGACAGTGTGCTTGTTTCACTGCCGAACGGTAAGAAAGGGGTACATACAATGAACAAAAAGCTCAAATCCGTTCTTGCAATAGTCATTTGCCTGTGCATCGGTTTTTCAGTTTGGGCGACGGTTGCCGCGGCACAGACAGAGCCGGAGGAAACCGAAACCATTTCCATGGAGGATTATCTTGCCTCGGGCGGTGTGCTTTCCATGCCGGAGAAGGCAAGGCTTATCAACAAGCTGTCAAATTTTCTGCTCAACAAAGTTATTTTTAATGCAATCAGTGCAATGGTGCCCCACGGCTCAAACATCAAAAGAATGAGCAGCTTCAATCTTGACGAATACGCCGGCTTCCTTGAGGGCAACACCGAGTTCCTCTCTCCCGAAGACAGCGGCAACAGAACCTGGAAGCTCGGCTATTCCGAAAAATCCGTTGTGCCCGATGACTTCGGCGAAAAGAAGTATGCCCGCGGCAGCTACGTTCCGTGGTGGTATGCGACTGAGCTTTATAAAAACGACGACGGCGAGGATGAGGATATGCGCGTGCGCACAGTCATTCTTGACGACGGCAGCGGCAGAGGCAGCGTTGCGTTCTGCGTGATTGACTGCATCGGCCTTGCAAACACCGACGTACGCAAAATCCGCGAATCTGTCAAGTATTTTGCGGAGCAAAACAATATAATCAGCATCAATGTCGGGACAACCCATACCCACACCGGAATTGATTCGCAGGGTGTCTGGACAGCCCCCCTTTCCGTGATGCTCAACAACTTTATCTCCGCAACAACCGGCCTGACAAAGCTCAAGAGCGGTGTTGACGAAACTTACCTTCAGAAGATAATTGACAGCACAGGTGAATCCATCCGCGACGCTTATGCAAACAAGGCGGAAGGCATGCTGACTTATGCACAGAAAAAAATCACCGGCTATACTCATGACCGTACTCCTCCGTATTCCTTTGATGACACACTCTACCGCCTGACCTTCCGCCCCTTTAACGAGAATATAAAACCGACGGTTATCGCAACCTTCGGCTGCCATCCCGAGTCTGCAAGCTATGATTTCCTCACGACGGACGGCGGTCTGAAAATCGACACCAAGATATCCCCGGATTTTGTTTACTATATGGAAAAGGTAATTAACAGGGCGGGGTATAATTTTATCTACATTCAGGGCAATGTCGGCACCGTGACCTCATCGAGAGGTGATTCAAACGACGGACTTCCCGGCCTTTCATCGCACGACGGTGCAATCAGGTTCGGCTATGAAATGGGTTACATCACCCTTGCAATGGGAATGGACATCAATGAATGCAGGCAGCTGAACACTGCAACGGGTGACCTGTTGGGGGTTGAAGAATACGCCGGAAACGAAGGCTATACAGTCTGGTATGAGGACTGGAATCCGGTTGAGGTTCAGGAAGTTGAGGCAACTCTCAACATCAAAATGAAGCAGATTATGCTCGAAATGGAAAACTCCGTTGCGCGTATCCTCACAAAAACCGGACTTGCAAACAATCTCGTCATCTTCGACGCAAAAACCGGTAAATATTACGACGCCACCGAAATCGGATATGTTGAAATCGGCAGTGCACTGAAGATGTTCCTCTGCCCGGGTGAGCTTTTCAGCGAGATGCTTCTCGGAGGAGACTGCCTTGAGGATTTCGCATATCCCGCGCTGCGTGATCTTTACGGCGACAATCTGATTGTCTGCGACCTTATGAACGATGCCGCAGGCTACATCTCACCCGACAACATTTATACAATCAACGGCGTTCAGTATGACGAGAAGAACAATACCCTCGAAAGCGACTCATGGTGCATGCTCGTTTCAATGGGCAAGAACACCGCGTCGAGCATCATCGGCAGCTTTATCAAGCTCGTTGAGTCTGTCCGCTGAGGCATATGTTGACATTTTCTGAATAAATTGTTATAATATACACAACCCGGACGGTTTCGGGAAAAAAGATGTGAAGGAGAGATTAATTTGAAACATACCGCGAAGAAAGTCATTTCCGTGTTGTTGGTTATGACGCTTCTCATGGGCAGCTTCGCTGTTATCGGTTTCGCCGAGGACGGAGCAGGCGCAACCACCGGTATTGACCTTTCGTCAATCATCAGCAGCATCAAAGCTGTTATCGCGCTGCTGGGCTTCTCGCTTGGCGATATGGGTTCTTTTGCCGACCAGATTTTCAACAGCCTCGGAGGTCTTTCGGCATTCTATGAAAAAATCATCAACAGCCTGGATGCCGCGGGCATAATCGCAGTTTTGCTCAGCCTGTTCTTCTGAGTCGTAAAACGTCTCGGAAAGAGGGCGCGATGAGGCCTCAGAAGCCGCATCAAATGCAATCAACATGAAAAACACCTGCCGGAGAAACCTTCTTCGGCAGGTGTTTTTGTTTGTGTCTTTTTAACGATAAACTCGCACGGAAACGCGGAGCTTTCCTTTTTTTGTCTGCCCCTCAACGCCTTCGAAAACGAACCTGCCCATGCTTCGCACGGACACAATGTCTCCGTTTTCAATTTCGGAGGAGGGCTTTTCGGCAAGTCGGCCGTTGATAAAAACCCGCTTTTGAGCAAACAGCTCAAGCGAAGTGTTGCGCGAGAGCGAAAAGGCGGCGCACACAAGCACGTCCGTCCGCAAAGACGCAACGGTGAGGGAGAGCGGCTCCGTGGCTTTTTCGGCAACAGCCGGAGCGCTGCCGCACAAGGTGCATGAAACGGGAACGCTGCCCGCCTGACAGAGCTGCTCAACAATGAACCCGGCAACCGTTTTCAGACAAAAAAGATATGCCGTGCCGCCGTCCCCGGTCACAATGTCGCCGAGCGTTTCACGGCGCAGACCCATTCCCATGAGAGCACCGAGAAAATCTCTGTGTGTAAGCTCGCGTGAAAACTTTGCACCGCGCGGAGCGATTTTGACCCAGACAGCGGCGCTCTGCTCGGACGTTTCGCCGAAACAGGCAATTTTTCGCTCCGCAGTCTCATAGCCGCCCGAAAGCGTAAATTCACACGGCAGACGAAGTGTGAGCACAACATCCTGCTGTGCAAGGGTCAGAAATTCGGAAAACACCTGTCCGCCGCTCAGCGCTCTTTGCGCAAGTTCGGTGAACCTGTTTTTCAGCAGTTTGTCATCGTCGGGCATAAACAAAATCTCCTGTATCAGGGCAGCAGCTTGAAGGTCTTGACCTCATGCGGCTTGACGGAAAACGTGAAGGACCTGCCGTCGGTTGCGATTTTGCGCTCCTCAACCTCCATGAGATTTGTTTCAACAACACCGGAGAACGGCAAATCAATTGTTGCCGTAACCTCCGTGTGCCTGGTTTCGGTTTCATAAACGCGGAAAATTGTTCCGCTTCCGTCGCGCGCGAGCATAAGGGCATCAATTGCAATGTTGTCAGCGCTCAGCGTGATGAAGGAACGCCCCCTGTCTTCTCCGTCTGCATTCTTTTCAATGAAGAAAGCGCGAAGCGGCACGTTTTCACAGAAGCCGAGCTTGACGGTTTGCGCGTCGCGCCAGTTCCCGGAGTGGGGATAGAATGAATATCTGAACGTGCTCACCCCGACGTCTCCGACAGGGTCGGGACAGTTGGGAGCGCGCATGAGCGTGATGCGAATCACGTTTTCATGAACATCGTAGCCGTACTTGCAATCGTTCAGAACGCTCGCACCGTAGCCGCCCTCGGAAAGGTCCGCCCATTTGTGGGCGCAGAACTCAAATTTTGCAAGGTCATAGCGTGTGTTGTAATGCGTGGGATATTCAGCCGAGCCGTGCGCGATTTCGCAGGAGGCGCTGCGGCTTCTGATGTCCACGGGGAACGCCGCCTTGAGAACCTTTTCGCGCTCGTGCCAGTCAACCGTTGTTTCAAAATCCAGCGTGGGCTTGCCCGCTTCAAGAATGATGTCCTGAGTGATGACGGACTCGTTGAACCGTCTGACAACGCGGACAACACCGCGCAGCGGGGAAGATTCAACAACCTCAATGCTCTCGGCGCTTTCAAGCTGCCACATCTTTTTCTGATAATCCAGCTCCAAGTTCCACGCGCTTTCGTGGATGGGCTTGTCGTGAGAAACTGTGAGCAGATTGCCCTTGCCGGTGAGAATGCTGCGGCGGGCTTTTTTGTCGTAAACGCTGTCAATGAGCGCGTTGCCGTCCAGCTCCACACGGAGATATTCGTTTTCAAGCAGATTTTTTGTCGCCGTGACGCAGCCGAAGTCTTTCTCCGTACCGGTCAGAGTGAAAACACTGTAGCCCATGGGTCTTACGTTTTCAGCGCGGAATGCGAGAATGTTTTTGCCGTTTTCTTCCCTTGCGCGGCAGGGCAGGAGATTTCCGCTTTCGTCGGAAACACCCGAAGCAGAGCAGGGGATTTCAACCTCGACGATTCCGTCAGCGCTCCACGGTAGCAGGTTCCAAACGGCAATGCTGTTTTCGCTCACATTGATTTTTGCGTTGAGCCGCTTGAAAGCGCTGTCCGTCACGCTGTTCCCGAGTGCGTGCATACGCTTGTATTCTTCACGGCAGTTTTCAAAAACCTCGTGGATGGATGTGCCGGGCAGAATGTCGTGGAACTGGTTTGTCAGCAGCAGCTTCCACGCTTCGTCAAGCGTTTCGGAGGGGTAATCGCCGCCTGCGAGGACGCTGAGAATTTCCGCGTTCCTCATCAGGTATTCGCCGCGGCGGTTGTTCTTTTTGACAAACGCCTGGCTGGTGAAGGTGCCGCGATGGTTTTCGTAATACATTTCGCCGTCCCACACGGGCAGACGGTCTGCGTCCTTTTCAACGGCCGAGAAAAAGTCCGACACCTTGCCGCATTCGGATTTCGGAAGCCCCGGAAGCTTTGCAGCCCTTGTGCCTTTTTCAAGCATTTTGTATGTGCAGCCGCCTCCGCCGTCGCCGTAGCCGAACATTCCGAAGGAAACATCGGTGATGTCATTTTGTCTGTTTGATTTGCGGCAGTTTTTGATATATGCCGCGTCATAGTCGCCCTGGTAATGCACCTTTTGCATGTAGGCTATCACATCGTCCCCGCTGTGTGAGCGCCACTTGAAAACGCTCAGCGGGAACTCACTCATGTCATTATATTGAAGCTTTGAGGTGAGAAAATATTTCATGCCGGAGCGTTTGATAATCTGCGGCAGTGCCCAGGTGAAGCCGAAGCAGTCGGGCAGCCAGTATGTATCGGACGAGACGCCGAACTCCCTGAGAAAAAATTCACGACCGAACAGCAGCTGGCGGATAAGCGACTCGCCGCTTGCAATGTTGGTGTCCGCCTCAACCCATGCGTTGCCGACAATTTCCCACTGACCGTTTTTGACCTTTTCCTTCACTCGTTCATACAGCTCGGGATAATACTTCTTCACAAAATCGAAAAGCACCGCCTGGCTCTGCGTGAATCTGAAATCGGGATAATTGTCCATGAGTGCGAGATTGTTTGCAAAGGTTCTGGCGGTTTTCCGCGTGATTTCCTTCACCGTCCACAGCCATGCGACATCCAGATGACTGTGACCTGCCATGATGACCCTGCCCGGGCTTGCGTATTCGATTTTCCCCGCCATGTCCCAAAGCTTTTTTGCGGCGGAGGGTACGCTGCAAAGAAAACGCTCCTGCCCGAAATCGAAGTCCAGCATATGCGCCGAATCGTCGATGGCGGCATAAAGACGGCTTTTGACATATTCATCCTCCGTGCACTCATAAACATCAAATGCGGTTGTGATGTCAAACCAGTAGCTTTCGCAAGCCTCGTCAACGGCAATCAGCTCAGCCGTGCTCATGGTGTAGGTCATGAATTTTGAGCCTTTTATTGCTCTGTCACAGAAGCCGCCGCAGTCAACAGCGGACTCAAGCTGAATGTTGAGAGCCTCCCCGCCGCGCGCGGGCGAAGCAAAAAGAATGTCTGTGCGGCCCACCCATCCTGAGTTTTCGCGTGAGCTGACAGCACCGGCAATTTCTCCGTTGATGCGCACAATTGCCTCACCGCCGAAATCAACGCGGAGATAAATCTTTTTGCCGTCCATGCCGGCAGGCACAGTGACGCTTGCTTCAAAAAATCTTGTGAAATCATAGCCTGCGTTCCAGCGGTCGCCGAGATGCATAACCGTCGGCTCAGCACCGTCGGGAACAATGTTCCCCGCCGTCTCGTGCACACCGCTGTGGCTCTTCCACTCGTCAATAACCAGACGCTGTGTAACAATATACGGCTCGATTTGCTTGATGAGATTTTTGAGCACATTTGCCTTGAGTGTCTGCATAAAAACATCCTCCGTCCGTGTGCAGGCAATCGGAAAATGCTTCCTGACAGCCTGCTTTTGTGTAATATATTAGCATATAACATTTTCGAAAGCAAGAAGAAATGATGTTGATCAGTGACATAACGGACAATATCATTTTTTATTGCAATACATTATTTTGATATAAAATATGGTATTTATATGTTTTTCATGAAAAAGCGTCAAAATTCTGAAATAAAACAAAGATTTGTGAAAAATCTTGTATAATAAATGTGACTGAATTGTTAATGCGTATTTGAAAAATACTTTTTAAATTCTGTCGGCGTTCCGGCGCGCCGGCATAAATATAGAATGTAAGTATCCCGGAAGCAAAAAAGGAAGGCTGCGTTAATGAAATCGAAAAAGAATAAGGATTTTCTCTATGATGATGTGCCGCAGGTTGACAACATAAAAGACCTTGTCATCCACGGCGTAAAGTTGGGGCAGGATAAAAAATTCGTAATTTATCATCACGGAAACGAGGAGAGGACAAGAACCTTCAACGATGTGTGGCACGATATGAACGCGGTGGGCACTTTCCTTTATCAGGAAGGTCTGCACAACGCTCATATTGCAATGCTCGGTGAAAACTCCTATGAGTGGATTGCCGCGTTCTTCTCCGTGATTGTCGGGAAAAATGTGTTTGTTCCGCTTGACCCGAAGCTGACTAAAGAGGATTTGGCAGAGCAGCTCATCAAAAGCGACTGTGATGCGCTGTTCTGTTCCGATGAATTCTCCGACAAGGTGGAGTATTTTAAAGACCTGCCGGAAATGACGGTTAAAAAATATTATCCGCTGGACAGTTTCCCGGAATATGTTGAAAAGGGTGATGCAGCAATCGCTGCAGGCAACCGTGAATTCCTTGACTGCAAAATCAGTCCGTCCGACCTTGCGTGCATTGTTTTCACCTCGGGGACAACGGGCAAAAGCAAGGGCGTTATGCTTTCTCACGGCAACCTTGCGGCGGATGTTGTTGCGTCCTGCCAGGTTATGCACGGCAGAAATACTGTCGGCTTTCTTCCGCTCAACCACACATATTCCTGGGTCTCAACAATTTTTTCGGCTTTCATCTGCATTGAATACGGTTATATCTGCAAGAATATAAATAACCTGACAAACGATTTCAAAAATTATCATCCGCAGAATTTCTGCGGCGTGCCGCTTGTGGTTGAAGTAATATACAAAAGAATCTGGAAAACGGCTAAGCTGTCCGGCCGCGAGGAGATACTTAAAAAGGGCATAAAAATCAGCAGATTCCTGCTGAAGCTCGGCATCGACAAACGCAGAAAAATATTTTCGCAAATCCATGAGCAGCTCGGCGGCAATCTCGAGCTGATTGTTTGCGGCGGCGCAGCGCTTGACCTTGAATATGAGCAGGGGCTTTATGACATCGGAATCCAGGTGCTCAGCGGCTACGGTGTGACGGAGTGCTCACCCGCCGTGACAACAAACAGGATTCACAATTCAAAGCCCGGCAGTGTCGGCCTGCCTCTGCCCTGCAATGAAATCAAAATCCACGAGCCGGATTCAAACGGTGTGGGCGAGATTTACGTGCGCGGCAGGAATGTCATGCTCGGATACTATAAGGACCCGGAAGCAACGGCTGACGCGTTTGACGGTGAGTGGTTCAAAACCGGAGACTTCGGAAGAATTGATGAGGACGGCTTTCTGTTTTTCACCGGACGCAAGAAAAATCTGATCGTGCTCAAAAACGGAAAAAATGTCTCTCCGGAGGAAATCGAAGATAAGCTCATGCAGAGCTATCATTATATTAAGGAAGTTCTTGTTTACGAAAAAAACAACAGAATCGTTGCCGAATTGTTCCTTGACGAGGCCGAGTATCCTGACGCGCGCAGCAGAATTTCCGCTGATATCGGTGCGCTCAACCGCACTCTTCCGGAGTTCAAGCGAATCGGCAAGCACATCATTCGTGATGAGGAGTTCCCGAAAACAACAACTCTCAAGATAGTCAGGCAATACAGCAGCTGAACGTGTCCGGCATCTCATAATCATGCAAAATAGGAAAGACGGGACGTAAAATGAAGGATTTGGCTCTGAGCTTTGTCTATGCTTTCAGGGGCATAGTTTACTGTCTCCACCATGAGCGCAATATGAGAATTCATGTCACCTGCCTTGCATATATGTTCAGTTATCTGACGATATATGATTTCTTTCAGATTACCGCAACGCAGTATGCCGTTCTTTGCATTGCAAGTGCGGGAGTTATTGCAAGCGAGCTGTTGAACACTGCAATCGAAAGAGCGGTTGACTTTGCAACAAAGGAACGCTGCGAGCTGGCGCGCATTGCAAAGGACTGCGCTGCCGGGGGAGTGCTCGTTTTCACCATTTTTGCGGTCGGAGCGGGAATTGCAATTATGTGGCAGCCGAAGGCATTTGCAGAAATGGCGCGGTATTATTCCGACAATCCCGTGATGATAGCCGTTCTTCTTGCAAGCTTTGCGGTGAGTCTCATTTATATTTTTGTCGGACCTCTCGGAATTGCCGGACAGAAAAACGGCAGAAAATAACAATAAGCCGGAGAATTTAATATGAAAAAAACAGCTTTTATTGCAATTGTCGGCTGCCCCAACGTCGGCAAATCGTCAATTCTCAATTGTCTGCTCGGGCAGAAGGTGGCAATTGTTTCCGACAAGCCGCAGACAACCCGAACCAGAATAACCGGAGTGCTCACCAAGGATGAGGTGCAGTTCGTTTTCACCGACACTCCCGGCTTTCACCGTCCGAAAACAAAGCTCGGGGAGAACATGGTTCGCTCGGTGGGCGAGAGCATTTCCGGAGTTGACGCATGCCTTTTTGTTGTTGAACCCTGCGGAGAGCTGAGACCGGCTGAGCAGGAGCTGCTTGAAAAATTCCGTGAACAAAAAATGCCCGTTGTTCTTGCGATAAACAAGGTTGACACGCTCAAGGACAAAACCGAGCTGATGCAAAGAATCGCAAGGCTTTCAAAATTGTATGACTTTGAGTCGGTGGTGCCGGTGTCGGCAATCAGCGGCGTGAAT
This sequence comes from uncultured Eubacteriales bacterium, assembly GCA_964540415.1. Lineage (GTDB taxonomy): Bacteria > Bacillota > Clostridia > Oscillospirales > Acutalibacteraceae > CAZIMM01. Next base: position 12,042 of record CAZIMM010000002.1, read on the forward strand.
ATGGACGAGCTGCTCGGCGAGCTTGAAAAGCTCAGCGTTGAATCCGAACACTTTTTCCCTGATGACACGCTGACAGACCAGCCGGAAAGAGTTCTCATCGCGGAGATAATCCGCGAGAAGCTGCTGCGCTCGCTGGACAAGGAGATTCCGCACGGCATCGCAGTATGCGTTGAAAAAATGAAAGAACGCGACAACGGACTTTTTGACATTGAGGCGACGATTTACTGCGAAAAGGAGAGCCACAAGGGCATTGTCATCGGCAAGGGCGGAGAAATGCTCAAAAAAATTTCCACCTCGGCGCGTTATGACATTGAACATCTGCTTGACAGCAAGGTCAACCTGCGCTGCTGGGTGAAGGTCAAAGAGGATTGGCGCAACCGCGAGGGACTGATCAGAAATTTCGGTCTCGACAGCAAACAATAAAAAATTTACCTGCGATATTTCCGCTTCGCAGCGCGAAAATAATAATGATATTTTTGTGCGGAGGAGACGGTAAAAACGGAACACGAGCTGTGGAAAATATTCACTCAGAGCGGAAAAATTGAGGATTATCTGAGCTATCGCCGTTTTCTTGACGGCAAGGGTGACGACAATGAGGCTGAACACTGACGGACTGATAATCAGAGAATACCATACCGGTGAGGCGGACAGACTCGTGACCGTCCTCACGCGGGACATGGGAATAATCAAGGCTTTTGTCAGAGGCGCACGAGGCGTCAAAAGCAAAAGCCTTTCTTCAACCCAGCTTCTTGCCTACTCGAAGCTGTCGTTTTTTATGGGCAGAGATACATACACAATTGACGAGGCGGAGCCGATTGAAGTTTTTTTCGGTTTGCGCAAGGATATTGTCAGGCTTTCGCTGGCACAGTATTTTTGCGAGCTTGACAATGAGCTTGCTCCGCAGGAGGAAAACGCGGAGGAATATCTGCGGCTGACCCTCAACGCCCTGTATCTGCTCTCAAAGGGAAAGATACCCGCCGAGCAGCTCCGTGCGACATTCCAGCTGAGGCTTGTCTGCCTTGCGGGCTACACTCCGGATTTGCTCGCTTGCGGAGGCTGCGGTGAATTCGCAAGCGATGAAATGTTTTTTGACCTGAACAGCGCGTCAATTTTCTGCCCGCACTGTGAAAGGCCGCCGCACTGTGAGAGACTGTCCCTCGGGGTGCTCACGGCAATGCGGCATATCTGCTATGCGGAGCAGGAAAAGCTGTTTTCGTTTTCACTTTCGGAGGAGAGTGTGCGCACACTTGCCGCTGTGACAGAAAAATACCTGCTGCTGCAAACACAGCGCAGGTATAAAACACTTGAGTTTTATAAAACCTTGTTCAACTGATCAATCGTCAAACATTGTCAGTTTTCCGGAGCAAAGCAGCTCGGGAAAGTCCCACTGACGCAGAACCTCGTATACCCCGATTGCGACGCTGTTTGAAAGATTGAGACTCCTTGCGGAGGAATCGTTTATCATCGGGATGCGCACACAGCTCTCGGGATTGTCATGCAGCAGCTGCTCAGGCAGTCCCGCCGTCTCCTTACCAAAAACAAGGAAGGCATTGTCCGGATAACTGATTTGCGTGTAGGTTTTGCGGGCCTTTGTTGAAAAATAATAGAAGCTTTCGCCTCGATTTGCCTGAAAAAAGGCGTCGAGGCTTTTGTAATAAGTAATGTCAAGCAGATGCCAGTAGTCCAGACCCGCCCGCTTGAGCTTGCTGTCGTCAACCCTGAAGCCCATCGGCTCAACAAGGTGAAGACGTGCGCCGGTTGCGGCGCACGTCCGTGCAATGTTTCCTGTGTTTTGCGGAATTTCAGGTTCGACAAGAACAATGTTGAGCTTCATTTTATTCATCCGTTACGCCGTCGAAAAGTCTGAGCTTGTACATGAGCTGCGGCAGACCTCTTTCAAAATCAACACCGTAACGCAGGTCCTTGTCGCTCTCCTGTGTGCGTGCAATGCAGCCGTGAGTGAACTCGGTTGCAATCGCAACAGCCTTGCTCAGCGGGAAGCCGTTTGTCAGTGCCGCGCACAGCACGCTTGCAAAAACGTCGCCTGTGCCGTGGTACATTCCGTCGAGCCTCGTCGTCATTGTGCGTGAGAACTCGCCGCTGTTCCTGTCATAGCTCGCAGCACCGAGATATTCGTTGTCGAAGCAAACACCCGTGAGCACAACCCTCGACGGCCCCATTGCGCTGAGCTTCTTGAGCATACTCTCAACATATTCCTCCGTGTACGGCGGCTCAACGTATGTTTCGCCGAGAATGAACGCCGCTTCGGTGAAGTTGGGCACAATGATGTCCGCGTCCGCGCACAGTGCCGACATTGCCTTGGCAAAGTCCATATCAAAGCAGGAATACATCTTGCCGTAATCGGCCATGGCGGGGTCAACGAGAACAAAATTGTCGGCTGTCTTGAATTTACTTACAAATTCACGGACAATTTCAATTTGGTCGAACGAGCCGAGAAATCCGGTGTAAATTGCGTCAAACTTGAGATCAAGTGACTTCCAGTGATTTGTTATCGGACGCATGTCCTCTGTCAAATCCCTGTAGGTGAAGCCGGTGAAGCCGCCGGTGTGGGTTGAGAGAACTGCTGTCGGCATAACTGCGGTTTCGATTCCTGCGGCGGAAATTATGGGAAGAGCCACGGTGAGAGAGCATTTGCCGAAGCCTGAGATGTCGTGTATGGCGATAACTCTTTTTTGTCTGTCCATAGTCATATTCCTCCCGAAATATATTTGACTTGTCTGTGGCAGCTTATTTGATGAGGCTTTTGCCTGTCATCTGAGTCGGCTGTTCAATGCCCATAATCTGAAGTAGAGTCGGTGCTATGTCGCACAGTCTGCCGCCCTCTCTCAGCTCGCACGGATAGCCCGTAACGCAGAACGGCACGGTGAACGTGGTGTGAGCGGTGAATGGCGAGCCGTCCGGCTCGAGCATTTTATCCGCGTTGCCGTGGTCTGCGGTGATAACCATAACGCCGGCCTTTTTGCCGACAACCGCGTCATAAACCTTGCCGACGCACTCGTCAACCGCTTCAACTGCCTTGACAGCAGCATCGAATATTCCTGTGTGACCAACCATGTCACAGTTTGCAAAATTGAGAACGATAACGTCATATTCGTCCGCAAGAACCTTTTCAACAACCTTGTCGGCAACGGCGTAAGCGCTCATTTCGGGCTTAAGGTCATAGGTCGGAACGTCGGGTGAATCAATCATGATTCTGTCCTCGCCGTCATAAACCGTCTCGCTGCCGCCGTTGAGGAAAAAGGTGACGTGTGCGTATTTTGTGTATTCCGCAATTCTAAGCTGCTTGAGTCCATGTCTGCTTACAACCTCGCCGAACGGCATATCGAGCGACTGCGGTGCAAAAGCAATGTGAACATTCGGCATGGTGGCGTCATACTGTGTCATGCAGACGTAATAAAGACTGAGCTTTTCGCTGCGCTCAAAGCCGTCAAAATCACTGTCAACAAAAGCGCGTGTGATTTCTCTGGCGCGGTCTGGGCGGAAGTTGAAGAAAACGAAGCTGTCTCCGGATTTGACCTTCTGCGCCTTGTCGCTTACGCACGGGATAATGAACTCGTCTGTCACTCCGTCGGCATAGGACTGCGTCATCATCTCCGTGCCGGAGGAAAACACGGGAGCGTCGAGAGCCGTCAGGGCGCGGTACGCCTTTTCAACTCTTTCAAAGCGCTTTTCCCTGTCCATTGCGTAGTATCTGCCCATGATTGAGGCGATTGTGCCGACACCGAGCTCCGAGCATTTTTCTTCAAGCTCTCTGACAAAGTCAACGCCCGACGTGGGAGGCACATCTCTGCCGTCCATGAGGCAGTGAATGAACACGTTTTCAACGCCGTTGCGCTTTGCCATTTCCAGCAGAGCGTAAAGGTGTGTGTTGTGGCTGTGCACGCCGCCGTCCGACAGCAGACCCATCAGATGCAGCGCGGAGCCGTTCTTTTTGCAGTTTTCCATTGCGCCGAGAAGCACCGGATTTTCAAAAAAGTCGCCGTCGGCAATGGATTTTGTGATTCTGGTCAGTTCCTGATAAACAACTCTGCCGGCGCCTATGTTTGTGTGGCCTACCTCACTGTTGCCCATCTGACCGTCGGGGAGACCGACATCCATGCCCGACGCACCGATGAAGGTCGTCGGGTTTGAGGAAAATATGCTGTCGAGCCTCGGAGTTTTCGCGGCGGTTATGGCGTTGCCGTAAGCGTCGCTGTTTTTACCGAAGCCGTCCATTATGCAAAGAAAAACAGGTTTCTTCATTTTTTCTCCTTATCTTGAAGCTGCCTTGACTATCGCGGCAAAATCCGGAGCCTTGAGTGACGCGCCGCCGATCAGTCCGCCGTCAACATCGTATTCGTCGAGAAGCTCCTCGGCATTTTTGGCATTCATTGAGCCGCCGTACTGAACAACAAAGCTGTCAGCCGCCGCCTTTCCGTAAAGCTCGCAAATGAGTGCGCGGATTGCGCAGTTGACCTCGTTTGCCTGTGCAGCTGTTGCGGTGAGTCCGGTGCCGATTGCCCAGACGGGCTCGTATGCAATAATGATTTTCTCAAGCTCTTTTTCGGAAACACCCTCAAGAGCAAGCTTAACCTGCTTGCGGACAACCTCCATTGTGATGTCGGAAAGTCTTTCTTCCTTGCGCTCGCCGACACAGAGGATAACGGTCAATCCCTCGTTAAGGGCGGCGCGGACTCTGTCGTGAACGGTTGCATCGGTTTCACCGAAATACTGTCTGCGCTCGGAGTGGCCGATAATAACATATTCAACACCGATGCTCTTCAGCATTTCCGCCGAAACTTCTCCCGTGAAAGCGCCGCTTGTCGCCCAGTGGCAGTTCTCGGCACCGACCTTGATGTTTGTGCCCTCGGTTTTTTCGATTGCAGTGAAAAGGTCAATGTACGGCACGCAGACAACTACGTCGCAGTCAGCATCGGCAACGAGAGGCTTTATCTCGTCGAGAAGGGCTGATGCCTGTGCCGGTGTGTTGTTCATTTTCCAGTTGCCCGCTATCACTGCGCGGCGAAGCTTTTTATCCATGATTGATCCTCCAAATATTATTTTATAAATATGAGGACGGACACTGCCCGTCCCCAATTATGACGTTGTTTTGTTCGATTATTTGTCTGCAAGGGCGACAATGCCGGGGAGAGGCTTGCCCTCAAGGAACTCGAGAGTTGCGCCGCCGCCGGTGGAGATGTGTGACATTCTGTCGGCAAATCCGAGCTTCTCAACAGCCGCAACGGAGTCTCCGCCGCCGACAATCGAGATTGCTCCGGATTCCGCAACGGCATTTGCAACGGCGATTGTGCCGGAGGCGAATGCGTCCCATTCGGAAACGCCCATGGGTCCGTTCCAGATAACGGTCTTTGCGTTCTTGATTGCATCTGCAAAAAGATTCTGGGACTTCGGTCCGATATCAAGACCCATCCATCCCTCGGGGATATCGTCGGAATTGACAACCATGCTCTCGGTGTCCGCTTTGTATTCCTTGCCGACCTTGTTGTCAACCGGGATGAGGAATTCAACGCCTTTTTCTTTCGCGCTGTTCATGATGTCAAGAGCAAGGCCGAGTTTGTCTTCTTCGCAAAGTGAGCTGCCGGTCATATGACCGAGGGCTCTCATGAAAGTGTAAGCCATAGCGCCGCCGATGATGAGCGTGTCAACACTGTTGAGCAGGTTTGTGATAACACCGATTTTGTCCGAAACCTTTGCACCGCCGAGGATGGCGACGAACGGCCTTTCGGGGTCGGCGAGTGCCTTGCCCATATAGTCAATTTCCTTCTGAATGAGCAGGCCGCAGGCGCTCGGCAAAAACTCCGCAACACCGGCTGTGGAGCAATGTGCCCTGTGGACTGTTCCGAAAGCGTCACTGACAAATATTTCCGCAAGCGATGCGAACTGTTTTGACAGCTCAACGTTGTTTTTCTGTTCGCCTGCCTCAAAGCGTACGTTTTCAAGCAGCATTGCTTCGCCGTCTTTGAGCGAAGAAGCAAGAGCCTTTGCACTGTCGCCGACAACGTCCGATGCCATTTTTACTTCAATACCCAGCAGCTCCGAGAGCCTTGCACAAACGGGCTTGAGCGAAAAAGCTTCTTCGTAGCCTGTGCCGGAGGGTCTGCCCAGGTGAGAGCAAAGAATAACCTTTGCACCGTTTTCAAGCAGGTATTTAATTGTGGGCAGGGCGGCGACGATTCTTGTGTCGTTTTGAATAACGCCGTCCTTGATGGGAACATTGAAATCGCAGCGCACGAGCACCTTTTTGGCGGAAACCTGCAAATCCTTAACCGAAACCTTGTTAAGTGCGTCCATTTGTTGAATACATCCTTTCGCGTCTTTCATACTGCTGTGACAAAAACTGTTAATTGTCGGTCACATTACAATACCGTATTGTATACCAAAACTTTCTTTTTTACAATAGCAAATAAGTTTGTTAATTAACATCCGCAGAGTGATATTTTTGTCTAAAGCGCTAAAAATATTCGGGTTTTCTTTGAAAAGTGTTCATTTATGACATTGACTAAACCAAAAGCCGCGCATATAATATGAAACATAGGTTTTTCTAAATGAAAATCGGAGGTATAAGCAAATGTCCAGAGTATTCAATTTTTCGGCGGGTCCGTCAATGTTGCCGGAATCCGTTCTCAACAGAGCCGCGGCGGAAATGCTCGACTATAAGGGCAGCGGACAGTCGGTTATGGAGATGTCACACCGCTCAAAGGTTTTTGAAGGAATTCTTGCCGAGGCAAAGGCACTCATGAAAGAGCTCCTCAACGTGCCGGATGATTACAGTATCCTGTTCCTTCAGGGCGGCGCGTCCACACAGTTTGCTGCAATTCCTCTCAACTTTCTTAACGGCTCCGGAAAAGCAGATTACGTTCTCACCGGTCAGTTCTCCACAAAAGCATTCAAAGAAGCGCAGAAGTACGGCAACGTGCGCGAGGTTGCATCGTCAAAGGATAAAACCTTCTCCTATATTCCGAAGCTCACGAGAGCGGATTTTGACCCTGAGGCGGATTATGTCTACATCTGCTTTAACAACACAGTTTACGGCACAACCTATAAATACATCCCCGACACCGGCAGCGTTCCGCTTTTTGCGGACATTTCTTCCTGCTTTCTTTCGGAGCCGATGGATGTTTCAAAATTCGGCCTCGTTTACGGCGGTGCGCAGAAGAACGTCGCACCTGCCGGCCTGACAATCGTCATCGTCCGCAACGACCTTCTCGGCAACGCAAGGGATGTCACCCCGTCCATGCTTGACTACAAGATAATGGCTGATAACGATTCACTTTACAACACACCGCCGTGCTATTCGATTTATATGTGCAAGCTGGTTCTTGAATGGATAAAGAACCTCGGCGGTCTTGAGGCAATGAAGGCACACAACCTCAAAAAGGCGCTTGTGCTCTATGATTACCTTGACTCAAGCGAGCTGTTCAAGGCTCCGGTTGTCAAGGAAGACAGGTCAATGATGAACGTCACATTTGTAACGGGCGATGCCGACAAGGATGCAAAGTTCATTGCTCAGGCAGCGCAGGCGGGCTTTGTCAACATCAAGGGCCACCGCTCCGTCGGCGGCATGAGAGCTTCCATCTATAACGCGATGCCTGTTGAAGGCGTCGAGAAGCTTGTCGATTTCATGGCAGAGTTTGAAAAAAATAATAAGTAACACGGAGCTGACAGATATGTTTGAAATTCTCACCCTCAACAAAATAGCAAAGTGCGGAACGGAAAAATTCGGCGGCGAATACAATTGCTCGGAAAATGCTTCGGCACCCGATGCAATCATGGTGCGCTCAGCCGCAATGCACGAAATGGATTTTGCTGACAACACTCTCGCAATTGCGAGGGCGGGCGCGGGTGTTAACAACATTCCGATTGAAAAATGCACACAAAGCGGAATCGCCGTTTTCAACACCCCCGGCGCAAACGCAAACGCCGTCAAGGAGCTTATTCTGTGCGCACTGCTCATGACCTCCCGCAAAATTCCCGCGGCAATGGAATGGTGTGCGGGGCTTAAGGGCGAGGGTGACGCGGTCGGCAAGCTTGTTGAAAAAGGCAAGAGCGCTTTTGCAGGCCCCGAAATCATGGGCAAGACGCTCGGAGTTGTCGGCCTCGGCGCAATCGGCGCTCTCGTTGCAAACGATGCGGCAAAGCTCGGAATGAATGTTGTCGGTTATGACCCGTTCCTGAGTGTCAGGGGAGCGCTTGCGCTGTCTCCCGAAATCAAGGTTGTCGAAAAGCTTGACGAATTGTTCGCTGTCTGCGATTATCTGACCCTGCACGTTCCGCTCAACGATTCCACCAGGAGCACTGTCAGCGCAGCAAGCATTGCAAAGATGAAGGACGGAGTTCGTATTCTCAACTTTGCAAGAGGCGAGCTGGTTGATTCGCAGGATATTGTTGAAGCAGTCAACAGCGGAAAGGTCGCGGCATACGCCACCGATTTCCCGACCGATGCCCAGCTTCAGACCCCCGGAATAATCGCCATTCCCCATCTCGGCGCATCAACCCCCGAATCCGAGGACAATTGCGCGGTTATGGCCGCTCTCGAATTAAAGGCTTATCTTGAAAAGGGCGAAACAGTGAATTCCGTCAATCTTCCCCCCGTGGTACTGCCTGCGGTCAAAAACGCCCGCATTTGCGTTATCGGCTCACAGGAAGCTGTCGGAGAGGCGACTGCCGTGCTTTCAAAAATCAACACAACAATGCTCACCTCCGTCGCAGGCAGGGGAGTGTCATATCTTGCAGCCGACATTGACGATACAGCTGCCGCGGAGTCTGCTGCAGGTGAGCTGAGACTGCTTCCCGGAGTTATCCGCGTCAGAGTTATCAAATGAAAACTCTGTATGTTTCAGACCTCGACGGCACATTGCTGACGCCGGATATCGAGGTGTCGGATTTCACCGCGGAGACCCTCAATCGCCTTATCGCAAGGGGATTGAACTTCAGCGTCGCAACTGCGCGAACCGCATTCACAGTGATGCCCATTTTGAATAAAATCAATCTCAACGTGCCGCTTATTTTGATGAACGGCACTGTTGTTTTTGATGCGCAAAAAAGGGAATACCTGAAGACGGATTACCTGCCGGAAACGGCCGCGCAGGCACTTTTCGAAACGTTGAAAAAGAACAACGCGTCCGGCTTTGTTTATGTCATTGAGGACGGTGTACTCAAATCCTGTTATGAAAAGCTCGACAATGAGCACTCACGGGTGTTCATGGAGGAGCGCAAAAAGAAATACAGCAAAAGCTTCACAAAGCTGGAAAGCTATTCGGTCATCAATAAGGGAAATATTGTTTTTTTCTCCTATGCCGACACTTTTGAAAAGGTTTCTCCGATTAAGGAGGAGCTTGAGAAGCGGGATGATCTGCATGTGGAGTTTTATCACGACATTTACGCCGACGGAATGTGGTTTCTCGAGGTCTGCAATCCCGCAGCGTCAAAGAGGTCGGCGCTCGATTTTCTGCGGGCTTACGGCGGTTACGAAAAGGTGGTCAGCTTCGGAGACAATCTCAACGATGTCCCGCTTTTTTCGGGCAGTGATGTTTCCTGCGCAATGGCAAACGCAAAGCCGGGCGCAATAGAGAAAGCGGACTTTGTTATTCTCGGCAACGACCGTGACGGTGTTGCAAGATGGATTGAGGAGGACTTCGCAAATGGCTGAACAGAGCTGTCCTCACAGCAAAAAATGCGGCGGCTGCCAGCTGAGCAACATGACCTATGAAAAGCAGCTGAAATTCAAGCAGGTCAAGGTGTCGCGCCTTCTGCAAAAATACAGGCGTGTGCGTCCGATAATCGGTATGGACAATCCTACGCATTACCGCTGCAAGGTGCAGGCGGCGTTCGGCACAACGCGCTCCGGCAAAATAATTTCCGGAGTTTATCAGTCGGGCACACACAGCATTGTCTGTGTGGACAGCTGCATGATTGAAGACGAAAAGTCGGATGAAATCATTGTCACGGTGCGCACTCTTCTGGGAAAATTTCGCCTGACAGCTTACAATGAGCGCACAGGTGAGGGCTTTTTGCGGCACGTTCTTGTCAGACGCGGACACAACAGCGGCGAAATAATGGTTGTGCTTGTCACGGCGACGCCGATGTTCCCGTCGCGGAAAAACTTTGTCGGGGCTTTGCTGAAGGCACACCCGGAAATCACCACAATCGTGCAGAACATAAATTCCGCGGCGACAAGTCTTGTTCTGGGCAAAAGCCAGAGGATTCTTTACGGCAACGGAACAATTGAGGACAGTCTGTGCGGCTGTGTTTTTCGTATTTCACCTGCCTCGTTTTATCAGATAAATCCGAGTCAGACCGAAATCCTATATTCAAAGGCCGTTGAATTCGCCGGGCTCACAGGGAGTGAAACTGTGATTGACGCTTATTGCGGAGTCGGCACAATCGGGCTTATCGCGGCAAAAAGCGCAGACAGGGTAATCGGTGTTGAACTGAATGAAGACGCGGTGCGGGACGCAAGGGCAAACGCAAAGCGCAACGCAATCGAAAACGCCTCGTTTTTCTGCGCCGACGCCGGAGAATTCATGTCCGGCATGGCGGATGCCGGTGAACGGGCTCAGGTTGTTTTCATGGACCCTCCGAGGGCGGGCAGCAGCGAAAAGTTTCTGTCCTCGCTTAAAAAGCTTTCGCCGGACAGGGTGGTGTATATCTCCTGCAACCCCGAAACTCTCGAGCGTGATTTGCAGAGCCTGACAAAGAAATCATACACCGTAACGGCAATTCAGCCGGTTGATATGTTCCCGTACACACACCACATCGAGGTTGTGGTTCTGCTTACAAAGATTAAATAAAACAGCAAGAGGCGTACCTGATGAAAAAGCACGGAAAAAAAACTGCGGACACAAAAAAAGTGAAGGAAAAGGGCTTTGCTCATTCTGTCGCGTCGGCGTTTCCCTATACGATACCGGTTATGGCGGGATATCTGTTCATCGGCTTTGCTTTCGGAGTCATGTTCCAGGAAAAGGGATATAACTTTTTGTGGGCGGGTCTTGCAAGCCTCCTGATTTATGCAGGAAGCGGACAGTATCTTGCCGTGAATTTTTTCTTGCCCGGTGTGAGCTTCCTTCAAATAATTTTCCTTGAGTTCATGCTCAATGTGCGCCACATATTTTTCGGCCTTTCAATGCTTGAACGCTTCGGCAAGATGGGCAAAAAGAGACCGTACATGATTTTCTCTCTGACCGATGAAACATATTCCCTGTTCTGCCTGACAAAAATTCCGAAGGACGTTGACGAAAACACTTTCATGCTCGCAATTGCGATGATGAATCAGAGCTATTGGATAATCGGTTCAATGATAGGAGCGGTTGTCGGTTCGGCAATCGCGTTCAATACAACCGGAATTGATTTTGCAATGACCGCGCTTTTTGTCGTGATTTTCGTGGAACAGTGGCTGACAAGCGAAAAGCATCTTCCCGCACTGATAGGAATCGGAAGCGCACTGCTCTGTCTGATTGCTTTCGGGCAGACAAATTTCATTCTTCCGTCAATGGCATGCATCGCAATTCTGCTGCTGTCCTGCAAAAAAATAATTGAACCGAAAAAGGAAGGAGAGATGAGCGATGCCGATTAGTGTCGGAAAGTCCTTGCTTGTGATTGCCGTAACGGCATTGACAGTGTTTTTTACAAGAGCCATTCCGTTCATCTTCTTTCCGAAAGGCAGAAAAATTCCTCCCATTGTTCAGTATCTCGGAAAGGTTCTTCCGCCGGCTGTGATGGGAATGCTCGTGGTTTACTGCCTGAAAGCGGTCAATCCTCTCGGCTACCCGTACGGTTTGCCGGAGGCAATTGCAATTGTCGTTGTGGTTGCGCTGCACGCATGGAAGCGTAACAATCTGCTGAGCATCGGGGTCGGAACGGTTCTGTATATGGTTTTGGTTCAGGTGGTGTTCATACCGCGCTGAAAAGCTCACTCCTGACTGTGCGCTCATTCCGAATAAATCCGGGAAAGCATTCAATTTTGAAATTGCTATTGACAGCAGGAGGAATTTATTGTAATATCATTATGTATAATATTGAACATACATATATTTCGAAAAGGGGATATTTGGGCAGATGATGTGCCTGCGGCGCATTCTCCCAAACACGGCATATGCCGGAAAGGGTTGATAATTAACAATGAAAAAGCGCGGTTTGATTTTGGTATGTACCTTGTTGTTGCTGCTTTCATTCGGCTGCGGTGCAACTCCCGCTCAGTCGGATAAAACGACGAACGGCGATGATACTACGGATAACAATGCATCGACAACAGTCGGTGACAAAGCAAACGTTGCGGTTACGACGGAGTGGGAAACTCTTGCGCCGACCGGCGAAGCAACAACAGCCGGAGAAACAACCGTCGCTCAGACGACAAAGTGTGACCATGAATTCCTTGACCCCAACTGCCAGCGCCCCGTAACCTGCAAAAAGTGCGGAGCGACCCGCGGCAAAGTCGGCGTTCACGAATTCCTCTTTGCAACGTGCTACCGTGAAAAGGTCTGCAAGGTCTGCGGTTATGTTGCAAGCGGAAAGATTGACCATATCTATTCCGAGGCAACCTGCACCAAGCCCGCAACCTGCATTATGTGCGGTTTAACCAAAGGTGATGTTCTGCCGCATGATCTGACGGATGCAACCTGCACCTCTCCGAGAAGATGCCGCAACTGTCATTACTATGTTCCCAACTCAGAACTCGGGCACGATTACACCGAGGCAACCTGTGACGAACCCGCAACCTGCAGAAGATGCGGCAAAGTCAGAGGAGGCACTCTTAAGCATACATTTGAGTTTTCCTGCATGAAGGGTCAGTACTGCACAAAGTGCGGTTATGTTGTACCCGGTACGTTCGGGCATGATTTCAAAGCGGCAACCTGCACAACTCCGAAAGTTTGTGTCAACTGCGGAGAGACCAGAGGCTCCGCGTTGGGTCATACTAGTGCCGGCCCCGCAACCTGCACCTCTCCCGAGGTGTGCAGAACCTGCGGAAAGACAATCAGCAAGGCACTGGGGCACAACTACATTGCCGCAACCTGCATGACTCCGAAAACCTGCGTGCGCTGCGGTGCAACTGTCGGTTCACCTGTCAAGCACAAGTATGTTAACGGATATTGCACAATGTGCGGAAGTCCTAAGGTTTAAACTCTTTCAATTCCGTTTTATTAACAGCGCCCCATGCATATCATTGCAGGGGGTGTTTTTTTGTTTTGTACTGTTAACATAGCTGACTTTCAGCGCACGGCGCGGCTGCACAGAAGCTGTGCCGTAAAAAGAATATGTCCGCAGGGTTTGCCCGAATTCAGAGCAATTGAGCTGAACTGCTCAAAACGCACCGTTGACTGGCACAGGGTGGCGAGGCTTGCACAGCCTTTTGAAAATGCCGTGCTGCTCCAAAAGGGGCTTTCTCTGCCCGAAGACTGCGGAATGACCGTGTTCGAGCCGGCGGTTCTGCCGCTCAAGGCTGCCCTTTTTAATGCAGTTGAGCGTTTGGGAGAGTGCCGTGTGCCTCCGGTCAAAAGGCGGATATGTGTTGTTGACCCGATGGGAATTCTGCCGGATTACATAGACCTGATTATGCCGCTCGCCGCTGTGGTACGGGTTGTGACAAACACACCCGAACTCTACATCACCGCGGTGCACAGGGTTATGGAAAACTTCGGTGCAGCACTTCCTCTGACTGCAAGCGCGGCTGTGATTTCCGACAGCCATGCCGTAATAACCGCGCACAGCGAAAAAGTCCGTTGTCTGCCCGGCACGCTTGTCTTTTCCGCCGATGAAGATGACGGCACGGTGCCTCTGCCGGTTTACACTTTGCCGGAAAGGTTTGCCGCGGTTTGTTCTGCAAAGACCGATCATTTTCTGTTCGCCTGCGCACTGCACGAGCTGTGCGGGGTCAGCGAGAGAGAGTTGTATCACATGCCCGACTCCGTAATATAATAAGGCATAAGGCTATTTACAGAAAGGCGGAGAAAAATGGTTGAATTCTTTTTGGGCGCAAACACGCCGGAGGGTTTTCACTCACTGTTCAGTGAGCTGTATGACGCAAATGACGGCTGGAACGCGTACATTATTAAAGGCGGTCCGGGCACGGGCAAATCCGGGCTGATGAAAAACCTCGCTGCTGCCGCGGATCAGGCGGGTCTGAGCGCCGAAAGGGTGATATGCTCAAGCGACCCGGACAGCATTGATGCCGTAATAATCCCGCAGCTGCGTGTCAGCATTGCGGACGGCACCGCTCCCCACGTTATCGAGCCGCAGTACCCGGGAGCAGTCGAGCAGCTTGTCAACCTCGGAGAATACTGGAACACTGCGGCAATGCGGGAGAACGCAGAAAAGATCATTGAACTGACAAAAATGAACAAGCTCCTGCACAGACGCTGCACAGGCTTCATCGCAGCCGCAGGCTCTTTGCTTGCCGACAGCCGTCGGCTTGCCTGCTCGTGTGTGATAAAGGAAAAAGCGGAACGCTATGCGCTCCGCTTTGTGTCGAGGGAATTGGGCACCTTAAACGGCACCGGGAAGGAGTATAAACGCTTCCTGAGCGCAGTCACGCCCAAGGGTTATTACACAAACACACAAACCGTACCCGAGCTGAGCGACAGGATCTTTATGCTGTGCGATGAATTCGGCGGGGTGTCGAGTGTGCTTATGCCGCTCATCAAAAAGTACGCGCTTGCCAACGGACATAAGGTTATCTCGTGCCTGAATCCTTTCGATCCCAACGGTGCTCCTGAGCAACTGATTTTTCCTGAGAAACGTGTTGCGGTGCTCACTTCGAACAGACTGCATCCGTTCAAGGAAATTTCCGCAAGGAACATTCACTCAAAACGATTCACCGACACGGAGGAACTCGCAAAGAAAAAGCACAGGCTGAGCTTCAACTCAAAGGCGTTTTCCGAGCTGCTCGGAGAAGCCGTTAGCCTGCTGCAGGGCGCAAAGGCAACACACGACAGGCTGGAGGCTCTCTATATTTCGGAGATGAGCTTTGAGGGCGTAAATCAGAAATGCGAAAGCTTAAAAAATGAAATCTTCGGAGAATATGAGAAAACTCAGACTCCCGAATAAGCCGCAAAGCCGCCGTCAACAGGCAGAACAACACCGGTGATGAACGCGGAGCATTCGCCGTCGCACAAAAAAAGCAGCGCGCCGGTCAGATCTTCGGGTGTACCGAAACGTCCGAGCGGAGTGTGGCCGAGAATCTTGTCGGAACGGGCGGTGAGAGAACCGTCTTCATTGTAAAGCAGAGCCTTGTTCTGGTTTGTTGAAAAGAAACCAGGTGCCAGAGCGTTTACGCGGAGACCGACGGGCGCAAAATGCACCGCCATCCACTGCGTGAAGTTTGAAACGGCAGCCTTTGCTGCGGAATAGGCGGGAATGCGTGTGAGAGGACGGTAGGAGTTCATTGAGGATATGTTCAGGATGCAAACGTCGTCTCTGCCGACCATGTCTTTTGCAAACGCCTGTGTTGTAAGCATTGTACCGAGAAAGTTGAGGTTAAAAACAAACTCGATACCCTTGGGGTCAAGATCAAAAAAGGTCTTGACTCCCTCTGCTTTTCCGGCAATGTCGGAAAGCTCGAGAGTGTCTTTTGTTGTTGTGCCGAGAGGTGAGTTGCCGCCGGCGCCGTTGATGAGAATGTCGCACTTTCCGAAGGCGGAATTCACGGCTTCTCTTGCCGCTGCAAGGCTTTCCGGCTCAAGCACGTTGCAGGCAACGGCAATTGCCGTGCCGCCGCTTGCGGTAATCTCGTCCGCAACAGCCTGTGCCGCATCCGCTCTTAGATCGAGCACGGCAACCTTCGCTCCGCATCCGGCGAGATCTTTTGCAAAACCGCTGCAAAGCACTCCGCCTGCGCCGGTGATAACAGCAACCTTGTTCTGAAGATTCTCATGCTTAACCATTTTTATCTCTCCGTTTCAAAAAAATAGATTAAAGTGTTGCCTTCCTAAGTGAAAACCCCTGTGTCGCTCAAAAGAGGGACACGGGGGTTGCTGCACATATCCTGCGCAAAAATATTATCGGCTTTTATTCGGAAAAACCGGATTCAACGAGCTTGACAAGTTCGTCAACAGCAAGATTTTCGTCTGAACCGCCGGCAATAATGCGGATATCGGTTCCGCCCATAATTCCGAGGGAAAGCACGCCGAGCAGACTCTTTGCGTTGACTCTGCGTTCCTCTTTTTCGACCCAGATGGAGGATTTAAACTCGTTTGCCTTCTGGATGAAAAAGGTTGCAGGACGAGCGTGAAGCCCAACCTGATTCTGGACTGTTACATCTTTAACATACATATAAATATTTCTCCCACACTCAAAATATACTGTGTTTAGGCGAGTGAACACACTCGTTATAGTACATATTATATCACAAAATCATCAAACGTCAATGATATCCGAAGCCCTCAAAGATAATTCAGCTTGTATTCCAAACATGGGCTTTGTGCACGTTTTTAATTTGTGCAGGTTGACCAGATAAAAAATTGAATTTTGTGCGATTTGCCTGAATTATTTTTTATGGAATTATTCGACAACCGCCGACAAATTGACCGAATCAAAGTCGAAAGCAATGTCCGAAAAAACAGACGGATTATAAAGGAAAATTACGATATCAGGGCTTGTGTCAGCAATGTATTCCTTCAGACTGCAATCGTGTGCGTCACGCATATCGTAGTTGTCAACCTCAGCACAAATCAATGAAAGAAACGGCGCGAACACATAGCCGAAGCTGTCCCTGACAAGAAGAATTTTTGTGTCGTTCGGAGCGTTGTTGTTGATAATCTGAGTGTTTCCGGGAACGTCATAGGCGTTGTATGAGGACCGGTCGTAGAGAGAGCCGTCTGTGACCTTTGACATGTTGAATATTACATTTTCAAAGCTTCCCGAGGTTCTTTTTCCGAACCGCACAACATCAAGCGATGTGGCAAAATCCGGAGTGATAATTTCAAAATCATCGGGCGCGGCATACAGTTTTCCGGTGCGCTTGCCGTAAGAACCGAGGAAGTTCCGTTCATATGTTTTTGAATTATAGCTTCCGATGTCCGTCACGGTACTGTCAAATTTCAAAGAGTAGTCCTCTTTCAGGCATTCCGCAACTTTTCCGAAAGCATTGAACGCACCGCGCGGAGTCCAGTGATGGTCAGTACGGAAGAAATTATCGTAACGGTCGGATGCCTCCTCACCGTAATCCGATGTTTTGCGCAGGTCCATACAACTGATGCCTGCGGAACTGACGGCGTTAAGAAGACCGTCGGTGTTGGCATTTGCGTATTCGGTCATTCCTTCGGGCAGATGAGAATCGTTCGGGGCGATTTTATAAGGTGCTGCGGTGAACAGCAAGGGAACACCCATGCCGTCGAGATAACCCTTCAAACCGGCAAGCGAGGCAGCGTAGCTTCCGGTGTCGAGCTGCTCGGGCAAAAACGAGAGATAACCGTTTTTGAGACGGATAACGGTCTTAGTCGCATCCGCATCCTCAACGGTGTTTTTCTTTGCAATGCGCTGAAGCCCGCCGTACAAATCAATATATTTGCTTTTCAGCGGAAAATCATCAGCGTCCCGCACCCCGGCAACGCCCGCGCGCACGCAGTAAACCACACGTTTAAGCGGGGTCCAGCTCACATCGTAGGCGCTGTAATGGCTTTTATAATCAATCAGATTTTTGGCAAGACAAATCCCGCCGGACAAAAAATCATGATTGTGAACACAACGGCAATAATGCCGTAGGAGATGTTCTCACGTGTCCGCTTCTTGTGTGTCATACGGTCATCCTCACTTTTCCGCAAACGAAATTATGAACTCACTCTGCAGTCTCCGTCATTACTGCAGAATCAAAATCAAATGTAACCTCTCTGAATGTGCTCGGGTTGAAACAGAAAACAATATAATCCGGCGAGGTTTGAACGATATACTCTTTCAGGCTGTAATCACGCTGACCGCGCATATCAAAGCTGTCAACCTGTGAGCATATCAAAGACAAAAACGGCGCAAATGCACAGCCGAAGCTGTCCCGCACGAGAAGAATTTTTTTGCCATTTTTGCAAAGCCGGTTGATGATTTGAGTTTTTCCGCCGATGTCATAGCTGCCGTAAGAGTTTGTTGAAACACCGCCGACATTGAGCAGGCTTGTGTCAAGCAGCGCATCCTCAAAGCTGCCGGAGACAGTGCCTGCGCGCGGGAGACCTTGCGGACGTGTCACGGAGAAGGACGTTGAAAAATCCGGAGTCAGCAATTCAAAGTCGTCCGGCGTTGCGTAAAGGTATCCGACGCGTTTGCCGAGTGTCCCCATGAAGTTTTCTTTGCAGACAGTTGATTTATAGTTGGATATATTGAGAACCTGCTCATTAAAATCCAGGCCGTAACTGTCTCGCAGCTTTTGTGCCGTTTCAGCAAAAGCGAGAAAAGCACCGTGCGGTGTCCAGTGATGGTCCGTTCTGAAAAAATAATCATATGAGTTGAGCGACTGCCTGAGCATGACCTCTCTCATATCAATGCAGTCAACTCCGGCTGCGTTTGCCGCTGCAAAAAAAGAGTCAAGATTCCGGTTTGAATAATCCCTAATTCCGCGCGGAAGCTGAGGATTGTTTGCGTCAATTTTATAAGGTGACGAGGTAAAAACAAGCGGGATGTCAAGGCTCTTTGCGAACTCGTTCAGGTCTGCAAGGTTTTCCGCAAATGGAACAAAGTCGGTTTCCGGAATAAGAAAAGTCAAATAGTCATTTTTGAGTCGGATAACGGTCTTTGTCGCATCCGCATCCTGAACGGTGTTTTTCATTGCAATGCGCTGAAGCCCGCCGTAAAAATCAATATATTTGCTTTTCAGCGGAAAATCGTCAGCGTCCCGCACTCCGGCAACGCCCGCGCGTACACAGTAAACCACACGCTTCAGCGGGGTCCAGCTCACGTCGTAGGCACTGTAATGGCTTTCGTAATCAATCAGATTTTTGGCAAGACAAATCCCGCCGGACAGAAAAATCATGATTGTGAACGCAACGGCAATAATGCCCGTGCCGACACCGTTTTGTTTTTTCTCCGTCATATGTAACTCTCCGTTTTCAGCCGTTGAGCAGCTTGAAATTCTCTTTGTTTGATTTATAAAGCCTTTTGTAGACCTCATAATTCTTGTCGTAAACCGCTTTGACGGAGGCATCCGGCTGATAAACCGTGCTCGCCGGGACAAGCTTTTTCGCCTTGTCGAGGCTGTCAATAACACCGAGTCCGACAGCCATAACAACCGCCGCCCCGACGGAACCGACATTTTGCGGGTTTTCCACGGTTTCAACAACCTTGCCCGTGCAATCTGCGAGAATCTGGCAGGTGACCTCGGACAACGCTCCGCCGCCCACAAACCGAATGACCGGACTCGTTCTGGTTTTCTTCTCCTGAGTGTCAATGAACCAGCGCAGGTGGTAGCACACACCCTCAAGCACCGCGCGGATAAGCTCCGTTTTGCCTGTTTCGAGGCTGATGTTGAAGAACATACCGCGTGAGTTCGGGTCCTCAAACGGGCAGCGGTTGCCGTGCAGCCACGGGGTGAATATAACACCGTTGCAGCCCGGCACGACAGCTTCGATGACATGCGTCATGTAATCGTAAAGGCTTGTATAGACGCTTTCCGTGCTCTCGGCAACGTGTTCTTTTTTCAGATAAATCCCGATTTCGTCGAGCGCAAGATGATCCTTCACCCATTCCAGGCACTTTCCTGCGGTTTCAAGCTCGGCAAAATAGTTGTATTTGTTGTCCTGTGCGCCGACAATCGAGGCTATCATGGCGGTTGTGTCCACCATGCTCTTGTCCACAACCGTGGAAACCCAACCTGAGGTGCCGGAATAGACGTGAGTGTCACCCAGCTCAACCGAGCCCGCACCGACCCCGATGAGCGAAGCGTCGCCGCCGCCGCCGAACACGGGAATTCCCTCACACAGCCCCAGCTCTGCCGCTGACTTTGCGGTGAGCCCGCCTATCATGTCGGTTGACCTTTTGATTTCGGGCAGGTGCGCCATGTCAACACCGAGCATTGCGCAAATTTCGGGACTCCAGCAGTGCTTGCCTTCACGGATATCATAAAGCATTGTGGCAAATGCCGAATCGTGTGTCATCACGAACTTTCCGGTCATTTTGCAGATGAAAAACTCCTTGACGTCAAGCCATTTGTATGTGCGGGCGAAATTCTCCGGCTCGTGCGCCTGAACCCATTTGTATTTCCACACGGGATCCTTGACGCTTGCGGACACTGCACCTGTGTATTTCAGCGATTTGAGCAGCTTGAAAACATTTGCTCCGGCAATCTGAATGCCGTAAGCCATGCCCTCCTTGAGCTCCGCACGTGCGCGCTGGTCCATGTAGCTCATGGCATTGCGCACCGGTTCACCGTCTTTGTCAACGAGCACAAGCCCCTGCATTTGGGAGCAGAAGGAGATGCCTGAGATGTCGGCGGCGGAAATGCCGTTGTGCTCCAGAACGTGCCTTGTGGTTTTGCAGACAGCCTCCCACCACTCGGCGGGTGACTGCTCCGCGGAGCCGTCGGGTGAGATATAGAGCTTGTAGCCCTCCATGGCGGAGGCGATAAGCTCAATGCGCTCACCGATGCTGAAAAGGCAGGTTTTAACTCCGGTTGTGCCGATGTCATAGGCGAGAACCGTTTTTGTTTTGTCAGTGCTCATGCAATCAGTCCTTTATTAAGAAAAATATACTTGAAAAAAGTCACGCGGTAGGCTATAATATGTTAAATCGAAAGGATGTGGACAGGATGTTTAAAAAGCTGACGGCTTTGTTGCTTGCCGTTTTTTTGACGGCTCTGTGTGCCTGTTCCCGGAACGAACACACCGCTTTGACTGTTGCCGGCGCAGAACTTAACACCGGGATTTACTCATACTATCTTGACACGGTGAATTCCTTTCCCACTGATTACGATATCGTGACCGTTGAGGATTCCGTGATAATAGAAAAAGCAAGAGAGCTGTGCACCCGTTATGTCGCAATCGAAACGATTTATTCCGAGCTGATGAACGGAGGCGTTGATCTGACGCTGACAACCGAGGAAAAGGGCGAGGTGTCGGACAGTGCCAACAGCCTGTGGCGGCTTATGCAAACCTATTATGAGGAAAAAGGCATTGAAAAAAAGCACATAACTCAAATCAAAACAAACGAGATGAAGCTCCGCCGGCTTCTGCACTATTATTTTGACACAGACGGTGAATTCCCCACAACCGAGGCGGAAATCAAAAAATACTTTGACGCAAACTATGTGTCGTTCAAATCCGTCAACGGTTATCTGACAGATACCGATGCGCAGGGGAATTCTTATATTCTGACAGGGGACAACAAACTGCTCATCGAGGAAAAATTCAAGAAGATGCTTGAGAATGTCAAGAACGGCACTCCGATTGAAACGGTGGACGACAGCGCAAGTGCGGACGAAATATTCATTTCAAAGGACAATTCCGCGTTCCCATCCGGTTTTTTTGATTTTGTCGCCGGGCTGGATTACGAAACGCCGGATATCTTTGAAAGTGACGAAAATATTTTCCTTGTCCAGCGCACGGACGCGGACTCCGGCGAAAACAGCTATTATGACAACCTGCGCTCCGATTGCCTCAACGCCCTGAAGGGCAGCTTCCTTGAAACATTGCTTGAAACGCGCAGCGCCGATTATGTTGTGACCGCCGACGAAAAATATGCCGCAAAATGCGAGAAAATCGTTTTGCGATAAGTGCAGTTAAGACGGCTTTTATCCCATCGTTTCCTGTTTGGTTTTATGGTCGATAACATGGCGTGATGCAAGCTCCGATTTGATTTCATCCACCGTGATTCCGCTTTCAACCATGAGCACCATAACATGGTAGCACAAGTCGGCAATCTCATAAACGGTTTCCTCTTTGCTGTTCTTCATGGCACCGATGATGACCTCTGTGCATTCCTCGCCGACCTTTTTGAGAATCTTTTCTTTGCCCTTTTCAAAAAGATAGGTGGTGTAACTGCCTTGCGGACGCATACGGTTTCTCTGCTCGAGCAGGGAATACAGCGACTCAAGAGTGAAACGGTTCACTGAGCCGTCACGGAAAATTTCATCGTTAAAACAGCTTTCGGTCCCCTTGTGACAAGCGGGGCCGTCTTTTATTACCTCAACAACAAGCGAATCAAAATCGCAGTCCGCCGTGATTGCAACCACGTGCTGAACATTGCCGCTTGTCTCGCCCTTCCTCCAGAGCACACGGCGGCTTCTTGAGAAAAAGCAGGTTCGCTTCTCCTCAAGAGTTATTTCAAGGCTTTCCCTGTTCATGTAGGCGACGGTGAGAACCTCTCTCGTGAAGAAATCCTGCACAACCGCCGGGATAAGTCCGTTTTCGTCAAATTTAAGTTTTGAAACAAGCTCGTGCATACTGCTCTCCTAAAATGTTTTTTTGGCTTACAGCCTGACGTTTACGCCGTTTGCGGCGAGATACGCCTTCAAATCGGATATTTCAACCTCGCGGAAGTGGAAGATGGACGCGGCAAGCCCAGCGTCAATGCCGTCCAGCCGGAACAGCTCGAGAAAGTCCTCGATTTTTCCCGCTCCGCCGGAGGCGATTATCGGCACGTTGACCCTCTTTGCAATTTCCGCAAGCAGCTCCAGGTCGAAGCCGTTTTTAACTCCGTCTGTGTCAATGCTGTTGACAACAAGCTCTCCCGCTCCGTTTTCCGCGCCCATGTGTGCCCATTCAAGCGCATCAATGCCCGTGTCCTCACGTCCGCCTTTGGAAAAAATGTGAAAACTGCCGTCCACCCGCGCGATGTCCATTGAAAGAACAACGCATTGGTCGCCGTATTTTTTTGCCGCCTCTCCGATGAGGGACGGATTTTTTATTGCCCCGGAGTTGACGCTGACCTTGTCGGCACCCGCCTTGAGCACACGGTCAAAATCGTCGAGGGAGTTTATGCTCCCGCCCACAGTCAGGGGAATGAATATTTCCGCCGCAACGCGCTCAAGCACGTTTGTGAACAGCGGACGCTTCTCGAAGGTTGCTGTGATGTCGTAAAAAACCAGCTCGTCCGCTCCTGCTGAATTGTAAATACGGGCAAGCGCGACGGGGTCCTCCACGTCGCGCACACCCTTGAAATTTTTGCCTTTGACGACTCTTCCGTCACGGATATCCAGGCAGGGTATAATCCTTTTGGTTGTCACCACTTGACCCTCCATTTTGACGGAATGCTTGTAAAGTCCGGATTCGGGTCAAGCTTTCCGCCGTCACCCTCGCATATGCGTGCAATGCCGAACTTCACAAGGTCGTTATAGAACTCCTCATTGGCGGAAATCCAGTTGTCCTTCTTTTGCAGACGGGAGAACTCGGACCTTTTGTTGCACGCCTTCCAATATCTCCATGAAAGCTCCGAACGGCAAACATGCTCAAGCACTGCCGGAGTGTCTGCAAGCTCCTTAGCCTTCACCCAAAGGTTGTTGAGATAATCAATTTCATATTTGTTGAGGTCAAGAACGGATTTGTCCGTCATCGGGCGGTAAATCGTCATGTGGCGGTTGCAAAGCCCGGTTTGCGTTCCGGTGTAGCGGACATATTCCTTGACGTACTGCCAACCTTCGCCGTAATAAGCCTGCATGAAGCCGTTGATTTCCGCGTCGAGGTCGATATTTGGATTCCACATCAGCTTTGCGAGGAGGTATGCGCGAAGCTCTGCAAACTCGGCGTCACTGTCGGATGCCGTGTAGTTGCCCTCCTCATACAGGCCGACAACACTGTTCTCGGCAAAGAACTTGATGTTTGCCTGAAGCACCTGAAAGTCCGGGAACGGGCCGATGTAGTTTCCGTAATTTGTGGTGTAGTCCCAGACATACAAACGGTTGGAAATGCGCGCCCAATCCTCAAGGTCGGCGCAAAAATCAACATTCTGGGCACAGTCCGGATCATTAAGAGGATGTGCGAAGCAGCACTCAATCGAGCAAAGGCGAACAATAACATTGTCGCGCGGCACGGTGGTTTTCGGTGCCTTGCGGGTGTATTGATAGGCAAAGGTGTCAATGGCAACATCATCGTAGCCCGCCTGCTTCACCGCATCGGCAATGCTGTTGACAAAGCGGATCATCGTCCCGGAGTGGGAGCCTTCCTCATCATCAATAGCCTTGCACTTTTCACAGCGGCAGTAATCCTGATTGTCGTGCTGAGTGACGGAAACAATCTGATTTTCGGGGTAATCCTTAATCTGCTGAATGACCTCTTTAATGATTATGTTCAGCACATCTGGGTTTGTCAGGCAGAGCTGGTTCGGTGAACGCTTGCCGTCCGACTGAAGTGCGTAGTATTCCGGATTCGTCGCAAAATATTTTGACGAGGCAACGAAGCGTGTGGTGAGGGTATGTGCAAAGCCGGAGCCGGTGTAGCCCATGGAGCCTCCGTTTTCTGCAGAAAGATAACGGTAGATGTTGCTGTTGAGCTTGTTAGCAACAGAATAGGCAACGTTTTTCGGGCTGATCCAGTCGGTTTCACGGTACTCCAGAGGGCTTTTCTCTGAAACATTCAGATTTTTTGCAATTTCAACCTTGTTTTTCTCCGGCACAACAATCAGGTCCTTTGTGTACCACTTGCAGCCGAGCTGTTCCTCAAGGAAGCAATAGACGCCGTACAGAACGCCTCTTTTTGCCCCGCCGAGGAACACAAGAGCGTTGCCGGAGGTGAAATAATGAACCTCCTCAACGCCGTAGGCTATGTCAGCCGCAGGATATGAAACACCTGCACGGTTGGTGGGGCCGACAAGGATTTCCTTTTGAGCAACGGCGGTTTCATCGGTGACAACGGCGAGCGTTGTGCCGCTGATTCTCTGAAGATAATTCTGAAGGGTTGCTGCCGCGGTGACAACGCTCGGAGAAGCGTCTGCCGCGCGAACAATTACATAGTCGCTTGAGTTGTTTTCAATGAGAGTCATCATTTCGGTTTCCTCCTGCACCGGGGGATTAATTTCCGCCGGAACAAACGGGGTGAGCGGGTGGGGGATTATGCCTGCCAGAAATGTGATAACCGCGGTGAAAAAAGCCGTGATCTTTGCAACCATTCAAAACACCCTTTCGGATTTTTATTGACTTGCTCAGAGTACAGGTTTTGAATTCCGGACACTTTACTCATCGTCGAGCTTGAGTACCGCCATGAATGCCTCCTGCGGCACCTCAACGCTGCCGAACTGCCTCATGCGCTTTTTGCCTTCTTTTTGTTTTTCAAGAAGCTTTTTCTTGCGGGTAATATCGCCGCCGTAGCATTTTGCAAGCACGTCCTTGCGCATTGCCTTGACTGTTTCGCGCGCAATGACCTTGCCGCCGATTGCAAGCTGAATCGGAATCTCGAACATCTGGCGCGGGATATTGTCCTTGAGCTTTTCCGCAATGCGCCTTGCTCTGGGGTATGCCTTGTCGGAATGGAGAATGAAGGAGAGTGCGTCCACAATGTCGCCGTTGAGAAGCACGTCAAGCTTTACAAGGTTTGAACGCGCGTAGCCCGCAAGCTCATAGTCAAAGGAGGCGTAGCCTTTTGTGCGGGATTTGAGCGAATCGAAAAAGTCGTATATTATTTCGTTGAGCGGAAGCTCATAGTTGATGTCAACACGGTCGGGTGTGATGTAGGTCATGTCCTTGAACACACCGCGCCTGTCCTGACACAGATCCATTATCGCGCCGACGTAATCGGGCGGAGAATAGATGTGCGAATTTGTCATCGGCTCCTCGGAAAAGTCAATGAGGGCGGGGTCAGGATAATGCGTCGGGTTGTCAATTTCAACAACGCTGCCGTCGGTGAGATGGATTTTGTATATAACGCTCGGTACGGTTGTAACAAGGTCAAGGTCGTATTCGCGCTCAAGCCGTTCCTGAATGATTTCCAAGTGAAGCAGGCCGAGAAAGCCGCAGCGGAAGCCGAAGCCGAGAGCACCGGAGGTCTCCGGCTCATATGAAAGCGAGGCATCGTTGAGCTGAAGCTTTTCGAGTGCGTCGCGGAGGTTCTCATAGTCCGCGCCGTCCGCCGGATAAACTCCGCAGAAAACCATCGGCTGAACCTTGCGGTAGCCCGGCAGAGGCTCGGCGGCGGGATTGGAGGCGTTTGTTACGGTGTCGCCGACGCGTGCGTCTCCGACTGTTTTGATGGACGCGGTGATGTAGCCGACTTCGCCCGCCGAAAGCTGTTCACACGGCTCCATTGAGGTTGCTCGCATGTAGCCGACTTCAACAACGCCGAACTCTGCACCCGTTGCCATCATGTGCATGGTGTCACCCGCGCGCAGAGTGCCCTGGATAACGCGGACATACACTATGACACCCTTATAGCTGTCATAAATCGAATCGAAAATCAGCGCCTTGAGCGGTGCGCTGTCGTCCGCTTTCGGCGCGGGAATATCGCTGACAATGCGTTCGAGAACCTGCTCGACATTCTCTCCGGTTTTTGCGGAAATTCGGGGAGCGCTTGAACAGTCCAGCCCGATGACATCCTCAACCTCAGCCGCGACCCTGTCGGGATCTGCTGCGGGAAGATCGATTTTGTTGATGACGGGCACAATTTCAAGGTTGTGGTCGAGCGCGAGATATGTGTTGGCAAGTGTCTGCGCTTCAACACCCTGCGATGCGTCGACAATCAGCAGCGCACCCTCGCACGCGGCGAGCGAACGCGAAACCTCATAGTTGAAATCGACATGGCCGGGAGTATCAATCAGGTTGAGAATATACTCGTTGCCGTCGGCAGCTTTGTAGTTGAGCTTGACGGCGTGTGCTTTGATTGTGATTCCGCGTTCACGCTCAAGGTCCATTTTGTCGAGCAGCTGCGCTGTCATGTCGCGAAGGGCGACTGACTGCGTGAGTTCCAGAAGCCTGTCCGCGAGAGTGGACTTGCCGTGGTCAATGTGAGCAATGATGCAGAAATTGCGTATGTTTTCTTTGGGTACAGACAAAAATATCACCTCATGGGCGTGAAAATAAAAATACTGCTCAAACAAAAATAAATATATTATATTATATCAAAACACACATACGAATGCAAGAGCGAAAAAAGCCTTTTCTTATCATATTTTATATATCAACATATTGAATAATTTTGTCGGATATGCTACACTTTTCCTATATGTATTACATACTGCGGAGATGATGTGATTGGAATGCCCGAATTGCGGAGAAAAAATCGGAAGATTTGAACTGAGTCAGAATTGCACACACTGCGGAATCAATTTGTTTTACTGTCAGCAGGAAAAACTTCTCTCATCCGACGCAAAGCGCTGCGAGCTGGAATTTGCCTCTTTGCGGGTTTTTGTCACAAAGCTCAAAACTGCGTTCATCGGCGGTCCGCTGCAAATTGCGCGCCTTGTGTTCACGCTGGTTTGCGTCGGAATGCTGTTCATTCCGTTCGGTTCGCTGGAGGTGAATATACCTCTCTTCAGCCATTCACTCTCTTTTTGGGGATACGGGCTGTACAGCAGCTTCAGCGACGGAAGCCTTTTGGCATTGCTCGACTTTGCGGGAATTGACATTTCGGCGGACATAGCGCAAAAAGCGCTCATGCTCGTTGCCGCAATGCTTTTTTTGCTGCTTGTTGACCTTGCACTGTTTGCCAGTGAAATTTTGTCCTTAACAAATATCCGCCGCAGCGCGCGGGCAATGGCAGTGTTGAGCGCTGTCGGTGCTGCCGGGTCGGTGTTTGCCGTTGCTGCGTGTTTCACGCTCAACGGAGCAGAAAATGCCTTTGCCGACGGCTTGGTGGAAATCTCCTTCGGCTACGGAGGCTTTGCCGCCTTTGCTGCCTACCTTGTTATGCTTGCAATTAACTGCCTGATTCTCAAAAAGAAAATCGCCCCGCAATACAAGCAGGTTGACCTTGACCGCATTCAAATCCGCAAAAGGGTAAAAAGCGGAGAGCTCACCCTCGAGGAGCTTCCGCTGCCTGTGCTTGAATCCGAGGAGGAGCGCGAGCAGCGCCTTAAAGAGGAAAAAGAACTGGCCGAAAAAAATACAAAGGCGGTGACGGCCGATGAGTAAAGAAAAGGTTGAAAGCCAGAAAAAGCGTCTGGTCATCTTCGGGCTTTTCAGTGTCATTGCCCTCGTGCTTTGCACCGGAGTTGTCCTGGGCGTTGCGCTTTCTCTTGTGACGGAGGGAGTTTACGAGTTTGATGTTCCCGCAGCGGAATCCCTCACTGCCATGCCCGAAACCGACGTTCAGACAGTTGACTTTCTCGCAAAACTCATTGACTCCGCAAAGGACGGCAAACGGGTTTATGCCGATGTGAGCACGGATATTTATGTTGAAAACATATCTCTCGACGGCAGCGAAAGTGAGCGGTCGGTGCTCAATTATATGCAAAAAACTATTACGGCAAATGTTGACGCAATGTATGCCGAGAATCACACGGGCAGCTTTGAGGACGGCTATAAGGGCTATCCGACAATAACCCTTTCTCCCGATGAAATAATCAAAGCCGGCTGTGAGCAGGGCATAAAAGACGTGGACGGCGAAGTTACTCAAACAGATTTTTATTTCTTCAGCCTTGACTGTGTCGCCGAAAACTATCCTCCGCGCCGTGAAAGCGGAGCTTATTCAACCTTCGGCTTGGAGGAGGATGATAAAATTCTCTCCGCTCTGCGTGCAGAAGCCGAGCCGATGCTCACGGTTGCGGAGTTAAGGGCTGTGGGCACAGAATTCAGAATCGAGGCACAATCAGAGCGGCTGACCGACCGCCTGAATTATTTGAGTTTCAGCAGAAAATACTCCGTTGAGCTTGTCGTTGACTTTGCCGGGGACTTTGAAACGCTCGGCAGAAAAACGGTGAAGTTTGATTACACCGTCTGCGAAATGTTCAATTACACATGGGCGGGAATATCCTTTTCCGAGCAGTCGGTATCTCTCGAAAAGGGCGACACTCATCAGCTTTCCCTGAACGCGGTTATGAACGACGATTCCGATTACACCATGCGTCTGGAAAGCTCAAACGAGGCTGTTGCAACTGTTGACGATTTGGGTTATGTCTGCGGAGTTGAAAACAGCCGCGAGCCGGTTGTCATCACGGCTTATTTAGAATATCTCGGCATAGAGTACACTTCCGAATGTGAGGTCACGGTTTCGGTTCCGGTGAAAAAAATCGAGGTGTCAGAGGATGAAATGACGCTCGGAGTCGGGCAGACGCAGGCACTTTCCGCCCTGCTGAAGCCGGACAAGGCGACAAACACCGATGTCATCTGGATAAGTGAAAACGAGAATGTTGCAGCTGTTTCGGAGGACGGCACGGTAACCGCTCTGAAGCCCGGCACGGCAACGGTGATTGCTGTTGCCGCGGACGGACACTTCAGGGATTCCTGCACAGTCACCGTGACAGAATAGGGGGATAAAAGTGGACGATAAGAACAATCAAACCGCCGTAATCGAAAGGGAAGAATCCGCAGCCGGAGAACCTGTCAGACAAATCCATTTATATAAAGGGCACAACTATGTCGGGGTCAAGGAAACCATCGCTTATCTGTTCAACGACTGGTCAAATTCTTTCAACATCAACTCCTTTTCGGAAAGATACATCTGGGACGTTGTGCACATTGATTTCACCATCAGCGCTGTGGTCAACCTGGTCACAACAGCGTGGGATATCATCAACGACACGTTCATTTCCGTTATTGTTGACAATACGCGCACCCGCATAGGCAAGTTCAGGCCGTACCTTATCGGCATGCAGCTTCCGCTCACGGTTCTCAGCATGTTCGGCTGGCTGCTGCCGCTGTTCTTCCCAAACACCTCCGGCACATATATCCCCAAGCTGATTTATTATTATGTTTTTAACATCATCAACGAAACCGCGGGCACCTTCACCGGCGTTGCAAAAAGCGGGTATATGTCCACAATAACACCAAACCCGAACGAGAGGGTGAGGCTGATAACCCTCGCCGAGCTGCTGACGGGCTTCATGGGCGAGGATATGCCGCGGTACATAATGGGCGTGCTCATTGACCTTGTCAATAACAAAGTTGTCAAATGGAAGCTGAGCTCTGTGTTTGTTGTAATGGGCTCGTTGACTGCGGTGATTTCCTCGCTGTGCACCTTCTGGTTTTTTATCGCATCGAAAGAAAGAGTTCCGCAGTCAATCGAAAGGCCGAACGTCAAGGAGGGGCTCAAGGCAATTTTCACAAACTATCCCGTGCTTCTGATGTGTCTTTCGGACTTCCTCGGAAACTTTGCAATCAGCAAGAGCGAAGCGAATTATTTTATCGACGTTCTGGGCAGTTATTCGCTCATCACTTTGCTGAACATTCCATCCTCAGTCAACGGAAGCATAAGCTATGCCTTCGTTGCTCCGCTGCGAAAACGGTTTTCATCAAAAGCACTTTGGATATTTTCGGATATCTACGGGGATGTTCTCAACCTCGGCGTGTTCCTTTTCGGCATCAGCAAACGCAAGACAATGTTTTACAAAACCGTGCCGATGTGCATTGCGTTCGGCATGAAGGAATGGTTCGGCAAATGGATATGGGGCATAACAAAGGTTATCAATGCGGATTTGTGGAACGAGGCAATGGACTACTGCGAGTGGAAAAACGGCTACAGAATGGAGGCTACCACGGGTGTTGCCAAGGGCTTGATTCTGAAAATTCAGGCGGCGCTGCTCGGCTCGGTGACAAATCTGCTGATGAAAAAAATCGGCTATGTTCAGGGGCTTGCAATCGGAACACAGAACGACAAAACAAAGTTCTGGGAATTCGCGCTTTGCACTGCTGTGCCGACTGTCACCGGCGCCCTGGGCATCATTCCGAAATTCCTCTGGCCGCTGTCAAGAGAAAAGCGCACGAAGATGTATGACGAGCTGGCGCAGGTCAGGCAGGACATGGTTTTGGGGTATGTGGACAGCTACACACCCGAAACAGCGGAATAAGAAACGGCGAACCCGTTAACGCGGCTGCCGGGCGCACTGCAAAATAATACGAATCAAAAAGCCACCCGATGAGGGCGGCTTTTTTAATAGAAAAAATGTGCTTGCGCAGGCTTGTTATGCCCGATGACGATGTGTCGTTCAGCCGTTAACAGCACCCGATTGCCTCACCTGAAACGGTATCATATATCTGCTTATCCAGTATTTGTCAGTCCTATATTGCCAGCCTTCCATTGAAAAAAAAGGGTGGAAATGCTATCATTTTCAGTGAAAGGATGGATGAAAAATGGCGCTTGTTGACATACTCACAAGGGCGATGTCTCTTGTTATAACCGCTGTGATGATTGTCATGCCGACGCTCAACTCTATTACGGGTTACAGAATGCAGGCACGCGATGAGGAGAACATAAAGCTCAACTTTGCAACCATATCGGACGTGCACATAAAAACCGGAGAATCATCGCGTGTATCGCTGCTCAGGCTCGGGCTGAACGATATTGACCACGCGGCAACGAAGGTGGACGCACTTGTGGCCGCGGGGGACATAACAGAGGCGGCGGAGGACGCTGAGTTCAAGGCGTTTTTCAATGCTTACAAAAGCTCCTGCCCGGATGCTTACCCGATAATCGCAACCGGAAACCATGACACAACCTTTTGTAAAGACGGACTTGCGGCTGCGAAGAAACGCTTTTGCAAATACTACAACGAGGTCTCGGGCAGGGACATAAACTGTGTGTATTACAGCAAGGATATCAACGGTTATAAGTTCATTGTTCTCGGAACACAGGGGAATAGCGGCACACAGCTTTACATGAGCGAGGAACAGTTCACCTGGCTTGACACAAGGCTCAAGGAGGCGACAACAGGCGGCAAGCCGGTGTTTGTCATTTGCCACGAGCCGCTCAATTACACTCACGGTATGCCCTCAATCTGGCCTGCCGGCCATGTCGGAAGCCAGAGTGACAGGCTGATGACCATGCTGAAAAAATATAAAAACGTGTTTTTCATTTCAGGTCATCTTCATGTCGGGCTTTATGAAAAAACCGTTGAAAACTACGGCTCGCTTCACTGCATAAATCTGCCCTGTTATCAGTACATCAACAGCAAAAACATCGGCACGGCGCTCAACGGAGTCGGGCTGCAATTTGAAGTTTATTCCGAAAAGGTTTTAATCAGAGCAAGGTGCTATTCTGGCTCGTCGTGGTATAACAAGTTCAGTTATGAAATCCCGCTGAAATAACGCGCGAGCAATTCCTCACGGTTGTTGGATGCTCTGCCGTCAATGACGTCGCCGAGCATCTTTTCCAACAGAGCACCGGTTTGCTGACCGGCAACGCCGAACGCTTTCAGGTCATTACCCGTCACGGCAAGCTGACTCACGGAAATGCAGGCGTTTTCGCTCACAAACCGTTTCACTGTTGCGGAAAGCCTGTGCACGGCATTTGCCGCCTGCGTGTCGTCGGTCGCTCCTGCAAGAGCAGCTCTCAGATGCAGCATGTCAAGAACGGGCTGCACGCCGCAGCTTCCGGCAAGCTTTTTCAGTTCGGCCTCTCCCGGCACGGGAGGGGCTTTTTCATTCAGTTCAAGCAGCAGGCGCACGCCGTTTGTCACGGCCTTTTCGGCCTTGAGCGCGGCGAGAGTTACGGCGGCAAAATCCGGCAGGGGACTGCCCCCGGTTTCAAGCTTTGACGAAAGAAAAACCGCGGCAAGGCGGAGAATTTTTTCGGGTTTCACAAGGGGCAGCATCCGGGACAGCAGCTCCTGCCGCACGGCGGAAAAAGCAATCAGGCTGCTCATTGCGGAGCTGTAGCGCAACAGCACGTCTCCGGCATTCTTTCCGCAGACAAGCTGTGAAAGCTCGGAATACTTTCTCTCGGCGGATATGTTTCCGAGCAGAGCGCTGTTTTCAAAAACCGAGCGGGCGGTTCGCTCCTCAACCGTGAAGCCGAGCGTTGCGCTGAACCGCAGGGCGCGCATAATTCTTAAGGCATCCTCACCGAAACGGACATCGGGTTCTCCGACGCAGGATATACGTTCTGCGGCAATATCTGCAAGCCCGCCGAACGGGTCAATAAGCCCGCGGCTCGGGCTGTACGCCATGGCATTGACGGTGAAGTCCCTTCTGGACAAATCACTCCGGATGTCCAACAAAAAGCTCACCTTCTCCGGGTGGCGGTTGTCGGAATATGTGCCGTCGGTGCGGTAGGTTGTGACTTCAAGCGGCACAGCATCAACAATCACCAGCACCGTGCCGTGCCGTACGGCGTTTTCAATTGCTTTGTGCTGCGGAAAACAAAGCATCGTCTGCTCGGGCAGGGCGTTTGTTGCAATGTCAAAATCGTGCGGACTCAGACCCATTGCGGAATCACGCACACAGCCGCCCACGAGAAAGCCCTCAAAGCCGCCCTTTTCGAGCAGCCCGAGAGCTTTTGTAACATATGATGGGATTTTGAATTCAATCATGTCAGACTGTCACCGCCGCAGTTAATCGTCTGCCTGCTTTTCGTCCGAATCAGCCTCGTCCTTTTCCGGGGCAAGGGCTATGTCAAACCAGAAGGTCACGCCGTCCTCGCCGTTGCTCACGCCGTAATCCTGAGAGTGCATTTCCTGAATTGCCTTGGCAATCGACAGGCCGAGACCGAAACGCCCCTCGGAGCGGGAGTGGGATTTGTCGGAGCGGTAAAAGCTAATCCAGATGTTGTTGATGTCATCCTCGGCAATCAGCTCACCGGTGTTGAAAACACTCACTCTGTATTTATCACCGAGCTTTTCTCCGCTGATGTCAATTCTTTTTTCGCCGTCCGCGTGGTGGATGGCGTTTGAAACAAAGTTTCCGAACACCATTTCGAGCTTGCCGGGGTCTCCCAAGCCGAAAACTCCGCTGTCAACACTGTTTGTAACCTTTATGCCGAGATCGTCGGCGAGAATGCCGTAGGAATAGAGAATGTTTGAAACAAACTGCGAAATTTCAAAGCGCTCGGGAGCGAGAGAATAAGAGCCGGACTCGTATTTCGAAAGCTCGAGCAGCTCCCAGACCAGCCTGTTCATTCGGTGGGTTTCCTCGATGATGATGTCGCAGTATTCCTGCGGGTCGTAGCTCGATTTGTTGATGCCGAGCTTGATGCCCTCCGCGTAGCCCTGAATAATTGCAATTGGGGTTTTCAGCTCGTGGGACGCGTTGGAAATGAATTCCTTGCGCGTCTGCTCAAGGCGGCGCTCATGCTCGATGTCTTCCTCAAGCCGTTTGTTTTTTTCCTGCAAATCGCGCATGGCGGAATCCAGGTTTGCGGAAAGTGTGTTGATGCTTTGCCCCAATTCGCCGATTTCGTTGACTGCATAGGGCGGACAGCGGTGGCTGAAATCAAAGTGCGACATGTTGCGGGTTATTTCGTTCATTTCAATGAGCGGCCGTGTGAACCGACGCACGAAGATATACACGACGATGCTTATCAGCACAAACGCGACAAAGGCAGTGAGCGTGACAAAGACAATTGCCGAATTGGCGTGAGAGTCAAGATAATTTGTCTTTGACATGATTTTGATGAAGCCGCCGTTTGCAATCGCCTTGCCGTAGACAAGGTACTGCACATCACGCCCCAGCTCCTGCTGCATTTCGAAATAGCTTCCGTCGCGGTTGTCCTTGTGCCTGATTGTCACCATGTTTTTGCGGCGGTAGCCCCCGATGATGTCTGAGGAGGAGCTGAGCCAGTCGTTGAAAAGGCTGCTGATGGCCGAGGAATAAACGAGCACGTTTGAGGAGTTGTAAATTTCAACCTCAATATTGTTGTTGTTTTCGATGCCGTACATATCGCTATAAAAAGTCTGGCTTGTGGAATTGAGCATGCCCTCAATTTCAACGCAGACGCTTTTTATGCTTCGCTGAGCATTGAAAAGATAAACAGCGTTGAGAAACTGTGAGTTTGCAAGGGTAATCAGCAAAACACCCACGCAGACAATCGCCGTTATCGGCAAAAAAAGCTGAGCGCGTATTTTTTTATAGCCGTGGGGCAGGGACTGCCTTGCAGCTTTATTTATGTTTTTGTTTGATGCTTTTTTATTTTCATCCATATGAATGCCTTATGCTCCGGCTTCGATTTTGTAGCCGATTCCGTACACGGTTTTGATGTGCGCGTTGCCCCAGTCCCCGAGCTTGGTTCTCAGCCTTGCCATGTGTGAGTCAACGGTGCGGATGTCACCCGCGTAATCGAAACCCCAGATGTCGTCAAGCAATTGGTCGCGCGAATAAACCCTGCCGATGCTTGTGAGCAGCTTAATAAGAATGCTGTACTCCTTGAGGGTCAGCTCCACACGCTCGCCGTCAAGCAGAACCTCGTGTGCGTTTTCATCAACAAAGAGCTCACCCAGCCGCAGCCCCTCGCTGTCCTCCGTCTTTTCGCCGGACGCGCGCTTGAGCAGCGCTTCAACCCTTTTCATAAGAACAGTTGGGCTGAAGGGCTTGGTTACATAATCGTCCGCACCCACTTCAAAACCCATGAGCTCGTCGAACTCCTGGCTGCGGGCGGTGAGAAGAATAATCGGCACACCGGAGAATTTGCGTATCACACGGCAGACCTCCCAGCCGTCCATATCAGGCATCATGATGTCAACAATCATCAGCGCGGTGTCGGGGTTGTTTTCGAAAAGCTTTACGGCAACATCGCCGTCGTCTGCCTCAAGAGGCTCGTAATCCTCGGCGCGAAGAAAGTCGCACACAAGACGTCTGATACGTTGCTCGTCGTCTGCAACGATAATTTTCTTTCCCATGGAAAAGACCTCCCGTTTGTTGATGTGAATATTCTATCACACAGCATTTTATCTTTCAAGGCACTTCACAATGAATTTACAAATCCACAACACACGCGTGTAATATCTGCAGACGTACAGCATAGATATTTAATATCAAACGCTAAAAGGAGAACAAAATGTCAGAGGCTGATAATATCAAAGCATATGACGAAACCTATTCCGACGCACTTCCGCGCGCAACCGACAAACCGAAAAAAGGCGATTGGCTTACGGGTCTGACGTTTTTTCAGTGCGTGATATGCGCCGTGCTGCTGGTTTTGCTTTTGTGTATGCAAAAGCTCGCGCCCGCGTCGTTTGACAGGCTGGGCGAAGCATATGCAAAGGTGATGAGCGTGGACCTGACCGCCTCCGAGGTTTCAGACGTTATGAAGCGCATCAGAAACTTTGTGGTTGCGCCCGCGGTTGAAGGAACAACCGTTTTTTCGGAAGAAACGGGCACAACAATCGCGGAAGACGAAACGACAAGTGACGAAGACGAAACGACAAGTGACGAAGACGCCGCAACAAGCGCGGAAGACGGCACAACGCGGGAGGAAAAGGCAACAGGGGGTGAGGGAGGCGAGGATGTCGGGCTGTATGAGGCACTCGGAACAACAAGCTTTGCTCCGTATTTTTTAACCGACGATATATGTGTGCCCGTGCACGGCAGAGTGTCCTCCGGCTTCGGCTACAGAATTCATCCCGTAACGGAGTCATGGAGCTTTCACACCGGAATTGACATTGCCGCAGACGAGGATACACGAATCGCCGCCGCGCTTGACGGTGTGATAACCGAGGCGGGTTATAATGACGAAAGAGGCTACTACATTATTATGACTCATTCCGACGGACTTGAAACCGCATACTACCACTGCTCGGAGCTTGTTGCTGAGCAGGGGGCAAGGGTGCTGAAAGGGGAAACCGTCGCGCGGGTGGGCAGCACCGGACGCTCCACCGGACCGCATCTGCATTTTGAAATCAGAATAAACAATGTGCGCTGCAACCCGGCTTTTGCGGCGGATTACAAAGCTGTTGACGGCGAGAGTATGTGATACCGGAATCAGAATAAGCTTTTTCTTTGCCGCTGTTGTGACACTTGCTCTCATTCTCGACAGAACCGGTACGGCGCTGATAACCCTGTGCGCCGCAGTGATCCATGAAACCGGGCACCTGCTCTGCCTTTTGTGGTTCGGTGAAGCGCCGCGGCTCATCTGCCTTGAGCCGTTCGGAATGAGAATAACGCGCAGGGGCAACATCGGTGTCGGCCTCGGGTGCGAGGCGGCAATAGCTCTTGCGGGTCCGTGCGCCAACCTTTTGCTTGCGGCAGTGCTTGCGATTGTCGGGCTGTGCTTCGGCGCTGCCGGGCTGAAAAGAGCCGTTGCGGTCAACCTCGCAATTGCGCTGTTCAACCTTTTGCCGATTCATCCCCTTGACGCGGGCAGAGCGCTTTATCATCTTTTGTGCATAAGAATGAACACGGTTTCCGCCGAACGCACGGTGACGGTTGTCGGCTTTGTGCTGATTGTGCCTCTTGCGGCTGCAGGAGTTTTTGTGCTGATAAAAAGCCGTTACAACATTTCGCTGCTGCTGGCATCTGTGTATCTCGCGCTTTTGCTCATCAGAGGATAAATAATTCAACAAAAAATGCGGCTGTAACCGAACGCGAAAATGCGAAGGGTTACGCCGCGTTTTGCTTTGTAATTTGCGCCGGGGTGTTTCTTGACATCGTGGGCGGTTTGGATTATCATATACCGGATGAACCTGCTCAGCCCTTTGCGTCATACCATGTCTTTCCGCGGTGAGCGTCAACGCAGAGACGAACTTTCATTTTCACCGCGTTTTCCATTTTGTCAACAAGAATTTTTTCAACCGCCTCTGCCTCGTTTTCGGGGGCTTCGACAATCAGCTCATCGTGTACCTGGAGAATCAGCTTCGCCGAGAGACCGCGGCTGCAAAGCTCCTCATAGGCCTTGACCATGGCAATCTTGATGATGTCCGCAGCCGTGCCCTGAATGGGCATATTGCGAGCGACCCGCTCGCCGAAGGCTCGTAAAGCGGCGTTTGAGGATGAAAGCTCCGGCAGATAGCGGCGCCGCTTGAACAGAGTTTCAACATAACCGTTTGCCTTTGCGGATTCAACAATTTTGTGCATATATTCGTCAACGCCGGAATAGTGGCGAAGGTATTCCTTGATATAGCTGTCGGCTTCACTGCGCGTAACACCGATGTCCTTTGCAAGCGAAAAAGCGCCGATGCCGTAAACAATCCCGAAATTGACTGCTTTCGCCCTGCTCCTCATCAGCGGAGTCACCATCGGCACAGGCATATTGAAAACCTGAGAAGCTGTCAGGGTGTGGATGTCAACGGATTCGTTGAACGCGTCGAGCATAACCGAATCGTCGGCGATGTCTGCAAGAACGCGCAATTCAATTTGCGAATAGTCCGCGTCAACAAGCACGCAGCCCTTTTTTGCCTTGAAAAATTTGCGCATTTCTCTCCCGAGCTCACTGCGCACCGGAATGTTCTGAAGATTGGGCTCTGTTGATGATATTCTGCCTGTGCGCGTTTCGGTCTGGTTGAGGGTGGAATGAATTCTTCCGTCCGCGCCGACAACCTTGAGCATTCCGTCACAATAGGTGGATTTGAGCTTTGCGAGAGTCCGGTATTCCAGCACCATGGCGACAATCGGATAATCGTCCGCAAGTGACTCGAGCACCTCTGCTCCGGTGGAATATCCGCTCTTTGTCTTTTTTTTCACGGGCAAACCGAGCTTTTCAAACAGCGCTTCGCCGAGCTGCTTGGGCGAATTGAGGTTGAAGGTGAATCCGGCAATGCCGTAAATCGCATCCGTAAGCTCGCTTATGCGTGAGTCAAGGCCGGCTCCGAAAGAGCGTATGCCGTCTGTGTCCGTCTCAAAGCCGACTAGCTCCATTGAGGCGAGCACACGCGCCAGCGGAATTTCAATGTCGCGCAGCAGCGGCAGCTGGCCGTTTTCATCCAGCAGCTTTTCAAGCTTTTCGCAAAGCTCCGGCAGCATGGAAGCATCCTTGCACGAGGTGTCCGGCTCTGTTTTGAACACGGGTGACGGAACACCGTATTCCTGCGCGAGACGCTGCACGGAATAGTTGTTTGCCGAGGGGTTGAGAATATATCCGGCAAGGGACGTGTCAAATTTCACACAGTCCGTCGGAATATTGTTTGACAGAGCATAGGCGTAAACCGGCTTTGAGCTGTCGGTGAACTTTTCGATTCTTTTGTCCGCAAGAAACGAGGCGACAAACGGAGCAAAGCCGAGGCTGAGCGAATTTGCAGTCAGAACCCCGGAGGGAACTGCAAAATTCAGCGCACACAGGCTTCCCTCAAGCAAATCGGAGGTGAAATATGCCTTGCCTGCGCTTCTGAGATCTTCGAGCAGCTTTTCAAGGTCATATGCTTCCTCCGCGCACAGCGGCTTTTCCTTCTGAGCGGTTTTCTGCGGCTGCTGTTCACGCGGCTGTGCAGGAAGCCTGAGCCTTTCAAGGAGCTTGAACATTTCAAGGTCTGTGAGAATGCGTGTCACCTCAAAAGCATTCGGCGCGGAGGGCACATATTGATCCGCCCCGGATTCAACCGGAGCATCAAGACAGATTGTGCCGAGGGTACGGCTCAGATAAGCACTTTCGCGCCCCGCACGCAGCTTTTCGCGCACACCGGGCTTTATGTCAAGGGTGTCAAGCTTTTCATAGATATTGTCTATGCCGCCGAAGGATGCCACCAGATCGGAGGCAGTCTTTTTTCCGACACCGGCGACTCCGGGAATGTTGTCGGAGCTGTCGCCCATAAGCGCCTTGATGTCAATGAGCAGGGCAGGCTCCACGCCGTATTCCTGCCTGACTTCCTCGGGAGTGTAGCGCTTTGTCACCGGTCTGCCCATTTGCGTTGAAGCGAGCAGCACAGTGACTCCCGGAGCGACGAGCTGAAGGCTGTCCCTGTCGCCCGTGGCAATGTAGCACTCGTCCGCTCCGCTTTTTGAACCCAGTGTGCCGAGAATATCGTCGGCTTCATAGCCCTCGCATTCAATGAGGCTGTATCCCAGCGCCGTGAGCAGCTCCTTGAGCACCGGAAACTGCTGGGCAAGCTCCGGAGGCATACCCTTGCGCTGTGCCTTGTAGCCGGAATACATCTTGTGCCGGAATGTCGGCGCATGCATGTCAAAGGCAATTGCCACAGAATCGGGCGAACACTCGTCGAGCAGACGCAAAAGGATGTTCATGAAGCCTTGAATTGCGTTCGTGAACCTGCCGTCCTTTGTTGTAAGAAGCTTGATGCCGAAAAAAGCGCGATTGAAGATGCTGTTGCCGTCAATAACCAGAAGCTTCATATCATCCGTCCTGTCCGTTGCGCATAAGAGCGCGCAAATAAAAATTCTGTTGATACTTTATATTATAGCACGTTGCGGCGCAAATCCGCAACAGTTTTTCAAAGGAGAGCTTTATGTTTATCGGAAACGTTGAAATCAAGGGCAGCGCCGCCCTTGCTCCCATGGCGGGAGTGGCTGACCGTGCGTTCCGCGAGCTTTGCGTGGAATACGGTGCGGGCTACGTTGTCGGAGAAATGACGAGCGCAAAGGGCACAAGCATGGGCGACCGAAAATCACGGCAGCTTTTGTATGTTTCCGATGTTGAGCGTCCTGCGGCGGTGCAGATTTTCGGAGACTCTCCGGAGATAATGGCGGATGCTGCCGTAAAGTCACTTGACTTTACACCTGATGTAATTGACATAAACATGGGCTGCCCCGCACCCAAGATTTCCGGCAACAGAGGCGGAAGTGCGCTGATGAAGTGCCCCGAGCACGCTGCGGAAATAACAAGGAGCGTTGTAAAGGCAGTTGACTTGCCGGTCACTGTGAAGATGAGAACCGGATGGGATTCGGAAAACCTCAACGCGCCCCTGCTTGCAAGGCTGTGCGAGCAGGCGGGAGCCGCCGCGATAACCGTTCACGGAAGGACGAAGCAGCAACAATATGCACCTCCCGTAAGCCTTGAACAGATTGCACTTGTGAAAAAAGCGGTGTCAATACCCGTCATCGGCAACGGTGATGTTACAAACGGAGAAAGCGCAAAAAAAATGTACGAGCAAACCGGCTGTGACCTTGTGATGGTCGGCAGGGGAGCGCTCGGCAGGCCGTGGGTGTTTGAACAAATCAACGAATATATGAAAAGCGGGCGTGTTCTGCCCGAACCGCCGATTGCCGAGCGCATGCGTGTGATGCTTCGCCACATTGAAAAGCTGTGTGAATACAAGGGTGAATATATCGGAATGCGTGAAGCGCGCAAGCACGCCGCGTGGTATATTCGCTCAATCAGAGGAGCTGCCGCGCTGCGCGGAGAAATATTCACTCTGACAACCTTTGACGAATTGAAGGCACTCGCGCGCAGGGTGACGGATTCCGGCGAGGTATAATGCTGAAAAGAGTTTAACGCGGATTTTTTATAAAAGAACACACCCGGAATGCGTCTGCGCCCCGGGTGTGTTTGTTTTCTTTGCAGAGATTGTAACTGCTTCTTCGTACTGCTCAGAAGCAGAAATACTTTTCCCTCTGCTTTTTCATTCTGCCGCTGAGTGCTTTGAGAATATCCTCCGCGCCTTCAATGCCGCAGGCATAGTCCTTCATTGCGCGGCCCTCCTCGAAGCACAGCTCATCGTGCAGCGGGAAGAAATTGTTCAGCAGGAAGCAGGCATACCGCACAAGCCGCAGGTCGCCCACAAGGCGGAACTCTGTGCTGATGGAGTCAACGGCAACGCTGTAATTCCCCTTGATTGAGTCAATGATGGCTTTTCGCTCGTTTTCCGGCGAGAACACAACGGTTGAGCAGATAAAGCCGTTGCGGTTGTTGATTGAAC
The DNA here is from genome assembly GCA_964540415.1 of uncultured Eubacteriales bacterium. Classification (GTDB taxonomy): domain Bacteria; phylum Bacillota; class Clostridia; order Oscillospirales; family Acutalibacteraceae; genus CAZIMM01. The sequence continues at coordinate 53,562 of CAZIMM010000002.1, forward strand.
CGTGGCTGTCGGTGCTTCCGACGATGGGATAGTTCCTGCCCTTTGCCCTGTCTTCATAAAAACGTATGGACTGAAAGCCGTTTTGCTCAAAATAGTTTTCGCCGCCGAGCACCTCAAAAGCGTCAAAGGGCTGCTGCTGCATCATGTATTCAACAAAGGTTTCGGGAACCTGAAAAACATCGGATATCCAATAAGGATGCGCAAAGATGCCGAGTCCGTTTGCCTGCTTGATTTTGTCAAATATCCACTTGCAGCAGGCATAGGTGTTCTTCTCTATGCCGTCGGGGATATCAAGGGACTCTATTGTCTTTTCAACGTCCTCCCAGAATTCCTCCGCGGTCATCACCGGCGGACATGCTGCTCCGTTTATGCTGCGGTGCTCATTGTCCGAACCGATTTCTTTGCAATGGTCGCTTGTTTCAATCAGAGCGTTGATGCTGAATTCACCGCCGAAATTGACAATGTGCACATCGTTTATGCGCGGCGAACCGAGCTTGGGCATATGCACCTCCTCGCCGGGAATCAGAGTGTATTCAATCGGCACATTCCTGTAAGCGTCAATCGCCTCTAGGGACGGATAATAGCGGCAATGGTCGGTGATTGCAAGAAAATCATAGCCGTGGCGTCTGTAATTTGCGGCGACAACCGCAGGCGACTCATGGCCGTCGGAACGGCAGGTGTGCATATGCAGGTCTCCGGCAAACGGGTATCTTCCGGCAAGGTCGTCGGCGACGCAATAAACGGAAAGCTGAAGAACCCTTTTGTTCTCGGAATTGTAAAGCCTGATAAAATATTCCTGCTCTCCGGAAAACGTGTAACGGAATCTGATGCACCCGTCGGACTGCGGCGCAACCTCAATGGAAACATTGTTCGGCCTGCCCGGATAATCGCTGTTCTTGCCCTGATTTATCGGGCGGATGCTCAGAATGTATCTGTTCTCCTCAAAATCCGCGTGATGTCCGAGCGGTTTAATGCAGATTTCCGCCTCCTTGCCCTCGCGGATCACCTTCGGAAAAATGTCATAATAGCTTAACTCGGTTTTCATATACAGCACCCCTTATTTTTATTGATAAAAACGGAAAACGAGCCGCGTCACAGCACCGTCTAACGGTAATGATGCGGCTCTGATTTTCAATTATTTTTGAATTGCAAAGCTGTCAATCCGGCTTGCAGTGCCGTCCTTAACACCGTATGCGTCAAAATAGAGCATATTGCCCTTGATTGTAAACGCAGAGAACACGGGATAGGTTGCGTCAACAATCTTCTCGGCTCTGGGGAAGAGCTTGTCGGTGTCGGAGGCGCTCTTTGTCTGATAGTATTTCACGCCGGAGCAGGCGCTGATGACATAAATTGTGCCGTTGGGGTTGACCTTGGCTGTGTATGCCTTGCCGTCATTTGTTACACTGACTTCCGTAATGCGGCGGTCAACACGGTTGTTTGTCATGGCGTTCGTGCGCAGATACACATGGTCGTGGCCCTGGAGAACAACGTCAATTCCGAGCTGAGGCATAAGCGCCTGAAGCTGCTTGCGGATTTGAATGACATCGTCATCGTCATAGTGCGAGCCGTTGGAATATGGAGCCTTGTGCAGCGCAACAATCTTCCACTGCGCGTTGCTTGCGGCAGCGTCCGCCTTCAGCCATGCCATCTGGTCGTCGCTCAGGCCCTCGTCGGCATTCAGGTTGTTTGTGTTGAGAACGATGAAGTGCGCGTTGTTGTAGTCAAAGGAATAGTAAACTCCGCTTTCGGTGTTCTGCTGCGGCACATTCGGAAGAATGAAGTTTTTGTCCAGAGCATATTCGCCTTTTGCCTCATGGTTTCCGGCGGCAGGCATGAGGACGGTGCTCTGCAGAGTGTCACTCGCCGTGTTGAACATCCAGTTCCACTGGCGGAAATTGTTGCCGGAATCGGAAAGGTCACCGGTGTTGACAATGAAGTCGGTGTCCGGAAGCATTGAGAAAGCGGTGTCAAGAGTGTCTGCCCAGACCTCATATTGACGCTCGATGCCGGACTGGCAGTCGCTGGTGTGAAGGAAGGTGAGGGAATCGGAATTGTCCGCGGTTTCAATCACGCCGACCTTGCTCCACCAGCCGCGACTTGCGTCGCCGACACGGTAGCAGTATTTTGCTCCGGGAGTGAGCCCGGTGAGCGAGACAATGTGACGGTTGAGCTTGAAATCGTAATTGAGCACACCGAAAACACCGAAGTCAACGCCGGGCAAGGTGCGCACGGTTGTGACGGTGGAGGTCGAAATCCCCGCGCCGGAACTCGGCACGCCGGAAAAGACGGGTGCGGCAGAATAGGGGACAATCTCAATGTCCGTTGCGGTGAGGCTCAGTTTTGTGTACCAGCTTATGTTGCGTGAGGTTGCCGCACTGTCGCCGAAGGTGACGGAAATATTGGAGGGCAGACGCAAATCATCAACAGTCGGCGTCACCTCCACGGGGCCGTCATAAACGAGTGTTACATTCTTGTCTGCCTTCTGCCACGGGTCACTGTCCTGCGTGAAGCAGCGGAAGAATCTCGCAAACTCGGCGGCGATTGTGTCCATCTGGCTTTCGGTCAGATATTCATCTATGTAATGGTGGATAATATCATCAATGGAACGGTATTCAATTATTCCGAGGTCTGAGATGAGCTTGAAAACTCTGTCAACAATGTTGCTGAGTGTGAAGTTGCCGCCGAAGAACGGGAAGAGGATTGCGTCAATCATACGCACAAGTCTCGCGCCGAAGGTTCCCTCCGGGAAAGCATAGCTCAGACGCAGCTCAAAGTTTTTGAAGATTTCTTCTTTAACAAGGTCATCAAGAGCAACCTCAAGAAGAGTGTCAAAAATCTTCTGTGAGTTTTCTCCGGCGTCAAATTTTGCGATTATGTCCTGCATAAACAGGTCGCCCGCGGAATCCTCGTCCGCATTGTAAACATATGCAAGGCAGCTTGCAACTGCGTCGCCTAAAGTGCCGTTGCGGGTGCTGCTTCCGAAGCCCAGAGTGTCAATGTATTTTGTGCAGGGATAGTCGGAAATTTCAATGTTGAGCAGCTTGTTGATTTCTGTTCGCGCAAGCTCCATTAGCCTTTCGGGATGTTCGATATAAACCTTGTCCGCCCTCGCACACATTTCCTTGACGAGCGAAAGAAGGTTTTCGCTTGAAAACACCGTTATGCCGACAAACTTGACTCCTCCGTTGAGAAGGTCGTCAAAGGTGCTTTTCAGGTCAATCTTGCTGATAAGGAAGTTGTAAAGTCCGCCCGCCGCCTTGATTTGCGGAATATAGACATCGTTGAGATAATAGTCGGCAAACTGCATGACCATATTGCTCGGGTCGTTGCCGACAAAGTTCAGACCGAACGAGACATTGCGGAAGGGAACAGGATATTCATAGCTGCCGTAAACAACAGGTTTTTCACAGTCAACGTCAAAGGTTTCAACGTCCATTTCAACCTTGCCGTTTTCGTCCGTGCTCATTGTCACCTCACGGAAGTAATTCGGGAAGCTGAGAACGGAGGTCGTTGCAACATCGTAAATTGTTTCGCCGCTGTCCGACACCCAGCTCGAAACGTCCTGCATATGTATGTGGCCGGAGAAGGTGTAGTTCATTCCGGCGTCCGCGTAGCTTTCGGCAAGGGTTTGCCAGCAGTCAACCGGGAAATCCTGGAATAAGGATTCCTCTGTGCTGAAATGCGGAACGACGTTGTGGTGGGACATGCCGATAACCGTCAGCCCCTCCGCCTTGGCTTTCCTTATCTCATTGAGCACCCAAGTCCTGAGCGAGTCGGTGACGTTTCCGCGTGTTTCATAGGTTGCTCCGGTTTTCTCAATGTTGTCGGCACTGTAGCAGCCGTCGTCAACCGCAATAAGTCTGTAGCCTCCGTCAAGGGTTGCGGCGTAGGAGAGCATACCGCCCTTTTCTCCCTGCGGGGGAGTATAAAAACTGTCCGCAAGGTCATAGCCGAAGTCGGAATAAATTGTTTTGAAATTTTCGGGAGTTACGGAGCTTGCCGGAACAAAGCCGCCGTTAACGTAGCTTGCGGCGTTGCTGTTGTTGATGTCGTGGTTGCCGTTGATGACAAAAACCTGGATTCCGGTTTCTTCCTCAAACGCGGCAAGCCTTTCGGCAAACCCGAGGTGGCTTGCAAGCTCCCCGTTTTTTGTCAGGTCGCCGGGGATTAACAGGTATTTGAGGTTGTTGTCATCCGCGTGAGCCTTTAACGCAGCAAAGGCGGAGTCAAGAACAGAGTCTGCAAGATAGCTGGTTGAAATGGTCTTTTTGCAGGCGCTGACAAATGAATCAACGTCGGAATGATAAAGGCTCTGGTCGTAATAGTGAGTATCGCTCACAACAGCAAAGCTCAGTTCACTTGTGTTTTCTGTTGCAAAAACAGCAGAAGGCATTGTTGCAAGAACAACAACAGCCGCAAGAAATGCACACAACAGTTTAAATGAAAGTTTCTGTTTCACAGTGTATCCTCCGCTTTATAAAATAGATATATATACAATAGCATATTTGTGTTCCTTTTTCAGCAGGTTTAAAAAAATTTAACATTTTTTTCTATTTGTTGCTGTCTAAACTGATAGAGAGGAAATATGCAAACAGGTTGCATAATCGTTTTCGGGATATTTGAACAGAAATCAGATAAAGTTAACAAATTGTTTACAAATGAACGCAAACAAATGTTTGCCATTTGTGAACATCTGTGCTATAATATTTTCAACGGCAATGCTGCCGTATTATGCGGCACGTTTTTGCACACTCTTAAAACGTTGCTGCGGAAAGCGGTGATTCAATGAACGAAATAACAGGCACTCAAAGAAAAATATATGAATTTCTTGTTGAACGAATGCAGGACGGTGTGCCGCCCTCGGTGAGAGAAATCGGTGCGGTGGTCGGGCTGAAATCCACCTCGTCCGTGCAGGCAAACCTCCAGGCGCTCGAAAAGGCGGGCTACATCTCGCGTGACCCGCTGCTGAAAAGATCAATCCGAATTGTCGGGCAGCAGGAGCACGAGAATGTCACCCACGTTCCGATTCTCGGCACGGTAACCGCAGGCATGCCGATTCTCGCAGTCGAGCAGATTGAGGGCTATTTGCCGTACACAGGCCGCCTCTCGCGGGATAAGCCGCTGTTCGCCCTGCGCGTCAGAGGCGAAAGTATGCAGGACGCCGGAATTCTCGACGGCGACATTGTCATTGTTGAAAAAACTCCCGTTGCCCGCAACGGCGAAATTGTAGTTGCCCTTGTTGAGGACGAGGCGACGGTGAAACGCTTCTTCAAAGAAAACGGCTGCTTCCGGCTTCAGCCGGAAAACGATGCCTATGCTCCGATTATTGCAGACGAGGTAATTATTCTCGGCACAGTTGTCGGTTTGCAGAGGTATTATTAAAAAAAGAGGCTGACGCATTCAGATGCAGAATGCGTCAGCCTCTGTAAAGTATTTCAGCAATCAGTGTGTTTGAAATCAGAAATCCCGCAGGTGAAAGTGCGATTCTTTCGCTGTCCGCCTGCGTGAACAGCTTGCCGCCGCTTTCGCACGAGAGCGACTGAGCGTTGCGAACGACATTTTCCGGCAGCGGGTGGCCGTATCTTTTTCGGCATTCGGCCCTCAGCAGCCCTTCGGTCAGCCTCAGGCGGAGCATTGCATATTCTTCAAAATCTCCGCCCTCTCCGTCGTCCGTCGGCGGATTGCCGTCAATAAAGCCGTCGATGCTGCGCGGATAATAAAACCGTTTGCCTCCGATAAAAGAGTGTGCCGCAGCGCCGATTCCGCGGTATTCCCCGCAGTTCCAGTATTTGAGGTTGTGTCTGCTTTCTTTTCCCGGATAAGCAAAGTTGGAAATTTCATATTGCTTCATGCCGCTTTCTTCAAGAAAGCCGCAGGTTTCAAGATACAAATCACACACCTTGTCCTCCTCCGGGAGGGCGAGGTTTTCTTTTTTTGCAGCAAATGGAGTTGAATCCTCAATTTTCAGAATGTAAGCGCTGATGTGCGACGCGCCTGAGCCGATGCAGAAATCGAGAGAGCGCCGCAGGGTTTCGGAGGTCTGGTAAGGTATTCCGAGCATGAGGTCGAGCGAAAAGTTTTCAATGCCGCCGGAGCGAATCAGCGAAACTGCGCGTGAAACCTCGGCAGCTCCTGCCCGCCTTCCGAGAGCTTTGCGCTCATTTTCAACGGCTGACTGCATCCCCAGTGACATTCTGTTAACCCCTGCGTCCTTCAAAAGCGCGAACTCGCGCTCCGAATAGTTTTCGCAGATATCCGACGGGTTGCCCTCAACCGTAATCTCCGCGCCGTTTACAACGTCAATGTGCGAAAGAATTTCTGCAAGCCTGCGCGCGCCGAGCAGGGTGGGTGTGCCTCCGCCGAAATACACTGTGCCGTATTGTTCATCATAAGAGGACAGCGTGCGAATGAGCGCGTTGGTGTAAGAATCGGCCGTTTCCTGCGTCATCTTGAGTGAATAAAAGTCACAGTAAGGGCACTTCCCCCTGCAAAAAGGAATATGAACATAAAGCCCGGGCAGACTGTCCGGGCTTGCGTGTGACTCTTTGACGGTGGTCAGCTTCTGCATGCGAATTTATAAACAGTGCGGGTTTCGTATCTTTCGCCTGCGTCATATACGCAATTCGGAAAGCCCTGCTGATTCGGAGAATCGGGATAAACCTGTGTTTCAAGGCAGAAGCCCGCGTGTTTTACGAGCGGAAGACCCTTTTTGCCCGGCTCACCCTTGAGGAAGTTGCCTGTGTAGAGCTGAACACCGGGAAGATCGGTGAAAACCTCGAGTGTCCTTCCGCTCACAGGTTCGAATGCCGTAATGCACGGCTCTCCCGGAGCGGACTTGCGAAGGCAGAAGTTGTGGTCATAACCTCCCGCAAGCTTCAACTGCTCGTAATCTTCACCTATATCGCGTCCGATAGCTTTCGGAGTGTTGAAATCAAACGGAGTTCCGGCAACCGCGCGAAGCTCCCCGGTGGGGATTGACTCTGCTGTCATAGGTGTAAAACAGTCTGCGTTGATTTGCAGAATGTGGCCGAGTATGTTGCCGGAAGCATAGCCTCCGAGATTAAAATAAGCATGGTTGGTGAATGAGAAAACCGTCTTTTTCGAGGAAACAGCGGAATAAACGATGGAAATGCTGTTGTCCTGAGTCAAAGTGAAGGTGACTTCGGCCGTGACCTCCCCGGGGAAGCCGTGCGTACCGTCCGGAGAAACAAGTGAAAAAGCAACGCCGTCCTCAAGAACACTGTAATCCCACACTGTGCAGGAAAACTCACCGCTGCTGTGAAGGCAGGTGATGTTGTTCTCGTTTTTGTCAAGCTCATAAACCGTGCCGTCAAGCGAAAAGCGGCCGTCTGCAATGCGGTTGGCGTAGCGCCCGACGGTCTGACCCTGATAGCTTGAATAATCAAGATATCCCTGCAGGGTGTCAAAGCCGACAAGCACATCGGCAAAGCTGTTGTTTTTGTCCGGCATAATTGCCGAGAGAAGTGTTGCACCGTAATCTGTCAGTTCTATGGCGGCGCCGGAAGCGTTCTCAATTCTGAAAAGGTGAACGGGCTTGCCGGCGTATTCACCGAAGGCTTTTGTCGAAATTTTCATGGTGTTCCTCCGTTGATTGTGTGATTTATTCAGTCAACCCTGTTCGATTGACATTGTGGCGTAAGCGTTAAGCGAGAGGTCGGCAATGTTGCCGGAAAGATATTCATAATAGCCCTGCGAGCCGACCATTGCCGCATTGTCACCGCAGAACTTAAGCTCCGGCATGTAAAGCTCTCTGCCCTTACTTTTGCACTGCTCCTCCATTTTCCGGCGCAGAACGGAATTTGCGCTCACCCCGCCGCAAACAACAATTTTTTTGCTGCCGAGCAAGGCTGCCGCGCGGTCCGTTGTGTCGGCAAGGCACTCTGTCACGGCATCAATATAGGACGCGCCGAAGTCAGCCGTATCCGGGGTCTCACCTTTTTGCGCGAGGCTGTTTATTGTGTTCAGAGCAGCGGTTTTCAGCCCTGAAAAGCTGAAATCAAACTCACTCCCGTCCACACGCGGACGCGGAAAGGCATATGCCCGCGGATTTCCGTTTGCCGAGACTCTGTCGAGGTTCAGACCTCCGGGGTAGGGCAGTCCGAGCGCGCGCGCCGCCTTGTCCATTGCCTCGCCTGCAGCATCGTCCCTTGTGCGGGCAATGATTTTGAACGAGGTGTAGCTTTCGGTAAGCACCAAATGGCTGTGTCCGCCCGAAACAACAAGCGCGAGAAAGGGCGGCTCAAGCTGCGGGTGGCAAATATAGTTTGATGCGATGTGTGAACGCAGATGATGCACGGGAACCACCGGCAGACCCGATGAAAAACTGAGACCTTTCACATAATTGACACCCACAAGCAAAGCCCCGATCAGACCCGGAGCATAGGTTACGGCAAGAGCGTCAATGTCCGAAAGAGCGCATCCTGCATTTTCAAGCGCCGCACCGGCAACCTGCGAGACAGCCTCGATATGCCGCCTTGAAGCAATTTCCGGAACAACGCCTCCGTATTTGATGTGTTCTTCAACCTGTGACGCAACGACGTTGGACAAAACCATACGTCCGTCTTCAACAACTGCTGCCGCCGTGTCGTCGCAGGAGCTTTCAACTGCAAGAATTTTTATGGCAAATCACCTTAATTACGATAGAATTGCGGAACTTCGAGAATCGCGTTGCTGTCCGGCGGATACTCGTCTGCGATGATTGAGGCAATAAAGCCCGGCAGGTCTTCAAATATCTCCGACTTTTTTCTGAAACGCCTGAGAATGGGGCTCAGTTTTTTGATAATGCCGATAAGTGCCTCATAAATCGGAGTGCCGCGCGAATACGGCTCGTCGCCGCCGTAGATATTTCTCACCAGCTCAACAACCAGGTCCTTCAACAGCACGTTTTCAACGCTCTTGTCAACGCACTTTCCGGCACCGACAAGCCGTGCCGCCTTTTTGAGAGTGAGGGTCTGAAGTTTGCCGCCGACAAAGGTTATGGGGCGGCGCAGCTTATAAATAGTTTTGCTGTCCATGCTGAATCCTCCCGCCATGCCGGCAAGACGGTCAATGTCAAACGCCATGGCGTCAAAAATATCGTTCAGCATGAAGTCAAAATTGTCCTGCATATACTGCATGACTGTTTTGCCCTGCAAATCCCAGTCAAAGCTCTCAATCCCGGTTGTTTTCACCTGCATACGGTCGGAATCGAGTGTGACGCGGCGCACAGCCGTGGGATATCCTGTGAGCGCACCGGTGTTTATGTCGTAAAGCTTGTTACCTTTACGCGTGGTTTTGAGTGCGATGTTCTGCATATGGGTGTGGCCGGTGAATATGTATTGCAGACCTGCATCGGCGAGCAGTGTTGAAACGCGTTCATAGTCCCCGAGCATATCACGCTTGCTGAACATCGGATAAATCGGGGACGGCGGCAGCACCGGATGATGCGTCATGGCGAAGATATAATCTCCGGCCTTGTGTGCTTCTTCGATTTGTTCGAGAATCCATTGCAGGTGATCGTCATAATATCCGCAAAAATCCCTGCCGTCTCCGTCGTCATTCAGGCAAAGCAAACGGTAGCCCGGAGCAAGCTGAACCGTATATGACATTGACTCGTGCTCGGCAATTGCTTCGCTGCGCCCGAAGTCATAATACATTTCGCGCAGGTCGGGTCTGTAGGTCAGGTAATCGGGAATACTCTCGGGCGTGTAATTCTCCTCGAACGCCTTCAAACCGTAATCATGGGTTGCCGTGATAACAAAAACACGCTTGCCGCCGTCCTTGAGACGGCGCAGCTTCTCAATGAATTCCCTGTGTTCATTCTTCTTTCCGTTTCGGCTCAGATCGCCCGCAATAAGCACAATGTCAACATCCTTGTCGGCAATGAGCATGTCGAAGGTCGCGTCGATAATTGCACCGGATTCATTGATGCACTGTTGGTCGTGTCCTTCGAAAAAGCCGTTTTCCGGAGAATGATAGTGTGTGTCGGTCAAAAGATAAAAATTCAGCTCCTGCGGCATGGTAAAAACCCCTTTAAATCAAAGTCCGGCTGTCTGCTCAATATATTTTCTGGCAAGGCAGGCATATTCAAACGGGTTTGCCTTGGCAGGATCCTGCTCGGCCTCAACAACAACCCAGCCCTCGTAGCCGAACTGTTCGAGAATGTCAAAAACAGGTTTGAAGTCAAAATCGCCGTCTCCGGGCACGGTGAACGACCCGGCGCGAACGGCATCAAGGAAGCTGTAGCCCTTTTCCTTCGCCAGATTGATAACATCCCGGCGGATGCTTTTAAGATGGACGTGCTTAACCCTGCCGGCATATTTTTTGAGAACGCCGATTGCATCCTCGCCCGAAAACGCGAGATGACCGGTGTCGTAAAGCAGGAAAACAAGGTCCGGGTCTGTCAGGCTCATGAGAGTGTCGATTTCGGAAGCGGTCTGAACTCCGGTACCCATGTGGTGATGCACTGTAAAGTACATATCCTTTTCACGCGCAAGCCGTCCCATTTCGTTGAAGCCTTTAACTATAAGAGCCCACTGCTCATCTGTATACACGGGCTTTTCGCCGAAAATGCTCATGGGCTTCCCCTGAATGCTGTTGCCCTGCTCCGACGCACCGATAACCTTCGCGCCCAGCTCATAAAGAAAGTCGCGGTGCTTGATGAAAGCCTTGATTGTTGCATCATAACCCTCGGAAAGCAGAAGTGAGGAAAACCATGCGTTGCAGATGCGAAGGCCGCGAACGTCAAGCTTATGTTTGAGTGTTTTCACATCCTTGGGATATTTGTTGCCGATTTCGCTGCCTTTGAAGCCGCTGAGCGCCATTTCGCTCACGCACTGCTCAAAGCTGTTCTCCGCACCGAGGTCGGGCATATCGTCATTTGTCCACGCAATCGGAGCGATGGCGAGGGACACCTTGTTTTTGTCAAGCATAGTAAACTGTCCTTTCAATAATCAATAGAGTCTGGCTTTTGAAATGTTTTCCTGCATAGCGGCATAGGCTTCGCGCACGCGCTCGCTTTCCGAAACCTCCGCAACGCCGACACGCCACCAGGCATCGTAGCCGTGGCTCATGCTGCCGTGAGCAACCTTGATGTCAAAGAGTGTCGGAACTGTCTGCGTTTTTGAATCCTCAAGCGCCGCCTCAAGCTCCTCGGCTGTGTGCACAGAATAGGTCTTGCAGCCGTAGCCATCGGCGCATTTTGCAAAATCAACCGGCACAACGGCACCGTCAAGCAAGCCGGTTTTCGGGTTGCGGGCAAGGAATCGCGTGCCGAAGGTGTCTGTTCCCTGACTGTTCTGCAAATTTTCAATGCAGCCCCATCCGGTGTTGTCAAAGAGCATGACGTTGATTTTCACACCCTCCTGAACGGCGGTGTACAGCTCGCTGTGCAGCATGAGGAAGCTTCCGTCGCCGACCATGGTGTAAACCTCGCTGTCGGGACAGGCGAGCTTGACTCCCAGCGCTCCGCAGATTTCATATCCCATGCAGGAAAAGCCGTATTCCATGTGGTAGGTGTCCGGCACGGTGGCCTTCCACAGCCGCTGCATGCAACCCGGAAGACTGCCCGACGAGCCCATTGCAACAGCCGAAGGGTCGATTTTGCTGTTGATGATGCCGAGCGCTCTTGTCTGCGAAAGCTCACCGTTTTCACATACGGCGGAATAGTTCCTGTCGATTTCCTCGCTGAAGGATTTCTTTGCAAGTGTGTATTCATCCTTCCACGCGGCGGAGTAGTATTTTTGCGTGAGGGCGGCGGAAAGGTCAAGCAGAGCAAGCTTTGCATCTGCGACAATTGAAAACGCGTCCATCTTGAATGCGTCAAACGGGCAGACGTTGATGCTCAGAATTTTGCACTCCGGATTCTTAAAGCCGGATTTTGACGAGGTTGTGAAGTCGGTCAGCCTTGTGCCAACGGCGATAATCAGATCCGCCTGCGCCGCAACCTCGTTTGCCGCCGCGCCTCCGGTCACACCGACACCGCCGACGTTGTAAGGGCAGTCCCAGCTGATTTGGCCTTTGCCGGCCTGGGTTTCGGCAATCGGAACATTGAACTTTTCCGCAAAATAGACAGCCGCGCGTTCTGCCTCTGAATAGCGCATGCCGCCGCCTACAATCAGCAGGGGTTTCTTGGTTTGCAGGATCAGCTCAACCGCCGCGTCAATTTCGCGTGCACACGCCGGACGTCTGTCCATGTGCCAAATTCGTTTTTGGAGGAAATAATCAGGGTAGTCAAATGCCTCGCCCTCAACATCCTGCGGCATTGCAAGGCAGACGGCACCCGTGTCCGCGGGGTCGGTGAGCACTCGCATTGCGTTGATGCAGGCGGTCATAAGCTGTTCGGGGCGGACAACCCTGTCCCAATATTTGCACACCGGCTTGAAGGCATCGTTGGCTGTGATTGCGCAGCTGTCCGTCTGCTCGATTTGCTGCAGCACCGGGTCGGGCTGACGGCAGGCGAAAGTGTCGCCCGGGAGCACGAGCAGAGGAATGCGGTTTGCGGTTGCCGTGCCGCAGGCAGTGACCATGTTAAGCGCTCCGGGGCCGATAGATGATGTGCAGGCAATAATCTGCCTGCGCTTTTTCTGCTTCGCATATGCGATTGCCGCGTGCGCCATGCCCTGCTCGTTGTGTCCCTGATAGTATCTCAGAGAATGTCCGCCCTGCTCGAGAGCCTGACCGATACCGACAACGCAGCCGTGGCCGAAAATGCCGAATATGCCGTTGACAAACTTTTGCTCCTCACCGTCAAATTCAACATATTGATTGTCCAGAAATTTGACAAGAGCCTGTGCCATTGTGAGTTTCATGTATAAAAACCTCCTTGGGATTGTTTACAAAATTATTTCCGAGTTCATGACAACCTCGCCCTTTTCCGTGCAGGAATGAATAAAAGCATTGCCGTCGGAAAGTGTGACACAGGTTGCAATAAAGCCGGAGTCACCCTGCTTGCCTCCGCAAATCAGGGTGTCAAAGCTGCCTAAGTTTTCACGAAGGTCAAGAGTGTGGGAATGACCGCAAAGCATTAACTGTGTCCCGAGCCTGTCAAGCTCCGCCGCCCAGTTTTGCCCGAAATGGTTTGTGAGTCCGGGCATATGGCCAAATGCAAGGCGGTACTGTGCGCCGTCATAAACACTGTTTGTCAATCCGCAAAGCCACGCGTATTCTTCTTTGCGGTATTGTTCAAAATCCACAAGACCGCTGCATTCGGCGTGATCGTCATCCTTGTCTTCACCGGTGTCGAGAACCACGGCTGAGAGCGGACCGTAATTGAATGTGAAATAATACCCGGCGTTCGGGTAAGAAAAATATTGCCGCATTTCAGTCGCAAACTCACCGCGTGTTTCGTGGTTGCCCCTGGTGTAAACCACCGGAACTTCACCCTTGGAAGCGATGTACGCGCCGCCCAAAATGCTTTTTATAAAGGAATTTTTGACGAGCAGTTCACTTGCGGTGTCACCGGCGAGCACAACGAAATCCGGTTTTGTTTCAATGAAAGAAACGGCGGATTGCATGGCCTTGGTATTGTCGTGAATGTCGTTCAAAACAAAAAAGCTCAGGCCGTCGTCACCCGGTTCGGAGCGGAAGGAGATTTTTTCGCTTTCAACTGTTTTGCCTTTGATTGCGAAGTATGCAAAATTAAAAAGCACATACTGCGAAGAAACGCTGTATTGAGCACCGTTAAAAACATCTTTCGGAATCTTCACGCTGTGCACAGTGTCGTTACTGCGGATGTTTCCCGCGACGGTGTCATAATAAACATATTCTTTGCCGTTCGAAACAAACCTGACACTGCCGGTTGAATTCAAATTTGTTGCCCAGATGACGCTGTAGCTGTTTCCGCAGTCAAAGACAACGGGCTCGGCTACGATTTGCATCCTGCCCAGTGAGGACACAAAGGCACAGCTGTCAGAGGGGATGGCAGCGCAGAAGAGCTGTTGAAGAACGATGATTATGGTTACGAAATTTGTCAAGATGGCCGTCATGCACAATCAACTCCGTTCGTAAATTAAAGTGAACCGGATTTATCCGTACTTTTGCGAACACAGGCAACCGACGCTTCGGAAAACGTCGGTTGCCGTGATTGGTTTATTCGCCGTAGGGCCAGATTTTTGCGTCCTTGTCCGTCACCCAACGGTATTCGGGCAGGAAGTAGGGTGTGATGTAGGGGTTGCCGTCGAGATGGCGGATAACCCAGAGATACCACATGGCATAGCCCGGTGCGGTTGTCTGCGGGTGGGTTTCCTCGTTGACAATCAGCACGGTTGAATTGTTCCTTGTTTTAACAGCGCTTTCGTCAAGCTCCGCAAAGCCGTAGCCGTTTTCCGGAAGGAAGCGGTAAAAATAAATTTCCGGCTGAGGATGATTGTGCGGGGGATAACTCGACCACTTTCCCGGATAGCCGATAACTTCACCCAGAACAAGGTTTGAATACGGCGCATTGGAATGGTCAAAAACAGTGCGGACAATGCGGGTTGAAGCCTCGCGCATTGTGCCCGCTCCTCTGTTCTCGCTCGCGCACTCCTCGGGAGTGTAGAGCTTGCAGGGAAAAACGGTTTTGTTTTCCGTTCTGTGAACAGTGATTTCGCTTGTCTTGTTAGCGGTGATTTTCACTTTGACGCCTGAGGGAACGTGCAGCACCCAGGGAGAAAAGTCAAAGCAGTTTTCGCGGTCAACCCGTTGTTCGCCGCCGTCCCATTTGAGTGTGACATCTCCGTTTATCAGAAGGTATGCTCTTTCAAGCTGCATACCCTCCTCAAAGCTGTCGCCCGGAGCCATGCGGAGAATACCGAAGTCCATGAGGGTTTTACTGTCATCGTCGATTGAGGTTATCGGAGTGTAGCCGAAGGGAAACTCCGACGGGCCTTTAATATGTACGTCCATATTTATGCTCCCAACTGAATTATTTCATTTCGCTCATTTCCACGGGACGGCCGAGGGCAACGCTCTTTTTTGCGGCAAGAGCCACAAGCAGGGTGTTGAGTCCGTCAAGGGCCGTGGCGGGAGTATTCGTATCGTTCTTCACTGCGTCAACAAACTGCACAACCTCGTCGCGGAAGGACTGCATATATCTTTCAAGGAAGAAATACAGCGGCTTGTCGGAGACAACGCCGTCTTCACCCATAAAGGTAACGGTTGTCGGAGTGTCGTTCGAAGCCATAGCAGCACCCTTGCTGCCGAACACTTCAACGCGCTGGTCATAGCCGTAAGCCGCGCGGCGGCTGTTGTCAATAACTCCGAGGGCACCGTTTGCAAAGGTCAGGGTTATGATGGCGGTGTCAACGTCGCCGGCCTCGCCGATTGCAGGGTCAACAAGGCAGGTGGCCTTTGCATAAACCTGTGTGACCTCACTGCCCGCCATGTAGCGAGCCATGTCAAAATCGTGAATGGTCATGTCCAGGAACATTCCTCCGGACACCGCGGAATACTCTGCGGGTGGCGGCGCGGGGTCGCGGGATGTGATTTTTACAATATGCACCTCGCCCAGCTTGCCGTCCTCCGCCATGCGGTGGATGTTTGCAAAGTTGTGGTCAAAGCGCCTGTTGAAGCCAACCTGAATTTTAACTCCCGCTTTTTCAACCGCGTCAATAACGGCGCGGACCTTTTCGGGTGTCAGGTCAAC
>CAZIMM010000002.1:69193-76215 GCA_964540415.1 uncultured Eubacteriales bacterium
TCAACGGGCTTTTCGCAGAAAATGTGCTTGCCCGCCTTTGCAGCTTCAATGGCAATGTCGGCGTGGGTATCGGTTGAGGAGCAGACAAAAACCGCTTCAATCTCCGGGTCGGCAAGCATCTCTTTGTAGTCGGCATAGACTTTTTTGATTCCGAGCTCGTCGGCAAGCTCACGCAGACCGTTCTGACAAACGTCCGTTATTCCCAGCACAGTTGCAGACGGGACGTTGTAGGTGACGGATTTTGCATGGAGCTTTCCGATTCTGCCGGCACCGATTATGCCGATTCTCAATGGTTCCATAGATTTTCCTCCTGTTCATTTGGTTGCTTCTACATATAACAAATAACACGCAGTAAGGCTGCAATTATTTGAAATAGATGATATCCTTCGCGGGGCAGGCTGCTCCGAGCTTCTTCTGCCCCTTGCTGTTAAGGCCGAGAAATCCGTATGTGCCGTAAAACTCCTGTGCAACAACGTTCACCTTGTCGTGGCCCTGAAGCTGAGAAGCCCTTGTGCCCGTCACATTGCCGACACCCCGGAGATACATATAGGTGCAGTTGCCTCCGTTGACCATG
This sequence comes from uncultured Eubacteriales bacterium, assembly GCA_964540415.1. GTDB lineage: Bacteria > Bacillota > Clostridia > Oscillospirales > Acutalibacteraceae > CAZIMM01. The sequence goes on from CAZIMM010000002.1 coordinate 69,768, forward strand.
TAGGCATTCTGAAGATTATAAGCGAGGCTTATTGTCACCAGGTCGTTGACCCTCACAAATTCACCGCACATGAGAAAATACTGATTTGTGCTTATCTGGCCGTAAATCGTCTGGTTTGTTATGCCGTTCACCTTTTCGTCGATTGAATAGTGCTTTTCGCCGTTCTTGACAACGTTGGCATGGAAAAACTGCGTGTAGTTCAGTCCGTCACGAATCAAACCGCGGACATTGTTGCCGTTTACAATATAGTTGTTGACAAAGCGGCCGTCGCGGTAAACAAGGGTGTAGGAACCGCTGCCGTTTGAGTTCTGAATAACCTGGCCGTCGCGCACAACCGGACCCGTTCCGATGAAGTTTTTCGCCCCGCTGCTCCAGTGATTGGTATAAGGCTCGTTGTTGATTGCGATTATCGCGCCGGCCTTTTTTGCCATATCCTTAACAAGAGCCTCGCTCTCGCCCAGAAGCTGGGTTGAGGTCTGGCAATGGAGATGATCGGGTGAAGCGTCAACAATTGCAATATTGACAACCTGCTGATAGTTAATGGTTTGGGTGACACCCTTGTAAGAGATCTTTCGGTTTTCGGGAGAGCCCCAGTTCATTTTGAACACCGTAACGGTAACACCGTTTTCACTGATTCGCCACACCTTTTGAATAGAAAGCTTGCGAAGGGGAGGAGTGAAGGAGGACGGCGACAACTCCATTGACCCGCCTGTGTACCCGCTGCCTGTTGAAGGTGCTGAAGTGGTTGCCTTTGTGGTGGTCGGCTTGGGTTTTGTTGTAGTCGGTTTGGTTGTTGTAGTCGGCTTTGTTGTTGTTGTCGCGGGCAATGTGGTTGTAGGCATTGTCGTGGTGGTAGGCAAAGTTGTGGTTGTGGGCATTGTAGTGGTTGTGGGCAGAGTTGTGGTGAGAAGTGCAGCGGTTGTTGCAGCAGTCAGTGCGCTGAGCGTTTCCGATTCTGCGGAGGAAGATGCGTCTGAATTATTCGCGCGGAAAGTGTCCGCAATGCTTCCGGAGAAACATGCTCCGAACAGTACGGAAACGACAAGCAGAACCGCACTTATATAAAATAATTTATTACGGTGCACAATATCCTCTCTTTCCTCTTCCGATGAACGGCAAGTTATTTACCGACGTCGAAAGATGACAGTGTGCCGGCAAAAGCATAGTTCCACGGTTTGAAGCCGATTTTTTCGATTGCCGGGGAATTCTGTGAAATTTCAAAGTCAAACCCTTTTGCGTCCTCAAACAAAGGATCCTCAAAAACAGCATTCATACAGTAGCCCTTAAGAGCCATTGCGATGCTGCCGAATTCCTCGAGAGGCTTGTTGACAGAGGTTCCGCGTGAGAATCGGACGAATGCTCCGCGGCTGTAGTCCCAATAAAGATTGTTCTCGTCCTTAAACTTATCTTTTTCAACGCTCAGGTACAGCGGTGTGCCGTCCCCGACGATGATGTTGCCCGTTGCGGTGAGCGAATTGTGATCTTCCTTGCGGCTGATTCTGAACACACCCTCGCGCCCGAGTGCAAAAATGTTGTTGCGTATGATGTTTTCCCTGCCGTAATGCTGATGGAAGCACTGCGAACCGCAGTCAAAAACAAGGTTGCTTTCAACCGTCATGTAAGAGGTGCCCTCGTCGAGATAAATACCCCAGCCGCCGTAGCCTCCCTCATGAGCGTCCGCCGCAACGTTGTGAATCACATTGCCGCTTATGACCGAGTTCGGCTGAATGCCGAGAGTGTAAATGCCGCCCATGTCGGACAGCCAGCCCTGACCGATGTCGTAAATCAGATTGTCTTTAATTTTGATATTGTCTGTGATGTTGTATCCGTATCCCCAGACCCAGCCTGAGGAAATTCCGGTGTAATAGCCGTCGTGAATCTCGTTGTTGGAGATTTCGCAGGAGTTCGCGTGAATGAGCAGAATGCCGACCGAATTGAAGAACGTTCTGCCGTATTTGTAGATGTGATTGTCTCTGACCGTGATGTTTCCGGTGACGGACGGACTGCCCGGCTGGCAATTCTGCCCGATTATGTATACAGCCTGAGCACCGATGTTCTTGAACAGGCATCCCTCAACCAGGCAATCGCGGACATTGCTGCACAGCTTCACCGCGCACGCGCCGATGTTTTCAAAGCTGCAACCGAGAATTTTCAGCCCGCTGCAATTCACTGCGCGCAGGCAGGGCATAGCGTCAAAGCCAGCCTGTGAGGAATCGTCCGCTGCCGTGTTGTTCTTCGGAACACTGAAGCCGTTGTTTGTGAAGGTGATGCCGCGGAAGGAAATGTTGTCTGTGCCGTCAATGTCAATCAGAGTGTCAAGAGGGCAGGCGTACAGGGTCAGTGTGTCAATGCGGTCTCCGGGCTTGGGTACATAAAAAAGTTTGTTTTCTCCTTTGTCGAGATACCACTCACCGGGAGCATTCAGAGCCTCAAAGACGTTTTCAAGAAAGTATTTGTCGCCCGGTTTAATCGTCATGCTCGACGGCCGGCTGATTGAAACCTTCCGGCACGACGGGTCGAATGATTTGACTGTGACCATTTCATCCTTCCAGTAATGAAGGATTCTGACAACCGTATCGTTCAGATTGCGGAAGCTTTTTATGTCGCCGTCCGCCGAGTTGAAGGATGTGCTCATGGCAAACAGGTCGCTTTCGGGGTTCATTCTGTCCGCACTGTCAACACTGTCAACATAATAGTAACCGGTTTCCGGCATACGTGTGCGGCTCAGCACGGTGTCATCCGAGCAAAGGATGTTGAAATCGAACCCGTCTTCAAGAGTCTTCGTCCAGACAGTCACACCGTTTGCCGTTTCGCAGCTGAAACCGCTCAGAGGTATTCCCGCGGTGAAAACAACCTTTTCGCCCTTATATGCACTGTAAACAACATTGCTCAGGTCCTCGCCAGTGAAGCGCAGGGTGTCATTGAAAAAATAGCTCCCCTCGCGCAGACGAACCGTGACCGTGCCGACATCGGCGTTAATAAGCACTTTGATTTTTTCTTTTGCCGCTGCTATTGTCCTGAGCGGACGGTCAATACTGCCTGAGGCAGAATCGTTTCCGTCCGGGGAAACAAAAACATCAAAGCTCTTGACGTCGGTGTCAATCACAGAATATTCCTCCTTTTGAGAAGGCCAGACATAGTTAGAAAAAACCGGTTGAACTGTGCTTGAAAAAACGAAGGAAAGGATGCCGAGCACAATGCTGAAAACCGCCTTGAGCCTCATGCACAAAGTGTTCATAGATAGTCCCCTTCAGCGAACAATACATATATAACAAGCTAAAATGATTATACCAGAAATAGACAGCGAAAGCAACAAAAAATCCGAAACTTTTGCCCTGAGATAAGGACAAAAGCACGGATTTTTTCATCTGTTCCTGTATGAAAAATTATTGTGTCAATACTGCATAGGATATTTCGAATTTACGTAATCCCAAAGCGAATTTTCAACGCGGTCGGCAGCCGTTTTGTTCATGATTGCATGACCGCTTCGCACAAGAACGCACTCGCCGACCGCGGCGGCTTTTCCGGCAAGGATGTCCTTTTCCGTATCGCCTACCATCATGCTGCGCGGCATATCAACGGCTGTGCCCTTTTCTTCAAGCTGCCTTTTTGCTTCAAAAAGCATACCCGGCGACGGCTTGCGGCAGCTGCACTCCCGGGAATACTGCTCAACAGTTCCCTGAGGATGGTGTGGACAAAAAACAAACAGGTCAATGTGAGCACCCTTTGCTTCAAGCAGCCGCTGCAGCTCCGCGTTGAGTGCCCGCGTGTCGTCCGGAGTAAAAAGCCCCTTTGCAATGCCGGCCTGGTTTGAAACAACCGCAACCGGAATGCCGAGCGCGTTGAGCCTTGTGATTGCCTGCACCGTGCCGGGAACAAGCTCCAGCTCGGAAGGCAAAAACAGATGATTCTTTTCGACGTTCAGCGTGCCGTCACGGTCAACAAAGCAGACCGGTCTCGGGAGCTCGTTTATGGCTCTGTGATAGCTTTCTGGAAGACCGATGTCAATAAAATCCCCGTCAAACAAAAAACAGAAAACTCCGTCAACGCTGCTCTGAATGAACGCTTCGAACGAAAAAGATTCCTCTTTGATGCCGTCAAAGACATCGGGTGAAAGAACGTATACTCCGGCGTTGACCATCCCCGACCCCGAGCAGCCTTTTTCCGAAAAGGAGACCAGCTTGCCGTCTTTGCCGCAGCGCACGCAGCCGGAGGCGGAAACATCCGCGATTTCCCGCACCGCAACAGTAATTCGAGCGTTATTTATGTTGTGGAAGGCAAACATCGCGGAGAGATCCGTGTCGGCATATGTGTCTCCGTTCAGGGCAACAGCCGTCCGGCCGCCGCACAGCGCAAGCGCTTTTTTCAGTGCGCCGCCGGTGCCCAGAGGCTGTTCCTCGCGTGAATAAACAACGGGGATACCCATGAAGCTGTTTCCGTAATACGAAACTATTTTTTCACCGAGATAGCCGGTGCAGAGAATGAATCTGTCCGCGCCGGAGAGAATGAGCCTGCTCATCAGAAAGCTCAAAAAAGGCTTCCCGTGAAGCGGAGCCATAACCTTGGGAACGGCGGACACCTCGCTTCTCAAACGGGTTCCGAGTCCGCCGGCAAGAATGATTACGTCCATATGTCCTTACCGCCGTTTTCAAGTTCCACTCCGCTGTCGTACATAACCGCGAGCACGGAGTCGGAGGTGTAATAAAAGTTGTGATAAACATTCGGGGGGACAGCGAACATATCTCCGGCGGAAAACGTGTGCTTTTCGGTGACATCGCCGAGGGTGAACTCCACCTCACACGAGCCTTCGATGATATAAAAAACCTCACGGTTCTGCCTGTGGCAGTGACCGCCGCGGAGAACCCCCGCCTTCGATGTTACAATGTTGAACTGCTTATATCCGCTGTGTACAAGCTGCACGAGTTTCCCTCGTTCATCCTCAAAAACAAAATCCGGTGTCAAGATTTCTACTACAGCCATACTGAACACCTCAAATATTTGAATAGCTTTTTTCCTTGATAATCGAATACGCTTTTATCAGCTCATCAATGCCGTCATCGAGCGAGTAAGCTGGGCGCCAGCCGAGCGACTCGAGACGTTCGTTTGAGACGATGTAGTTGCGCTTGTCCGGGTCTGTTCCGACGGGAGCTTCAATGAACACAAAGCCGGGCAGATGCTCCTTGATTTTTTCGCACAGCTCGAGCTTTGAAAGATTGGCATCTGAAAGACCGCAGTTGTGTGTTTTGCCGCACATTTTGTCAAAATTCTCAATTGCAAAAAGAAAGGCATTCGCGGCATCACGAACGTGAAGATAATTCCGCTTGAATGCGCCCTCAAAAACAACGACGGTTCGGTCATACACGGCACGGTAAACAAAATCGTTGACCAGCAAATCGCGCCTCATCCTCGGTGAAGAACCGAACAGGGTCGCAAAACGGAAGGCAACGGAATTCCCCGCTTTGAGCACTGCCGTTTCGGCAAGCATCTTGGTCTGTCCGTAAAGAGAAACGGGGTTTATAGGAGAGTTTTCCGTGCATAGCTTTTCACCCTCGCCCAGACCGTAGCCGCTGTTTGTGCAGGGAAAAATCACTTTTTGCTCCGAAGAGCGTAAGCTCAAAAGAAGCTCCACGGCACCGAAATTTGTTGTTTCCGCCGCGGTTTTGTCTGCATCGCAAAGCGGAAAGCCCACAAGCGCCGCAAGAGGTATGATGATATCCTTGCCGTCAAGCGCACGCACGAGCGTGTCCCGGTCGCGCGCATCGCCGCGGATGATGTGAAAGTTTTTGTTGACGCAGCAGTCGAGTAGTGAATTCTGAGAAAAATAGAAGTTGTCCAGCACGGTCACGTCATAGCCTCTGCCGAGCAGCAGGGGAGTCAGCACGGAGCCGATATATCCTGCGCCGCCGGTAATCAAAACTTTATTCACTTTCGCTGTCCCCCTTGTGGATTATTGTCGTTCCGTCGTTTTCAAAGCGGAACGGAACTCTCAGCATGCCGGAAAGTGCTTGCTTTAGTTTTTCCCGATTTTCCGGTTCAACATACAGCAAAACGAATCCGCCGCCGCCCGCACCGAGCAGTTTGCCGCCGAGCGCACCGGCTTTGAGAGCGCGCGCATAGCATTCGTCGACGGAATCGTTTGAAATCCCGCCGGACAGCGAACTCTTCAGCTTCCAGCCGTGGTCGAGCAGTCTGCCGAAATCCTCAAGCTTGCCCGAACGCAGTATTTTTTCGCCCTCGTATGAAAGTGACGACATCTCACGCAGCACGGCGGTGTTGTCTGAAATTTTCTGCTCCTGCTTGAGTGCCAGCTCGTTTGAGAACCGCTGAAAACCCGAAAAATAGAGAACGAGCCGTTCGTTGAGCGCGTTGATACGTTCCTGAGGCAGACCGAGCGGATAAACGCGCTCAACGAACGGCTCGTTCTCTATTTTTCGGGTTTTCAGCGGTT
>CAZIMM010000003.1:0-63493 GCA_964540415.1 uncultured Eubacteriales bacterium
CTTTGTCTCATACCCTGCAAGGGCGAGCTTGTCAAAAACCTCTGTCTCTTCAAGGCAGGTTCTCATTCCCTGTTTTCCGTTGCCCTCCAAAGGCAGTTGACAGCCCGTGATAAGCGTGGGAATGGAGGAGTATGTGTAAGACGAAAAGCTCACGGTGTCCGGGAAAAATACAAAGCCGTCCAGTTTTTCCTTAAACTCGGGATATTCCTCAAACGCTCGGGTGACGTAAGCCGATTCGAGTGAATCGGAAACAAGTGTGACTATGTTCCCCTCGGAGGACAGCTCAAACTGCCCGTCTGTTGAAAAATAGCAGGGTTCCTTTTCGGGCAGCCCTTTTGTTATGAGCAGTGTGCCCAAAGTGACGACTTGGACGGCAACCACAACAACGCACACGAATTTTACACATTTTTTGAACAGCGCGGGCTTGAACCGCGCAAGCATCAGCGACACCGCAATCAGCGCCATCCACAAAAGGCTGTTGAGGACTTCGGCTGTCGCCATACTGTCCCAGTCGATTGCTTCTCCGTCAAGCACGGGATAGCTTCCGGCAAGAAAGTTCCCCTGGATATATGCCGCAAAGCCTGCCGCAAACATAACCGAGAGCATTGCCGCCCCGGTGCGTCCTTTTATGAAGAAGCAAAGCAAGAACACCGCCGCAAAGCAGGCGGCAGACAGAACTGCCAGCGAAGGAAGCAGGAGCTGAAGAGAAAACCAGAAGTTTTCATGGTTCGTAAAATATATTTCGCACGGAGCGAAGATAAACAAGCTGAAAGAAATCAAAAGAGAAGTGAACAGAGAAAGAGTCAGCCGCTCATTGCGTAAACAACTTTTCATAATAATCAAACTTCCCGAAATGGCGCACACAAGGCCGGGTGCGGTCTTGTGTGCGCAAAAATATGAAGAAAGACGGGGTATCAGACAAACAGCGGGCCGTAGTTTGCACAGGCACGGTAATCCGCACTCTCAAGGTCCTTTGTTCCGAACGCAGACCATGCGTGCGGACGGTAAATGTCGTTATCCGACACGTTGTGCATTGCCACAGGTATTCTGAGCATGCTCGCAAGGGTGATGAGATCGCTTCCGATATGGCCGTATGTTATGGCACCGTGGTTTGCTCCCCAGTTTGCCATCACCGAATAGACATCCTTGAATGCGCCGGTCTCGCCGGAGGTTCTCGGTGCAAACCAGGTTGTCGGCCAGGTCGGGTCTGTTCTCTTGTCGAGCACATTGTGAACCTCGTCGGGAAGTGTTATTGTGTAGCCCTCGGCAATTTGCAGAACAGGGCCGATGCCGTCGATGATGTTGAGCCTTATCATTGTTGCCGGCATTTCGGCAAGGGTCTTGAAGTGGGAGGAATATCCGCCGCCTCTGAAATAGCCCTTGTCGGCGGGGCACCAGTCAACCGCCTTGAGCATTGCGTCAATGTCCTTGTCGTTGACGTTCCACCAGGGCTTGATGACGGCATTGCCGTTTTCGTCTCTCTGCGCACCCGTTGCATCGAGTGCCGCCGCGCCGGAGTTTATCAGATGAATGAAGCCGCCCGCGGCCTTGCACTGCAGGGTGTAGCCGGTTACTCTCTTGACGGCATCCGGGCTCCAGTAGGTTCTGACATCCGCGAAGATGCTTGCAGTGCCGGTGACAAGCTTGCCGAGGAGCATGGAAAGTCCGTTGAGACCGTCATTCTCCGTGGCGAAGGTGAGCGGCTCTCTTGCGCCGTTCCAGTCAAAGCTCGTGTTGAGCATAGCCTCGGTGAAATCGCAGTTGGGCATATAGTCCGTCCACATTCTCTGACCCTGGAAGCCGCCGAGTATCGCGTTCCTGCCGAGTGCTTCCTCGTGCCAGCCTGTTGTGAGAGCACCGTTCTGCTTCTGAACCTCAGCACTAGGAACAACATCGTTGAGCTTATCATTGCCCAGAAGGATATCGCGGCAGATAAGCGTCATTTTTGTGACAAACTCCCACTCCCATTCCTTGCGCTCGGGAGATGACGGCTTTTCGTTTTTGTCAAAGCCCTCCGGGCAGTTTGCCTTGACCCATGCAAGTGCCTTTTCGTACTCGTCCTTGTCATATATTTCAAGGTCCACCCTGCGGCGAACCTCGGACATGTCAACCCACTCGGGGCGCAGTCCGAAATATTTCTGCATAACATTCGCATCACAGTAAGAGCCGCCGATGCCCATCGCAACTGAGCCGATGCCGACATAGCTCTTGCCCTTCATCTGACCCACTGCAACAGCGCAGCGGGCGAAGCGGAGCAGCTTTTCTTTGACATCGTCGGGGATGTTCGCATCGTCAACGTCCTGAACGTCATGGCCGTAAATCGAAAACGCGGGGAGACCTCTCTGCGCGTGAGCCGCAAGCACCGCCGCAAGATAAACCGCGCCGGGACGCTCGGTTCCGTTGAAGCCCCAGACAGCCTTGATGGTTTTGGGGTCAAGGTCCATTGTCTCACTGCCGTAGCACCAGCAGGGTGTAACGGAGAGAGTTGCGATTACGTTCCTTGTTGAAAAATACTCGGCGCACTTTGCCGCCTCTGCACCGCCGCCGATTGTGCACGGGGAGATAACGCATTCAACGGGGCAGCCGTCGGTATAACGGCAGTTGCTTTCGATGAGGTCCTTCGCCGCGTTTGCAAGAGACATGGTTTTTTCCTCAAGCCCCTCGCGTACTCCGCCCCAACGGCCGTCGATAATCGGTCTGATACCTATTCTTGCGTGTTGTGACATGTTGTTTCCATCCTTTCAAAAATCAGTTTCCGGTTGCCCGGAGAAATGCTTTGTAATTTTCGTCCCAGTCGGCTGCCTCGTCGGGAGTGTACTCCGTGACGCTCTCGCTCTCCGAGATGATTTTTCTTGCCTGTTCGATTGATTCGATTTCGCCCAGTGCCACAAGCTGAACCGCGATGTTGCCCAGAACGGTTGCCTCAATAGGGCCTGCCTTGACAGTGCGGTTGCAGGAGTTCGCCGTCAGGCGGCACAGCAGAGTGTCCTTGACACCGCCGCCGATGACGTGAATCACCGGATAATCCTTGCCCGTGCACTCGCGCAGCTTTTCAAAGGTGAGCCTGTATTTCATTGCAAGGCTTTCATAAATGCAGCGCATGATTTCGCCGATGCTCTGCGGAACATACTGACCCGTCTTTTTGCAGTATTCACGCACTCTTTCCGGCAGATTGCCGTGCGGAACAAACACAGGATCGTCCGGGTCAATGAAGCAGGCAAAAGGCTTTGCGCCGAGCGCGAGCTTTTCCAGCTCCGCGTAGCTGTATTCCGTGCCTTCCCTTGCGAACTGACGGCGGCTTTCCTGAATGAGCCACAGCCCGATTATGTTTTTGAGAAAGCCGATTGAATCGTTGCATCCGCCCTCGTTTGTGATGTTGATTGAAAGCGTTTTTTCGTTGACAATCGGGCGGTCAAGCTCCGTGCCGAAAAGCGACCAGGTGCCGCTGCTCAGAAACGCAAAATCACCCTGAGGGCAGGGAACAGCCGTAATCGCCGACTGAGTGTCGTGCTCACACACGGAAATCACAGGCACGCTTTCAACCGAGCACTCGTCGCACACCGCCGGGCTGAGCCTCCCGACAACCGTTCCGGGTTTGACAATCGGAGCAAAAATGCTTCTCGGAAGGTCGAGCGCGCCGATGATTCTGTCAGACCAGCTCTTTGTTTTCAGGTCGATGAGTTGAGAGGTTGTGGCAATTGAATACTCTGTGGATTTGACCCCGGTGAGCATATATGCGAAAAGGTCGGGCATGAAGAGCATTTTGTCCGCTCTTTCAAGAATGTACGGGCGGTGAAGCCGCAAAGAGAGCAGCTGAAACACGGTGTTCAGCTCCATGAACTGAATGCCCGTGATTGAATAAAGCTCCTCCTTCGGTATGCTTTCAAACGCTTTTTCAATCATGTTCTTTGTGCGCAGGTCACGGTAATGAACCGGGTTTTCAAGCAGCTGACCGTATTTGTCAATCAGACCGAAGTCCACGCCCCAGGTGTCTATGCCCACAGAATCGAAGCCGCCGGAATTTTTAGCTTTGAGTATTCCCTGCTTGATTTCATGGAACAGGCGGAGCACGTCCCAGTAAATCGTGCCGTTGACATTGACAGGGTCGTTTGAAAAGCGGTGAATTTCCTCGAGGGTTATTTTCTTTCCGTCAAAGCTGCCGGCAATCGCCCTGCCGCTTGACGCGCCGAAATCAAACGCAAGCACTCTTTTCATATGACAACACCCTTTTTGAGAATGATGTTGGCGTATATCGCGGTTTCGCCCGTTGCGACAACAGCGTATGCCTTCTTCGCACGGTCATAAAAATCAAAGCGCTCGACAAGCTCGAATTTTTTCTCGCCCTCGTTTTTTTCAACAATTTCGCGGTAGCTTTCCCAAATCGGAGGCCTGTCGGAGGCATCGCCGTTGTCCATGAGCGCAACGGGAGCATCAACATAAGTGTCCAGCGGGAAAAGTCTGAGAATTGCGTCGAGCACCTCGGGCACACCGTGACCGTCCAGTCTGACAAGTCTTTTTGCAACGGAGGCGGCGGGAAAGTTTCCGTCACCGATGATGAGTTCGTCTCCGTGCCCCATTTCCATGAGGATTTTGAGCAGCTCGGGAGAAAGAACCGAAGAGATGTTTTTGAGCATTTTCAAGTATCCTTTCGTATAATAATTAAGTTAAAGTGAATACATTTTGTACATTTCGGCGTAGATGCCTCCGGCAGCCATCAGCTCATCGTGCGAGCCCTGCTCGGAAATACCCTCGTGAGTGAGGACAAGCACCCTGTCCGCCCCCCTGATTGTGGTGAGACGGTGAGCAATGGTCAGAGTCGTCCTGCCCTTTGACAGCTTTTCGAGAGAAAGCTGGACAAGCCTTTCGCTTTCATTGTCAAGCGATGAGGTGGCCTCGTCGAGAATGATAATCGGAGGATTTTTCAGAAACATCCGCGCAATGGAAATCCGCTGCTTCTGACCGCCCGAAAGCTTCACACCGCGTTCGCCGACATAGGTGTCGTATCCGTCCGCCAAATCCCGAATGAACCCGTCCGCTCCGGCGTCCTCCGCCGCTTTATGTATGTCCTCCGGCGAAGCGTCCGCCTTGCCGTATGCAATGTTTTCGGCAACAGTGCCGGAAAACATATAAACATCCTGCTGCACAACACCGATGTGTGAGCGCAGGGAGGAGAGGGTGTAATCCTTGATATTTCTGCCGTCAATGAGAATTTGTCCGTCGCTCACCTCGTAAAACCGCGGGATGAGGCTGCACAGCGTGGTTTTGCCGCCTCCCGAAGGGCCGACAACGGCAACCGATTCGCCGGGGTTGATGTGAATGTTGATGTGCGAAAGAACATTCTCCGCCAAATCGGAATACTTGAACGTAACATCCCTGAACTCAATTTCTCCGCGGACGTTTTCAAGCTCCAGCCCGCCCTCGATGCCCGGCTCGCCCTGCTCATCCATAACCTCGCAAAAGCGCTCGATTCCCGTTATTCCGCGGTTGAACTGTTCGCTGAACTCGACGATTCTGCGCACGGTCGACATCAGAGTTGTGACCATGAGCAGGTAAGCCGTCAGGTCGGCGGGGGTGATTTTTCCGTTGATCATGTAAAGCGCGCCGACTGTCAGGACGGTGATATACATCATTCCGTCAACAATCCTCACCGTTGTGTGGAAGCCGCCCATGTATCTGTAGCTGTTGCGCTTGATGTGAAGAAAGCGGTGCGAGCCCTCGTTGAACTTTTCACGTTCAACATTCTCGTTGGCATAGGACTTGACAACACGGATGCCCAAAAGACTGTCCTGTGTGCCGGCGTTGATTTCGCCGAGCTGCTGACGCTGCTCCTTGAACGCCGCCCTCATTCTGCGGCGGTTTGTGCGTGTGAGCAGAACCGTCAGCGGGAAAACGACAAAGATGATTGCCGTGAAGGACAGGCTGATCTGTGAAAAGATTGCAATACAGCCGATGATTTTGATTAGCGCGATGAAAAGCTCCTCCGGCAGATGGTGAGCAAACTCGGTGACATCAAAAAGGTCGCTCGTGATTCTTGACATGAGCTGACCGATTTTTGTGTTGTCATAAAAAGAGAAAGAAAGCTTTTGCAGATGCGAAAACATATCGTTCCGCATTGCTGTTTCGATTTTGCTGCCCATGATGTGGCCGCCGCAGGACATATAATATGACGCCGCGGCGTCCGCCGCGCGCAGCGCAACGTAAAACGCGGCAACGGAGAGTATGCGTCTGACCGTCAGCGAGGAAATGTCCTCAATTGCGGCGCCGGTTATGTCCCGGACAATCAGCGGCAGAGCCAGCTCACACACGCTTGTGACGACGGCGCAGAACAAATCAAGCGCGAGAGCGCCCTTATGTGCTGAAAAATACGGCAAAAACCGCTTGAGCAGCTTTATGTTCTTTTTGAACGCTGTGTTCATTGCACACTCCGATAAAATCAATCTAGATAAAATCAATTTATTCAAAAAATATATCTATAATTATACGCATATGTTTTAGAAATGTAAAGAGTTTTTCAAAATTAACCCGATACATTAAACGGTTCGGTATGGCGGAATGAACGAACAAATTTGAAAATATTGTATTTTTGCATACTGTATGTTATACTGATTTAAACCGCTCGAAAGGACTGATAAATTATGCAGCCGCTTAAGTTTTATCTGATAACCGACACTCATTTTTACGAAAATTCGCTCGGCGTGGGCGGTCCGGCATATGATGAATACATAAAGCAGGAGCAGATGTGTCTTCGGGAAAACAGTGCCGTTCTTGACGCGACCTTTGCGGAAATTGCCCGGGAGCGCTTTGCCGACATTCTGATTATTCCCGGCGACCTGTCCAAAAACGGACAGAAGGAGTGCCACAAAAGCCTTATCCGCCGTCTCGAGGCACTGCGTGAGCAGGGCATAAAAACCTATGTACTCACCGCCCGCCACGATTTTAACGAAAGCGCCACCAACTACGCCGGCGAGGAATTCTCTCCCGTTGAAGGCACACGCCGCGAGGAGCTGCCGGAGCTTTACCGCGATTTCGGCTTTGCGGACGCGCTTGAATTTGACGGGGAATCCCTTTCATATGTGGCGCAGCTTGCCCCCGGGGTTCGTATGCTTGTTCTGAATTCCGACGGCTCACCCGACGGCCACGACAAGGGCACCTTCAGTGAACGGCTCACCGGATGGATAAAGCTTCAGATGAGCAGCGCAAAGCGGGACAATGAATTTTTGTTTGCAATCAACCATTATCCCGTCATTCCCGGCTCGCCGATTTTTGAGTTTGTCGAAGACGCGAGAATGAAGAATTGGCGACAAGTCGCAACCCTGCTTGCAGACGGCGGCGTACCCCTTGTTTTTACCGGGCACATGCACAACCAGAGCATCAAAAAATTCGTCAGCGCTCAGGGCAACCCGCTTTATGATGTGTGCACAAGCGCGCTTGTCGGCAGTCCGGCAAATTACAGGAAAATCACAATCGAGAACGAGCATCTCGTGCATGTAGAATCCGTTGAGGTTCCCTCTTTTGAGCGTGAACATCCCGAAATGAGCAACAAGGAGTTTTTTGACAGCCATTTTGACAGGATGATAACCGTCATTCTCGAAGCAATGCGTGACGATTATCCCTATTTCATGCGGCGCATCGGTGCATCTCCGAAAAAGGCGCTTCGCATACCGGTCACTCTCGGCGGCAGATTTCTCAACAGTGTCACCCTCGGCGGCATCGGCAGAATGCTGTTTTTCAGAACGGACAAGGCGGTGAAGCATGTTCTGCTCAAGGATTTCGCCGTGACCGTTGTGAGAAACATTTTTGCAGGCGACCAGCCGTATGTCAAAGGCACGCCGGAATATGACGTGCTTGAAAAATTTCTGCGCCGCACAGGCTTTGTTCTCCGCTCTGCACAAAAGAAAATAAAGATGTCCGACGGCACCCGGCCCGACCTGCGAAAGATGCTGCTCGACACCGTAGGGAACTCCACGGGCATATCCGATTATAATGGCGATTTGGCATTTTAGTCATCTTTTCAGCACAAAATTCAAAAAAAATGTTGACATCGCTGCTATTGTGCTTTATTATAAACATTGCGGTATTGTTTTACTATTACTGAAAGGTTTGTTGCATATGCGTAAAAAACTTTTGTGTGTTCTGCTTGCGGCAGCTCTCACCTGTTGCCTTCTCGGAATTTCCTCTCTGGCAAGCAACCCGCTTGATTTCACACTTGCCGCCGGAGTTGACAGCGCCGAGCCGCTTGACTCCTTCAGTGTGACCGTTTCGATTGACTCGAACGACGGTTTCAGCGCCGCTGATTTCCTTGTTGAATACGATCCTGCGGTTCTGTCTCCCGTGTCGCTTGTTTTCGGCAGCATTCTTGACACAATGGATGTGACTGACAGCAACCTTGCTTACAGCAGCAACAAAATTGCTTTTTCCGCAGTTACAACCGAGCTGTTTACCGGCACCGGCACACTTGCAACAATCACCTTCAACGTGCTGCGCTCTGCCGCTGTGGGAACAACAGCACTTACCCTCACCGCTCCCACACTTTCCTCTTTTGCGGACGGCAATTTCACAGACCTTCAGTGCAGTGTCACAAATGACTCTGTTTCAATAACCGCGCTTGAACAGCTTTCTCTGATTGACGGCGCGTCGCTTGAACTCAACTCGGGCTTTGTCACAAACCTCGACGCGGACGCTATTGTTTCCGCAGCACGCGCTCAGTTCAGCAACACCGGGCTTGTTTTCAAGGATGCCGGCGGTACTGTTCTTTCCGAGACAGACCCTGTCAGAACAGGCTGCACAGTTTCTCTGCTCAAGAACGGCAATGTGATTGACTCTGCCTCGTTCGTGCTTTTCGGAGACCTCAACGGCGACGGTAAGATTAACGGCATGGATGCTTTTCTTGTCAGTCTGCTTGCGGACGGCAGCACAGACCCCGGACTTTCCGATGCTGCGGAGTTTGCTGCGGACGTTTCGCATGACGGCGTTATCAACACTGATGACTTTTCCGCTGTTAAGAACGGCGGTGCAAAAAAAGACACCGGCATCAACCAATCAAGGGTTCCGGTTGTCATCAATGAAATGGTGTCAAATTCTGTTGTTGTTGTGGCGCAGATAATGTCACTGGTGTAAAACAAAAAACACAGTCAAGCCGCAGACCGGTGTTAATTCACCTGCCTGCGGCTTTTTTGCGCATATTTTTGCTTAGTAGAAATGCGGGTCATTCCGGGATGCGTAACGCTGCGCGTTTTTCTCAGTCAGCGCGGGAGCAACGAATATTGCCGGACTGGGAACTTTTTTCAGCCGTTACCTCAGTGCCTTTTCCGCAAGCTCACTCACAATTTCGGGGTTCGCTCGCCCGGCTGTTTTTGCCATGACTGCTCCGATAATCACTTTGATTGCGGCTGTTTTTCCGTTGCGGTAATCTGCCGTTGCCTTCGGGTTTGCCGATATTGCGGCGGCAACAGCTCCCGATATCGCTTCCCTGTCGTTAATCTGTGCGAGACCATGTTCCGCGACATATTTTTCGGGGTTTAAATCCTGCTCGTAAATTGCCTTGAGCACCGTCTTTGCTGTGCCGAAGTTTATTGTCTGCTCTCCGTAAAGCTGAGCGACCCCCGCAGCATTGAGAGGAGAAAGCGGTATCTGCGCACTGTCCGGGTCAACAAGCTTGAGCATTTCGCCGATTATGAGCGCACACATCAATTTCGGATAATCCGTTTGCTCCGCCGCGCTTTCAAAGAAGTCGGCAACCGCCTTGTCGGCTGTGAGCAGTTCGCTGTCCGAAGGTTTGAGCATATATTTTTCCGCATAACGCTTCATTCTCGCGTCCGGAAGCTCAGGAATCGCCGCCGCAAGTGCCTCGATTTTTTCCTCTGCAAGCTCTATCGGCGGCAGATCCGGGTCGGGGAAATAGCGGTAATCATCAGCGTTTTCCTTGCGCCGCATTGCCACCGATTTGCCCGACTGCGGGTCGAAGCGTCTGGTTTCCTGCACAATTTTCCTTCCGCTCTCCAGCTCGTCAACCTGCCTGCGGAACTCGCTTTCCACCGCCTGCTCAATGAACCTGAATGAGTTCAGGTTTTTCATTTCCGTGCGTGTGCCGAGTGCTGTTTCACACGCTTTTCGGACGGACAGGTTCACGTCGCAGCGAAGCGAGCCCTCATTCATGCGGCAGTCCGAAACGCCGGTGTAAAGCATAACGGAACGCAGCTTTCTGACATAGGCCGAGGCCTCCGCGGCACTGCGGATATCCGGCTCGGATACGATTTCAATGAGCGGCACTCCGCAGCGGTTGCAGTCAATGAGCGTGTCTCCGGACTGTGAGTGCACAAGTTTGCCCGCATCCTCCTCAATGTGAATCCTCGTGATGCCGATGCGCTTTGTTTCACCGCTTTCGGTGACAATGTCCAGATAACCGTGCTCGCACAGCGGCAGGTCATACTGCGAGATTTGGTAAGCCTTGGGCAGGTCGGGGTAAAAATAGTTTTTTCTGTCAAGCTTTGAATAGCGGGCAATGCGGCAGTTTGACGCAAGCCCCGCCGTGACGGCAAAATCAACAACCTTTGCATTGAGCACCGGCAGTGTGCCGGGCATTCCCATGCACACCGGGCAGCACTGCGTGTTCGGCTCAGCGCCGAAATCCGTTTTGCATGAGCAGAAAATCTTTGTTGCGGTTTTCAGTTCAACGTGTACCTCAAGCCCGATCACCGCTTCATAGTCTTTGTAAATCATTTTGTCGCCTCCTCATATGCCGAGCCGATTCTGTACAGCAGACTCTCCGAGAAATCCGCACCCATCAGCTGCATTCCGAGCGGCAGACCCCCGGGTGTTTTTCCGCAGGGAAGTGCGAGTGAAGGTATGCCCGCAATGTTGACCGGCACACTGTAAACATCACCCATATACATTTCAACCGGGCTGTGCGTCTTTTCGCCGAGCTTGTATGCCGGAGTCGGCGCAACCGGCGAAAGAAGCGCGTCACAGCTTTCAAACAGCCTTGAAAAATCACGTCTTATGAGCGTTCTGACCTGCTGTGCCTTTTTGTAATAAGCATCGCGGTAGCCGCAGGAGAGCGCGAACGAGCCGAGCATTATGCGGCGCTTGACCTCATCGCCGAAGCCCTCGTTTCTCGTTGACCGTATCAGCTCTTCAACACTGTCGCCCTCCCCGCAGCGGCAGCCGTACCGCACGCCGTCAAAGCGTGCAAGATTTGAGGAGGCCTCCGCACTGGAAATGATGTAATATGCCGACAGAGCGCTGCTCAGCGAGGGCAGCGACACGTCAACAATCTCCGCGCCCAGACTTTCAAACACTCCTGCCGCATCATACACCGCTTTTCTGACCTGCTGTGTGCAGCCCTCACCGAAGAACTCGCGCGGCAGACCGATACGCAGGCCCTTGATATCCCTGCCGATGTCCACCGAAAAGCCGCCGGGAGCGGTGACGCTTGTTGAGTCACGTCCGTCCGAACCGGCAATGGCTTCGAACACGAGCGCGTTGTCACTGACGGTTTTGGTCAACGGACCTATCTGGTCAAGCGAGGACGCAAAAGCAACCAGACCGAAGCGCGAAACCCTGCCGTAGGTCGGCTTCATGCCGACAACTCCGCAGAATGCCGCGGGCTGACGGATGGAGCCTCCTGTGTCTGAACCGATGGCGTATGCCGCTTCTCCCGCCGCAACCGCCGCCGCACTGCCTCCCGATGAACCTCCGGGCACGCAGGTTATGTCGGCGGGGTTTTTTGTTGCGCCGAAAAACGAGCTTTCGGTGGTTGAGCCCATTGCGAACTCGTCCATGTTCAGCTTGCCGAGCATGACAAGCCCCGAGCGCCCGAGTTTTTCGATGACGGTTGCCGAATAGCACGGGACAAAACTTGCAAGCATTTTTGAGGCACAGGTGGTTCTGACTCCGGCTGTGCAGATATTGTCCTTGATTCCCGCCGGAATACCGTCGAGGGCGCTGAGCTGAGCACCCTTTGAATACCGCGAATCCGAAAGCAGGGCTGCCTTTCTTGCCTCATCCGGTGTGAGGGTAATATAGGCGTGAATCGATTCTTCTTTTTCTTCTATTTTCTCTATATATTTTTCCGTCAGCTCCGGGACGGAAATTTCCCGTGTACGGAGCTTCCGGGACAGTTCACATATGCTCATTGTTGTCATTTCGGCACTTCCTCTCTCAACTGATTTCGGTGTTAATCAAGCCTGACACGCGGCACGGCGATATATCCTTCCGGTGTTGTCACCGGGGCGTTTGACAAAAGCTCGTCTCTTGAAAAATTGCTTTCCGGTGTGTCTTGCCGCAGCACATTGACAAGCCCCGCGGCGTGAACGGTGAGCGGTATGTCGGAAAGGTCAATGTTCGAGATGTCGTTCGCAAAGCCGACTATTGCCTGCATATCCCTGCCGAGCGAGCTGAGCCTTTCGCCCGAAAGCGACAGCCCGGAAAGAGCGGCAACACCCGCAGTGTCAACGTTCGCGCCGCCTTTGCGCTTTCCGTCCTGAGCAGGCTGAAGGTTGAGGAGTCCCAGCTCGTCAAGCTGTTTTCGGTCAACCGCCGCCGGTGCCGATGTCAGAGGACAAACTGCCTCCTTGTTCTTCGGGAAGGCTATGACCTCTCGCAGCGACGGCGCGCCGAGGAGCAGCATCACAAGGCGGTCAAGCCCGAAGGCAAAGCCTCCGTGCGGCGGAGTGCCGTAAGCGAACGCCTCAACCATGAAGCCGAAGCGATCCTCAATTTCCTCTTTGCCGAAGCCGAGAGCCTCAAACATCTTTTGCTGAATGTCCGCGCGATGGATTCTGATTGAACCGCTGCCGAGCTCGACACCGTTGAGAACCACATCGTAAGCCTGCGCCCTGACTCTGTCGGGCTGCGTGAACAGATACTGCAAATCCTCCTCAAAAGGCATTGTGAAGGGATGGTGCATTGCAAGGTATCTTCCCTGCTCCCGAGAGTATTCAAACTGCGGGAACTCGGTGATAATCACAAAGCGAAAATCATCCGCACTTCTCAAGCCGAGCATATCGCCGGCAAACAGCCTCAACGCGCACAGTGTGCGGCATACAACGTCAAATTCATCGGCGCAGAACACAATCAGGTCGCCGTTCTTCGCCTGTGTCCGTTCCGCAATCGCCTCAATTTCCGCGTGCGTGAGGAATTTGTCGAGGATTGAGTAGATTTCACCGTTCTCTTTTATCGCTATCCATGCCATGCCCTTCGCGCCGTTTTTGCAGGCAAGTTCAGTAAGCTGCTCGATTTGTGTGCGCGTGAACGCAGCCCCGCCGGGTATGCAAAGCGCACGGACAAGTCCGCCGGATTTTATAACCCTGCCGAAGACCTCAAAGCCGCAGTCTGCTGCAATGTCGCAAATGTCATGAATCGGCATACCGAAGCGCAGATCAGGCTTATCGCAGCCGTAGGTGTCCATGGAGTGCTTCCAGGTCATCCGCGGAAAATCGTAAGCAATCTCAACATCCAGCGCTTCGCGCACAATTGATTTGAAAAGCCTTTCGAGGTGAACGAGAACATCATCCTGTTCGACAAACGACATTTCCATGTCAACCTGCGTGAACTCGGGCTGACGGTCTGCCCGCAGATCCTCATCCCGGAAGCAGCGGGCAATCTGATAATATTTGTCCATTCCGCCGACCATCAAAAGCTGTTTGAAAATCTGCGGAGACTGCGGCAGGGCGTAGAAACTGCCCTGATGCACGCGGCTGGGAACAAGATATTCCCTCGCACCCTCGGGTGTGGATTTTGCAAGCATCGGAGTTTCGATTTCGGTGAAACCGTCAGCATCCAGATAATCCCTTGCAGCCTTTGCGACTTTGTGACGAAAACGCAGGTTGTTCTGCATTGACTCACGGCGAAGGTCGAGATAACGGTATTTCATTCTCAGGTCTTCGCGTGCCGTGGTCTCCGCGTCGGGTGAAAACGGCAGCGGCTTCGCACGGGAAAGAATCTCGGCGCTTTCAACCGCAAGCTCAACCGTTCCTGTGGGCAGCTTGGGGTTGTAGGTTTCCTCACCGCGCTCCCGCACGTTGCCGGTCATTTTCACAACGTCCTGCGCGTGAATTCCCTCTGCCGAAAGGAAGCTCTCCGGGGAGGCTATGCCGCGGTCAAAGACGGTTTGCAGCACGCCCTCGCGGTCCTTGAGGTCAACAAAAATCACGCCGCCCATGTCGCGCTTGGTCTGCGCCCAGCCGAAAACCGTAATCTTTGAACCTATGTCCTTTTCTCCGATTTTTCCGCAATATCTTCTTGCCATTTCTACATATCCTTTCCTGCTGTGCGGACGAAGAAAAAAAAACAAAAAGCGCTTCGTCCCCAAAATAATCAGGGACGAAGCGCATTAAAAGCTCTCCGCGGTACCACCCAATTTAGCCTTGCGGCTCATCTCACGGTGTCAATCAACACCTTCGGAAATAACGCTCCGATAAGCGGCGAGCCCTACTGCGGAAAACCGGTTCGGGTTGCGGCTCCGGGATGTTCTTCACTTTGCTCGGCAGACCGAATTCTCAGCGACAACGGCTCTCTGAACTGCACGGATGCAAGGCTACTTTTTCCCATCACAGCCTTTGAATATGGCGTAATTATACACTGCTCTTTTCCGTTTGTCAAGTCCCGAATTCCGGAAATTTTTGGATATTGCAAAGCGGTCGTTTTCTATAGCAACGGCATGGGCTTGCTCACACTCCGCGGTAGTAAAGCCCTCTTGTGAACTCCCCGGAGGGCGGAGCGGAGGCAAGAAAATCCGCCGTAACCTTTTTGCATTCGTGCGCGTTTTCAACGGTAAAATACAGCAACAGAAAATCCGCAAAGCCGAGCTCTTTTTTTCTGTCGCCCATCCACAGCGGTCTGGAATTGAGCAGCTGCGGACAGCCGCCGAAGCACCGGACGGGGAAGAACACACCCATTCGGTCTGTCAAGCCGCCCGACGAGCCGCACTCCGCACAGCTTTTTCCGTTTTTGACCGGACAGCAGCGTGTTGTCATCAAGGGCAGTCGCCCGTATGCCACAGCGCCCCGCGGAATTTTTCCGCCGAGCCTTGACGCGTTTTTAACATCCAGTTCGAAAGAAAGCACGGCGCTGTCCGCCCCCAGCCGCTCAATCTCGCCGAGCGCCGCAGTGTTGAACAGGTTTGTGCCGATGCCCGCCATAACGCGCATACCGGCTTTTTTTGCGAGCGCAAGTCCGTCAATAGTTGAGACGAAAGCCTCAGACGCACCGTTTTCGCGCGCACGAAGCAGCTGCTCAAGCACAATATCCTCCCTGCCGAACATAAATCTCGGCAGCTCCGCCGCAGCGGGCACACCGAAATCATAGCTTTTCATTTCGAGCGGAAGTATGATTTTATTATAGCAATATAAATCATCCGGAAGCTGCTTTTCGGAGGTGAAACGTGCATAAAGCTCTTGCTTTTTAGCGTTATGCACAGAATACTCCACAGCTTTTGGCGAAAATTCACATAATTTGTGTGCTGACAGCGCTTCATTCAGGCTTTCAAGTGCCTGTCTGCGCAATTGGTTGAGCTGTGAAGCAGGCAGACTCAAGCCCTCGTCCAGCTCACAGTCGAGCGAGCGGACAAAGAACTGTGTGCCGCCGCATTTTTCAAGCTGCGTCGCAACGCTTTCGCGGGTTGCCAGCTTGTTCACAGCCTGCTCCGGAACAGTATCTCCGCGCACAAAAACCGATTTACCTCCCGAAGAAACCGCTAGACTCGCCGTCTCCCCTTTCAGTGCCGTAAAGCACATATCAACAGGAACGCGCGCCGGCTCCTTCGCATAGAGCGAGGCGAGGTTTTTGAGCACGGGCGCCGCCCGTTCAACGTCCTCTTTCCTGCGAATACCGAACATGCTTCTTCCGATTTCGCCCTTGAAATAACCGTCGGTAAAGCCCGAGCGTGAAAACACAGCCCTGAGTGCGCCGCCGATTTCGGCATCCGGCTTGTTTTCGAGCTTTCGCCTGCACGCGGTCACCGCCGCCGCAACATATTCCGGGCGCTTCATTCTGCCCTCGATTTTGAAGGAGGTTACACCGATTTCGGCAAGCTCCGGCAAAAAATCAATCAGGGACAGGTCGCGCAGACTCAAATCGTTTCCCGTGCCGTTCTCCGCCGCGAAGGGAAGCCTGCACGGCTGGGCGCACTGCCCCCTGTTCGCGCTCCGCGAGCCGAGCATGGCGCTGAGATAGCATTGCCCGGAAACGCACATGCACAGCGCACCGTGAACAAACACCTCAAGCTCCGCATCGGTGCGGGCGGCAATCGCTCCGATTTCCTCACCGCTCATTTCACGCGCGAGCACGCATCTTTTGAATCCGTTTTCCCGCAGCAGCTCCACGCCGGAGAGAGTGTGAACGGACATCTGTGTTGACGCATGCAGGGGCATATCGTGAGCCGTCTCCCTTGCAAGAGCCGCCACACCCAAGTCCTGCACGATGAGCGCGTCAACGCCCGCGTCACATGCCTGCTGCACAGCTGAAACCGCAAGGCTGTGCAGCTCGGCATCTGTCGCGAGCGTGTTAAGGGTAAGGTATATTTTTACATTTCTTGCATGGGCGTATTTTACGCCCCGCACAAGCTCATCAAATTCAAAATTCCCCGCGTTCCTGCGTGCGTTGAGCTGCTTCATTCCGAGATAAACAGCGTCCGCACCGCAGCGCACCGCGGCGGTGAGCGCCTCCGGGCTGCCCGCAGGGGCAAGAATTTCAGGCATCACTGATTAGCTTTGAATCTTGACTGAAGGCTTTGCAGCTCTCTTGTGAGCCTTTCGACCTCGCGCTTTGCAATTTCGGCATCCATCTTGGCGCGGGCGGCATCCTCAAGATATTCCTTGATCTGCGAGCGCAGATTGTCGGAGCTGAGCTCCGCCTTTTTGTATTGATCCGCATAGCTTAACGCCGCGAGAATCGCCGCCTGAGTGATGGAAATACGGCTGTTTTCGCGCATTGTTTTTGTGAGCAGTCCGTCCAGCTCGTCGCCGAGAGCGGAGACGTATTTTATGTCGTCATCCGTAGTGATTGTGTAATCCGCTCCGCATATGTTGAGTTTGACCTTTGTTTTGTCCATAATATTTCATCCTTTCGGTAAATTACTCTCTCTATTATACAATATTGTCAGGAAATTATCAAGCCCAACACAAATATTATCGGCCAATGCAGCACATAAATTATCAGTGCGTGCCGCCCCGTCCACGACAAAAACGGAACCCGCCCCTTGTAGAAGCTTTCGGGGAGCTGTCCCCTTGCGGCGTACACTCCGAAGAATGTTCCTGCCAGAAATACAAACAGGTTCGGTATCAGCGGGAAGTAATCCGCTGAGTGAAAGCTGTCCGGCGGGAAGCCGAGGACGGCTGCGGGCATGAAGGTGTATAAGCTGTCCGGCAGAGCGACCCCAAGGCTTTTTGACAGCCCCAAAAAGCCCGACGGCACAGCAAAGGTAACGAAAAAAAGCACTGTGCACACCGCAAAGCCGACGGCAGGCGGAATTTTGTCCGTCAGAGGTTTTATCAAGGCAAATATCAGCATACATGATGCCAACAGATGCAGAATACCGAAGAAGATTTCATTCCCCGAAAATCCGAGCAGCGGCAGGACAAGAACCGTCACCGCCGTAAATCCGAGAGCAACGCACATCAGCTTTGCCCCGCGCTTTAAATTGCTTCTGGAAAGTCTGGAGGATATCCCCGAAATAAAAATAAAAACCGAAGCGAAAAACGGCTGAAGAGGCTCAAAGAACTTTTGTGAAGTGTGCATGAAACCCAGTTCGAAAGCGTCCCCCAGAACATAAAACAGATGATAAAACACCATGAGCGCAACGCAAAGTCCGCGCACCTCGTCAAGAAGTATAATTCTCCGTCTGCCATTCTCCATTTTCAAAAATCCGGATGGGGCTTGCCCTGTCTGTAAGCATCCATAATACTTTTGAAAACCTCGCCGTTTGACGGCGGAGTCCAGGTGATGGCATTCGCGCCGGCGTTGATTGTTTTGATGATTGTTTCGTCGGTCGGCCCTCCTGTTGCGATTATCGGCACATCGGGGTGCTTTTCACGGATTTTGGCGACAAGCTCCGCAGTTCCCGCCGCGGCGGAGACGTTGAGGATATCGGCTCCGGCTGAGATTTTGTCGTCAAGCTGAAGCATTGACACAATTGTTGCAACAACCGGGACATCAATTGTCTCTTTGAGCTGAGATATTACAGCCGAGCTTGTAGGGGCGTTGACGACAACGCCTATCGCGCCCTGAAACTCCGCATGCAGTGCCAGGTTGACAACCCTGGTGCCCTGCGTGAGTCCGCCGCCGACACCGACAAACACCGGCAAATCGGCAGCCACCATCACCGACTGTGTGATTATAGGCTGGGGAGTGAACGGATAAACGGCAATCACGGCGTCAGCGTTTGTGTTGCGGATTATGCTCACGTCGGTTGAAAACAGCACGGATTTTATCCGCCTGCCGAATATTTTGATTCCGCTGCATTTGTAAATCGGTTCGGGCACCTTGAGCATGAAGTTCCTGAGATAGCCTTTGATTTCGGGCACATTGTCAGCCATAAATATTGTCCTTCCCTCTTTGCAAATTTTTCCGCGCGCGAGATGGTTTTTAATACAAATTTTGTATATTATACACTCATTTTTTATAAAAGTCTTGTCCAAAAGATTAACTTTAATTAACAAAATTTATTGCTAATTCTCGCTGCAGTATTGAAATAATTATGCAATTGTGCTATTGTAAGGATATATACTCACGGGTGTATGGTGATGTCTGCGGACATCGAAAAAGGAAAAGGAGGTGCGAAAATGGATATCGGTACATTAATTGATTATGTCAACAACATTCTCACAGTTTTCGGAAACGTCGCAAAGCCGTTTCTTGAGTTCGCTGTCAGCTTCAACGATTTCTGGACAATTATCAACGGCAACCAGCTTCTCTCTCTTCTCGGCAAGCTGATAGACGCTCTGCTGGGCAGCATGTAATCCGCAACAAGTAACATAATATTGACTGAGGGGATGTTTTTATGAAAAAGGCTATCTCAATGGCAGTGGCAATTTGCATGATGTTTTCCCTTGCGGCGGCACAGACTTTTTGCGTCTCGGCTGCCTGTGAAGATACACAGATTTGCAGTGTTGAGGGCAATTCCCCCGCTTCAGACATCGAGGCGGACACAGAGCTTACTTATGAAAGCTCCGAGCCTGACAAAACCGATGAGGAACGTGCCGAATGGTGGACAAATTTCCTCGGCAAAATCGGCGTGGGGTTCAACAACTTTATGAAAGGCTTCGGTGCCGTTCTCGGCTTTCTGCTGAGGCTGCTTCCGTAAAAGGAAGAAACGCGGTCACATCTGCGCCCTGTGCGGCACGGATGTGGCCGATTGTTAAATTGAAATGAGCCGCTCCGGCGGTGATTATACAGGAGGAATACCTATGCACAAGGACACTCAGGTTCAGTCCCTGATGGATTTTTACGCCGACTGGTTTAAAGATGACAGTCAGCTGAAAAAGGGACAGATGACCTCGGCACTTTATCCCTATGACAGTATCTTCTCTCCCATCAGAATTAACCGTATGACTGTCAAGAACCGTCTCGTCATGGCCCCCATGGGCAACATTTCAATGTGCGACGAAACGGGACGTCCGAACGAAAAAATGCTTGCGTACTTTTTTGAGCGGGCAAAGGGCGGAGTCGGGTTGATTACAACCGGCCTCATTCCCGTCACGCACGGAATAGACAACTCCCTCACCGAGCTCGGCGAGCTGACCTATTTCCCGAGGATTGACCGCAGCAGAACAGTTTTCGCCGGCTGGCGCGACCTGGCCGCAGGCGTTCATTCCTACGGTGCCCGCATTTTCCTGCAGGCAACCGCCGGACTGGGCAGAGTGGGCAACCCGCAGTGCCTTGTGAATTCGCTGAAATTCCCCGGCTCGGCATCCTTTAATCCCAACTGGTATATGCCCGAGGTGCCCTGCCTGAGGCTGTCCGACCATTCCTGCAAAAAGATGATCAAGAACATCGGTCAGGCAGCGGCGGACGCAAAGGCAATGAATCTTGACGGCATCTATCTTCACGGCCATGAGGGCTACATGATTGAACAGCTCACCAACCCCGCCTTCAACCGCCGCAAGCTCGGCAGGTACGCGGACTGGCAGCAGTTCGGCATCGACATGATCAAGTGCATCCGTGAGCGTACGGACAAAAACTTCCCGATTATGTACCGCATCGATCTTTCCCTCGCCCTCAACGAGACCTACGGCGACAGGATGGACAGCACCAAATCTCTCAAGAAGTTCCGCAACGGCAGAACAATTGAGCAGACCCTTGAATACATGAAAAATCTCGTTGCTGCCGGTGTTGATATGTTTGACGTTGACCTCGGCTGTTACGACAACTGGTGGCTTCCGCATCCCCCCGGATCAATGCCTCCCGGATGCTTCCTCGACATTGCAAAGGTTGCCAAGGATTATTTTGCAAAGAACAACGTCCTCTCCAATGCCGGAATTCCCGTGCCTGTTGTGGCTGTCGGCAAGCTCGGCTACCCGGATCTGGCGGAAAAGGCTTTGAGAGACGGTATGTGCGACATGATTATGCTCGGCAGACCGCTGCTTGCGGACCCGCAGTGGCCCAACAAGGCGCGAACAGGCAGGGTTGACGAAATCCGTCCGTGCATCGGCTGTCAGGAGGCGTGCCTCAACGAGTTTGTTGACGGCGGCCATCCCCAGTGCGCCGTCAATCCGAGAACCGCTTTTGAGGAGATTTATCCCGAAACACCCGCTCCGGCTGCCTCCCCGAAGAAGGTTGCCGTTATCGGTGCGGGACCGGCCGGCATTATGTGCGCAATCACAGCGGCACAAAGGGGCCACAAGGTTGTGCTGTTTGAGCAGCGCGGCGAGGTCGGCGGAAGGCTAAATGCGGGCAGCGTTCCGAAAATCAAATTCGACGTTGCGAATTATCTCAAGTTCCTCAATTCCGAGTGTGAACGCGCGGCAAGGGACTACGACTTTGAGCTTCGCCTGAACACAACGGCGACACCCGAGCTGCTCAAAACCGAGAGCTTTGACAAAATCGTCGTCAGTGCCGGAACAAAGGATACTTCACTCCCGCTCAAGGGCTTTGAAACTGCAAAAACCGCACAGGCTGTGGACGTTCTCGAGCATCCCGAGCTTGTTAAGGACGCAAAAAAGATTGTTGTTATCGGCGGCGGCGTTGTCGGCTGCGAAACGGCGTATTTCCTCAACAAGGAGTTCGGCAAGGAGGTTACGGTTGTTGAAATGACACCGTACATCATGAACCACACCTGCACCGCGAACAGAGGCTATCTGCTCAAATACATGTTCGACTCCGGCATCAAGCTTCTCAACTGCACAAAGCTTACCGAGTTCAAGCCCGACGGTGTCAACGTTTCACAAAACAAATCGAAGTCCGTGCCCGACCCCTATCTTACCTGGACTCCGATTCTTCCCGAAAACGTACTTAACCCGCTTGCACCGAAAATCAAGGAAGAGTTTGAGGATGTTTTCATCCCCACCGACCTTGTGATTCTCGCCGCCGGCGGCAGACCCGACGAGGCACTGTTCCATGCAATCCAGAAAGAGCTGAACACCGTTGAGGTTTACAACATCGGCGACAGCTTCCGCGGCGGCAAAGTGTTTGAGGCAACAAAGAGCGGTTACGCCTGCGCTCTCAACCTTTAAGAGAGGAGATATAAATTTATGACTTACAACATGCAGCTCACGCCCGAGGAGGTTGAAATTCTCAACGGCTCCAAGGGCGAGGCAATGGCAAAGGTTATCAAAACCCTTGTGCTTTACGGTGATGCTTTCGGCGCAAAAAGATTTGTCCCGACAGTCGGCTCCTCGCACCTTGTCACAAGCTTCGGCATCTCCGTGCTCAAGCCGGTGTTTTCGATTATGGATGAGCTCATTTCCGGCGGACTGAAGGCAACCGAGCCTTTCACTCTTGACCCCCGCCCGATTGACTATGCAAACGTAAAGTGCAATTTTCTTGAGAAATTAATCTTCAACAAAATCCTTTACGGCATGCAGGACAGCTACGAGGAGCAGCTCAAAAAGCTCGGCCTCAAGAGCAGCAAGTCATTTTCCTGCACCTGCTATCTTCCCGAGGTGGGCAATGTTCCCAAAAAGGGCGACGTGCTCTCGTGGGCAGAGTCCTCCGCGGTTGTTTATGCGAACTCCGTCCTCGGCGCGCGCTGCAACCGCAACTCCGGCATCATTGAGCTGTTCGGCGCAATTCTCGGCAAGGTTCCCGAGTTTGACCTGCTCACGGACGAGGGCAGAAAGGCGAAGTGGATCATCGAGGTAAAAACCGACAAGCTCCCCGAAGCACAGATTCTCGGCAGCGCAATCGGCATGAAGGTTATGGAGGATGTTCCCTACATAAAGGGGCTTGACCGCTTCCTCGGCACTGAGCTGACCGACGATGTGAAGGCTTATCTCAAGGACATGGGTGCCGCAACCGCGTCAAACGGTGCTGTCGGACTTTATCACATTGACAAGCTCACCCCGGAGGCTGCCGAAATCGGCGACGCGCTCATCAACTCCGACGCGAAAACTTATGTTATCGACGACGCCGAGCTGAAAAGAGTTCGCGACAGTTATCCGAACATCTGGAAGAATCCCGACGCACAGCCCGACCGCTGCTTCATCGGCTGTCCGCATCTCACATATTCACAGCTCGGTCTGTGGGCAGACAGGTTTGAGGCGGAGCTCAAAAAGCAGGGCAAGAGCAAGGTCGGCCTCAACACGATAATGACCTCCGCTCCCGAGGTGCTTGAGCATTTCAAGGCAGACAACAAGGCGGCATATGACAAGCTCATTTCCTTCGGCATCAAACTCACGAGCATTTGCCCGCTGATGTACATGAACAACCCGCTGTGCGGCAAAAAGCCTGTTGTCACAAATTCCAACAAGCTGCGCACCTACACCACAGCCAGGTATTTCACTGACGATGAGATTACGACAATCGCCGTCAAAGGAGGCTTTTGATTTATGAGCAAAGTATTCAAAGGGCGTCCCGTGGTTGCGGGAAACATGACGGCTGACGCGGTCGTTTCAAGGCAGGGTGTCAACACGCTTGCCACCTTCCAGAAAAGCGCACTCAAAAAGGCAAAGCAGGTCATCTGCTCAGACCAGAACAACTCCGACATATACGGCAAGAACCTGACCGGCATGGCTCTGTGCCTGCCCAAAACAATCGGCTCAACAACAGGCGGCATGGTTCTTCACACCGTGTGCGCGCTCGGCATTGCGCCCAAGGCAATGCTGTTCTCCGAGTCAATTGATTCCCTTGCCGCCGCCGGCGTTATCCTCGCGGATATCTGGACAGACAACACCATAACCGCCGTTGACCGTTTGGGTGACGAGTTTCTCGCATATGTCAAGGACGGCATGAAAATCACAATTGCCGAGGACGGCACAGTCACAGTAGATTGATTTGCCCACGGCACCGCCCGGGCATAGTTCCGACGCAACTTATACACTTCAAAGCACAGGCAACCGCATCCGAAACAAATCGGTGCGGTTGCTTTTTTATTTTTCAGGAATACTCTCATAAGGAGCTGTGCATATTGCCGCGTTAGTAACGGATTAGCCAAAACTACTTGCTTTATCGGAACATTATGTTATAATATTTACGCGGATTAATGCACCTGCACGGTGCTTTGACACAATATTTGAGGAGATGATTTTATGTTCGCACTCGGCAATTACGCACTTGTTCTCAGGCGTGCCCTTTGCTCCTTTCTTGTGGCAATTCTCGGCATCGGCTACAATCTCGGCCTAAGCATTGATTTCCAGGGTGTTTATTATGACCGTTCATCCGTCGTGACCTATTGCTTTTATGACTCGACAAGGAAGATACAGCAGGACGAGTATATTGACAAGGTTGCCGCATATGACATCCGCCTTGCAAGAAACGAATATGAGGCGTGTCAGATTGTTCTGCGCTCAAAGTTCAACAGCACCAGGCACTCCTATACAATTGAATTTTCACCGTTCAAGGACAAAGACGGCAATGTGCTGGAAAGCAAGGTTTTTGAGGAAAAATACATAACCTGCGATACGGATAAATATTACGGCAAATTCCCCGATGCTCTTGTACCGTATTGGGGAGCGCGGAGCATAAGGCTCAGCTATGCCAAAAACTGGCCGTTTTATATTCAGGTTCACGCGGACAAGGACACTCCCGCCGGGTCTTACACCGCAACGGTCAAGGTGATGAACGACGAAAACGATAATAAGGTTGAGCTTATCGCAACCGTCACCGCCAAAGTATGGGATTTCACTCTGCCCGAAACTCCCACCTCCGACACGGCGTTCGGCCTGAACAGAGGCAGCATTGAATGGACGCACAACACCGTCAACAATCCGGCAGAGACGCAGCGTCTCTATGAAGAATACTATGAATATCTGGTTTCACATAAAATTTCTCCGCATTATCTGCCTTATGACATTCTCGACCCCCGGGCGGACAAATACATGAGCGACCCGAGAGTAAAGTCGTTTACAATACCCTATTCGGGAAATGACGCTGTTTTGCAGGCGTATTATCAAAAGGTGCAGTCAAATCCGGAGTGGGCAAAGAAGGGATATTTTTATCCGATTGATGAGCCCGCCACTCTCAAAGCGTATGAAACCTACAATCAGATGACAGACCGGCTGAAAAGGCTTTGCCCCGGATACAACATGGTGACTCCCGCAAACACCGTCAGCTTTACGGAAAACGGCGAGACCTATTACACCGCCGACCTCCAATCCGGCAGAAGCAACATCATGTGCGGAATATCAGACGCCTTTTCCTCCGCCGATTTCATTGACGCCACAAACAAAATGAAAGCAAACGGCTCAAAGGTCTGGTGGTATGTCTGCTGCGGTCCGCAGGGCGATTACTGCAACATTTTCATCCACTGGGAGGGCATAAAGGGCAGGCTGCTTCTCTGGCAGCAGAAAGCTCTCAACATTCAGGGGCTGCTGTACTGGGATACAACCTACTGGTACGATGTTGTTTCTCCCTGGGGCGACCCACTCACCACTCCGTGGACAGGGAACAACACCTTCGGAGACGGCTCTCTGTTCTACAACGGAACAAACGGTCCGGTTTCGACACTCAGGCTTGAGGAGATCTCCGACGGCATTGATGATTTTGAGTATCTTTCAATTGCCGAAAACCTTTTCGGAAGGAACTATGTGGACAATAAAATTGCGCGCGTTTCAAAAAGCCTTACGGATTACACCATGGATGATTCACTGCTGACAAAGGTGAGGACGGAAATCGGCAACGATATTGAAGCAAAACTTGCCCAAAAATAATCCTGAAACACTGTTATATTCCGCGGGGAAGCACAGATAAAAAACAAGCCGGGACTGCATCGAAAGCAAACGGAAGGGATGGCAAAGTATTGCCCTCCGGCTGCATTTGATGCAGTTCCTTTTTCAATATAGAATAATGCACACAGGCGAGTTACATTGACAAAAACGGCATTATAAGTTATAATTACAATGTTATTAGGAAACGGTGTCGGCCGTCAACCTGTTGTGCCACATCAATAAATCCGGAGGGGAAATAGCTGTGCTTTTCAACTCGGTTGAGTTTATAGTGTTTTTTATTGCGGTGTCATTTTCATATTTTCTGCTGCCGCATCGGTTCCGCTGGGTGATGCTTCTCGGCGCGAGCTATATTTTTTATATGTGGTGGAATCCTTCCTACGCGCTGCTGATGCTGTTCTCAACTGCTTCAACCTACGCTGTTGCACTGCTGATGGAAAAAGCGTCAACGAAGCAAAAACGAAAGGTCTTCCTCGCGCTCGGAATTGCAATAAACCTGGCAATTCTGTTTATATTCAAGTATTTTAACTTTTTTTCGGGTCTCGTCGACGACGTTTTCGGTTTGTTCGGACACAGTGTGAAACCGGCGACGCTTTCGCTGATTTTGCCTGTCGGAATTTCTTTCTATACCTTCCAGGCGCTGGGCTATTCAATTGATGTTTACCGCGGCGACTTGCCCGCGCAGCATCATTTCGGCAAATATGCTCTTTTTGTGTCGTTCTTCCCGCAGCTCGTCGCCGGCCCCATTGAACGCAGCACCACACTCATGCCGCAGTTCGACGAGGTTCACACCTTTGATTATGACAGGGCGGTTTCCGGGCTCAAACTGATGACCTGGGGCTTTTTCAAAAAAATCGTTGTGGCTGACACACTTGCGGTCTATGTAACCGAGGTTTTCAACGCTCCGAGGAGCTTTGACGGTGTTTCGCTTATAATTGCATCTGTTTTGTTTACAATTCAGATTTTCTGCGATTTTTCCGGCTACAGTGATATCGCAATCGGCACGGCGCGTATACTCGGCTTCCGTTTGATGAAAAACTTCAACCATCCGTACTTTTCAACATCAATTGCGGATTTCTGGCGCAATTGGCACATTTCGCTTTCAACGTGGTTCCGCGACTATGTGTACATACCCCTCGGAGGCAACAGGTGCAGCAAATTCAGGGCAAACATGAACCTCGTGATAACCTTCCTTCTCAGCGGGCTTTGGCACGGTGCCAACCTGACCTATGTTCTGTGGGGTGCTATGCACGGGGTATTTCAGGTTGTGGGAAAGCTCACAAAGAATGCCCGCAAAAAGCTTAAGCACCTGCTGAGAATTGACAGGCTCCCGCACGTTGAAAAGGCATTTTCAATTGTGATAACCTTCTGCCTTGTCAGCTACGCGCTGATAATTTTCCGCTCAAATACGATTCGGGACGCTCTTTATATTTCATGGAAGGTTTTTGACATTGACCTTTCTCTCTGGACCGTCGGAAACCTTTACGGCACCGTCAAAGCGCTGCTCGGCTCATGGGCTGAGGTCTACAGATTCATTCTCACCTTCCCCGTGTTCATCGCGCTTTCGTTTGCCGATTATTTCCGTCCGCTCGGACCGCTTGTCAAAAAGCAGCGTTCGCCCGTCAGATTTTTCATCTACTTTGCGGCAGTGCTTTACATTTTGCTCATGGCAAAGTCCGGCATGGCTGACTTCATCTATTTCCAGTTTTGATTTCGGAGGCCGTCATGGTAAAAAAGTTTTTGATAAAGTTGATAAGCATCGCGCTGTGCGTTTTCATCTGCACGCTTTACCTGAACCATTTGTATCTCGGCACGAACCAGTATGCCGAATCATACGGTGAAACGGAGAAGTTCGATTCTGTGCCGAGCAACATAACTTTTGCGAATTTCGGCAATTCTCACGGCATGGCGGCTTTCATCTACGGTGATGAGGATGGGACGGCGTTCAACTTTTCCCTTTCCGGTGAAACACTCATCAATGATTACAGCAAGCTCATGCAGTACACTCCGAATCTCAGCAAGGGCTGCATTGTTGCAATCACAGTGACATATATTTCTTTCTGCGACGACCCAGACCAGGCAACCGGAAAAAGGTACTACACCTTTCTTGACAAAAAATACATCAAGGACTTTTCGTGGGACATTCTGTTCAACGCAAAATTTATCCCGGTTGCAAGAAGCTTTGAATATCTTGTTTGGGACAGGCTCGGCGAGGGACTGTTTTTGCGGAGCAGCGCTGCAGAGGCTGCACCTGAGGAAACCTCCGCAGCTCAGGCAGGCACTGCTGCGACCTCGGTTGACGGCGCTCCGCTGAGGGCGGCAAGCTGGAGAGCGGGCTCCTTCAACACCGGCGAGCTGTACCTCGCCGAGAACAGGGAAATACTTGTGCAAATGATTGAGCATTGCCGCGAAAACGGCTTTGTTCCCGTGCTTGTGACAACCCCGGTCAGCGACAAGCTGAACGCCGAATTCACCACGGAAGAGCTGAACAAGTTCTTTTATGACAATGTAAAGTATGTTGTTGAAAAAGAGAATGTGCCGTGGTGCGACCTTTCACAAAGCGAGGAGTTCATACACAACTATGACTTGTTCGGCAACTGCGACCATCTGAACGCTTCCGGAGCGGCGAAGTTCATGGAGGTTTTCCGCCGTTTTGTCGCAGAAAACTGCGGCTGAACAAAAGCTGCCATAAAATGAAGAAAACAACCGCAGCCGGTTTATCGGCGGCGGTTGTTTATTTGTCCGGCAGCAAAATCGTTCCTGACTGCGTGAAGCTGCGGCAAAAAGCTTTTCACTGCTTATCCTGCAAAAATGGCAAAACTGTTTCCAGCGTTCTCTCGCCCTCATCATAAAGGAATATGTGTCCCGAGCCCTCATAGGAAACGAGCTGCATTTCGGGAAGCATACGCTGCATTCTTTCCGCCTGATAATACGGCATGGTTTTGTCCGCCGTGCCCCAGATTGTGAGCACCGGCACCTTGCTCTCCCTTGTACCGGAGTAGCCCTCTGCAGCAAGGGGAAAGTCGAGCAGTGTGCGGCGCAGGCTGGAAAGAGTTGCCTTCATCATGCCTTTATACTGTGCGCAATAGGCAAACTTCTCCCTGTATTCATTCTGCACCTTGTCGCCGCTGTAAATAATTTCGGCAGCACAGTTTTTAATCAGAACCTTTCCGCCGATTGTTTTGAACATGATTTCGCCGAGCAGCCTGATTTTTGCCAGCTTCATATGCAGGGGAACATCAAACTCCATGCCTGCCGGCGCGAGCAAAACTAGCTTTTTCACCTTGTCCGGATGCTTTGCCGTGAAAGCAGTGGTGATAATTCCGCCCATTGAGGTTCCGAAAAGATAAAAAGCATCGTCCCCGATAACAGCGGCGGTCAGTTCCTCAAGCTGCGCGACAAAAAGAGACGGGGTGTAGTCGGCGCGGACTCTCTCAGAAAGGCCTCTGCCGAGCAAATCATAGCGCAGAACACGGTATCCGTTTTCTGTCAGCCCTTCCGCAATTTTGTCATAAATAAAATACGGTGTTGCATAGCCGTGAACAAGCACCGCCCATTCTCCGCCGTTCCCCTCGCATATGTAATGCGTGTTGCCGGACGGAAGGGAAATGAATTCCCCTTCCATGGTTTTTCTTGCCTCATCGGTTAATTTCAGCGAATTTGTTTTGTAGCTCATATGTAATTGCGAAGCCTCCGTTTTTTGTTTTTAGGCGGCAAGACATACCGCCCGCCGATGCCTTGCCGTCACAATGCCGAGACCGACTCACCGGCAACACCGGCTGTCTGCTCGCCGGCAGTGTCTGCCTGCGCGGTTTCCCCTTCTCTTGCCTTCTCTGCACGTTCCTTGAGCACCTCCATGATTTTTGTGTGCTTCTCGTCGGTGTAATCCCAGAACAGCAGATAGGGCAGACACATGAGCAAATAACCCACCATATCAAACGCAAGCCCGATGAGCATACATCTGACCCTCACCGAGTCAATGAACAACACGTCCCAATCCGATGTGAAGCCGCAGCGGTAAAACATCAGAGGAATAATGAGGCCGATGAGGGTTGAAAACGGGCCGGTAAACCAACCGATAACCCCCTGATATGCTTCAAAACGCTCGCCGGAAATATACATCTGGTAATCGCTGATGCGTATGTCCATATCCTGCGCGGCAAGCTCGATTGCGGATTTGAGCGCATCGCAGATGCACAGGGCGCTGAAAATCGCAATGCCGCAAAGCTTGTAAGAATGGCCGAGGAAGAAAAACGCCAGAATATATACCCCGCTGGTGAGAAACAGCACTATCTGCTTAAAAATATAAAGCGTTTTGTATTGAAAATGCTTCCTTATCCATGGCGCGAGGAAGGCTCCCGGATTGCCGACAAAGGATATGACGCTTTCCGCAAGCGCAAAGAAGAAGCCTGTTTCGCGCCAGGTGTAAATGAGCAAAATTGTCTTGATGCTCAGCATGCCGTTGCCCAGGGAATCGAGGAGGAAGGATATCTGGCGAATCCACAGATATTTGTTTTTCATGATGCCGTCTATGCAGTCCCAGAAGGAAAAGTACTTTTTCTTTTCTATGGGAGGCGCCGGAATTCTCTCCTGAATTTTGTTAAGACCTGAGAACATCAGCACGGTGCAGAGAATGAGAAAAACCGGAAGGATATATTTAAAAGTTCCGATGTCTCTGATGCCGTTTACAAAAAACATTCCCGAAACCGTCGGCAGAATTATCGCAATTAGAGATCTGAACAGGTGGCTGAGCTTGACCGGCCAGCAGCGCACAAGCATCCTCTCGTGGGCGTTGGGGCTGATGTTGTCGGCAATTGACTGCGGCGACCCGGTGAAGCCGATCATTCCGAAAAGCTGGAACAGCACATAGAGCTTCCAGACTCTTTCCACCAGCGGCAGCTCATGCAGAGGCAGCCAACAGATGAGCAGAACAATAACAACGCACTGAACGACGTTTGCATAGGCAAAAAT
Organism: uncultured Eubacteriales bacterium; assembly: GCA_964540415.1. Classification (GTDB taxonomy): domain Bacteria; phylum Bacillota; class Clostridia; order Oscillospirales; family Acutalibacteraceae; genus CAZIMM01. Next base: position 30,288 of record CAZIMM010000003.1, read on the forward strand.
CTTGTACCTTCCGAGCTTCGGAACCAGCTTCTTTCGTATGATGATTCCGCGGAATCCGCCCCAGCCGGACACAAACCAATGGATTCCGAAAATTTTGCATATGCTGTAAAGATTCAGCCCGGACCACCTTGTGTCGGCATATTCTGCGACGCTTGCGGGCAAAGGCAGAATCTTTGAAAAATCAAGCACCAGAAACAGCAGACCGAGCGCGGCAAAGGAGAGATAAACCGCGAAGTATTTTTTCTCCGTTTTTTTAGGCAAAAATCCGAGATTTGCATCAACCCCCATGTTCAACATGCTCCAGAAATAGCCCGAGACAATGAAGAAAGCGTTGATGGCAGTGAAGGTCAGAATCGGAATTTCATAATAAAACGCGACGAGATAGCAGCCGGTGCCGAAGGATAAAAGTCCGAGGAGATAGCCCAGTGAATAGTTACCTCCGACGGCGAAAAAAATCGAAACATACTCTTTGTAAGGAACGTACTTTCCCTCTGCGGGAACCTTCCAATGTGTTTTGATATCGGTCTTCAATCCGCTCAGCTTGTCTCTGAAACGGGTCTGCTCCGCTGCGGCAGCTTTGTTGCTCTCACTCATCATCCTGCCCCCTTAATGTTTTCGGCATCAATTCTGTTTTTTTCCGCCAGAGCATCGTCAAGAGTCTTTCCGTAAACAGGCTCGGGCGATTTGAAAACCACTCCGCTCTTGATGTTTTTCGGCAGCCATGATTCACCGAAACTGATTTCATCCGCGCTGTCGACTCCCATATAAAACACACTCGCTGCTGAGCACGAGAAAAACGCGTTGCTGCCGATGTCTGTGACCGAGGCGGGAATATACATAACCGGGCTCATGCTCCAGCAATAGCTGAACGAATCCTGCCCGATCGTTTTCAGTCCCTCGGGCAGCCATACGCTCCAGAGATTGTTGCAGCCGAAAAACGCCATGTCGCCGATTTCCCTGACGGTTGACGGCACGGTCAGGTGAACGAGCGTGTCGCACTTGTAAAAGCTCCAGCCCGCAATACGGGCAACGCCCTCGGGAATGTCGAAGGTGTCGGCCGATTGGGCAAGCTTGTTTTCAACAAGCCAGTCACCGTTTTTGATTGGGTGGAGCAGCAGTGTTGTTTTGTCCTTGTTGTACAGGCAGCCGTTGACCGAGCAAAACCAACGGTTTTCCTCGTCCACAGTTACGGCCTTGAGATTTTTGCAGTAATAAAACGCCTGCTCGCTTATGTATTGAACGTCTTTGCCGATATTGATATACTCAACATATTCATCGCTGACAATCGTAAAGGCATCAACGCCGACAACCGGATTTGATTTATCCGGATTGTTTCCCTTTTTGTCCCTTACAAAGTCAATGCTGATGATTTTTGTTGAGGTGTTGCCGTTGAAGCCGAAGAACACCCAGCCGTTCAGACCCTCGATTTCGCCCACATTTGTCTGTTCCTCAAACTCAAAGGTATCCCTTGCAATTGAATAGAAAGTGAAAAGCACCGAGCAGCAGATGAACGTGCAGAGGACGGCGACAAAGGCAAACTTTTTCCATGTCGTCATTTAAGACATCACTCCTTTTGAATTTTTTTGCACGGGAAACGGGTTGTCTGCCGAAAGCATTGCTGCGGCGGATATCGGTTGACAATGTCACTGCGCTGTGATATTCTTTCATATAATCGGAAAGGGTGAGCATATATGACAAATTATCCTTTGCCTCAAGCAAAGGCTGTATTGAACCGTGAAAGCGGAAACGGTGCAGAAATGTACCTGTTTGAAAACATTTCAAAAGAAAATCTCAATGAATATCTGGCAGAGCTTCAGCTCGGCGGATTCACACTCTCCGACAGCTATGAGTCCGGGGACAACTCCTTTGCGACTCTTGCCGACGGGGAATATACAATATGCACGGATTGGTTCAACGGCGAATTGAGAGTTGTTTTTGACCCGTTCACCGCTCCCGTAAAGCTCAGTGATGAATGTGAGGCAAAAGTCCCGACTGTACTGTGGCAGCATGAGGTTGACCACACCCTCATCGACTGCGGAATGTGCTATATCATTCAGTGCGCCGACGGCAGCTTTTTCATCATGGACAGCGGACATTTTTTCCAGATGAACGACAATGACCGTATTCACCGTTTTTTGCGTGAGCGCACGCCGCAGGGCGAAAAAATCAGAATTGCCGGTTGGTTTCTCACCCACGCCCATTCGGACCATGTGTGCAAATTTGCGGATTTTCTCCGCTTCAATTCCGATGACTGCATTATTGAAGGCATTTACTATAACTTTGTTCCCGTGGAGCATCCCGACAAAAATTACTGGGGTGAGGACAGCTACCGCATAAGATCCGGCATTGACCGCCTGATGAAAGAGTATTCTCACATACCGCAGATCAAGCTCCACACCGGTCAGCGCTTTTCGGTGAGGAATCTGCACTTTACTGTGCTGTGCACGCATGAGGCAACGGTGCCTGCTGAGCTGAAAGACTTCAACGACACCTCCACCGTGCTCATGATGGAAGCGGAGGGCACAAAGGTGCTGCTTACCGGTGACGCATCGGACGTTGAAAGCGAAATCATGGTCAGGCGCTGGGGAAAGCAGCTTGAATGCGACATTCTGCAGGTTGCTCACCACGGACACCACGGCTGTTCAAAAGAGTTCTATGAGAACGCGAGAGGAAAAGTCGCGCTGTTTTCAAACACACGGATATTTTTTGACATTGAGCTTGAAGCGCAGGGCGACACAAACAAAACAATCTTGAAGCTTGCGGACACATACCGTGTCTCCTCCGAGGGCACGACTCAAATCACTCTGCCGTATACGGGCACCGAATGCATATCCGACATGCCGGACGAAACCTTAGAGGATTTTGATTTCATCAACCGTCTCTGGGGCTATGAATATTCCGAAGAATTCAAAAATGCGGCATATGAGGCGTTCCTTTCCCGCGGCGGCAACAAAAAAATGCATTATCTGTTCAACATCCCCAATCAGCAGACAGGCGGTAAACCGGAGGTAAACTGACGGTCGAGTCAACTAAACTTCCTGTCGGTTGAGCAAACTGAGCGCGCCTGATATACTGAAATCACAAAACAGAAGGGAGTCACGGATTATGGACAAACAGACACTCGGAAAAACGATTTCAGCACTCAGAAAAGAAAACGGTATGACCCAGCTGGAGCTGGCGGAAAAGGTCGGAGTTACAGACAAGGCAGTATCAAAATGGGAAAGGGATTTGTCCTGCCCCGACATCAACAGTTTTCCGAGAATTGCCGAAATTTTCGGCGTATCGGTTGACGAGCTCCTGCAAATCAAATCCGACGCCCGGGCATCAGACAAATCGGCGAAGGTTCAGGAAACTCTCAACATGGTTTTAAGAGCTATTGCCTGCGCGATGGGTGTGGCGGTCACGGTTTTGTCAATATTGAAGGAAATTGATATGTATTCCGCTTTCACAATGCTGGGAATCGGGCTCTTATGTGTCGGCATTTACCTTTTTCAAGGCAAAGACGAAAACTGAACATAAACTTTTCAGGAAATCCCGAAACGAAAGTAAGTTTTGGGATTTCCTTTTCTTTTATTTACGTTATTCCGCAAAAATTCCGCGGTGCTTCAGCAGTAAAAAGCGGAATACTGCATATTATATTATATTTATATCATACTAATAACGAAAATACAAGTGTTTACGGAAAGATGAGGAAGACAAGCATTTTCCGAGCGGGCTGAAATAAATCCCGCAATACTCCTCATTTTTATGTTTTTTTATTTACGCAGAAGCATTGTAATGGCAAAAAAATTATGATATTATATTGCAGTGAATTGAATATTCGGGTGAAATTTGCAGAAATTTGTGCTCTCCCGCCTTGCGGAAGGTGCAGGATGACTGTGAACCGACGAAACTCTGGAGAAGGCCGCGCAAGCGGATGCCGAAGGTGCAAGCTTATGTAATCTCTCAGGCGAAAGGACAGAGCAACCGGCGTGATAAACGCTGTTTTGTATTTGACGCGGCCGTTCTTCCGGACGGTCTTTTTTTATTCTCTTTACAATATCAAACAAGCGGAGGCAAAATCGAGCATGAAAGTTCTTGACTTTATCGCAGGCGATCTGAACAGCTTTATATGGGGCTGGTTCGGTATCGGCATACTGCTTTCCACCGGCATCCTCATGACGGTGCTGACAAAGTTTTTTCAGGTGACTCATTTCGGGCACTGGATGAAAAACACAATCGGCAGCATATTTATTAAGGATGTGTCCGGTCACACCGATGAGAAAGGGTCGATATCGCAGTTTCAGGCGCTGTGCACCGCTCTTGCCGCAACTGTCGGCACGGGCAACATTGCCGGCGTAGCCGGTGCCATCTCCGTCGGAGGACCGGGTGCGGTTTTCTGGATGTGGGTTTCTGCATTTTTCGGCATGATGACAAACTATTCCGAAAACGTGCTTGGCATATTCTTTCGCCGCAGGGACAAAAACGGCGAATGGGCAGGCGGCGCAATGTACTATTTGCAGGACGGCCTGGGCGCAAAAAAGCACTGCAAAACAATCGGCAGGATTCTGGCGGTTTTCTTTTCGGTGTTCACAGTCATTGCCTCTTTCGGCATCGGGAACCTCGCTCAGGCAAACACAATTTCCGGCAATGTCAAAGCGGCATTTGCTGTCCCCACATGGGTGACCGGGATTGTGCTCACGGTGTTTGCGGGGCTCGTCATACTCGGCGGCATCAAACGCATTGCATCCGTCGCGGAAAAGCTCGTTCCCTTCATGTCGGTAATATATGTTATCGGCGCTCTGGTGATATTCTTCATGCACCTTGACCTCATCGGCGATATCTTCACGGCGATCTTCAAATTTGCCTTCACTCCCACTGCACTTGGCGGCGGTGCAGTCGGAATTGCAATCAAAATGGGCTTCAAGCGCGGCGTTTTTTCAAACGAGGCAGGTCTCGGCTCCTCGGTTATGGTACACTCCGCTTCAAACGTCAAGGAGCCTGTCAGGCAGGGTCTCTGGGGCATCTTTGAGGTGTTTTTCGACACGATTATCATCTGCACACTCACCGCTGTTGTTGTGCTCTCCTCGGGAATAATTGACCTGTCGAGCGGCACGGTTGTCAGCGCTCTTGCAAACGCGGACAAAAACACCGTTGTCGCTCAGGCGTTTACAAACTGCTTCGGCAGCTTCGGCGGAAAATTTGTCGCAATTGCGGTTTTGTTTTTTGCCTTCTCAACAATCCTCGGCTGGAGCTACTACGGCACAAGAAGCTGGACATATCTTTTCGGAGAAAAGTCCGCGGTTATCTATAAGACTGTGTTTGTCGGAATAATTTTTGTAAGCTCCGTCATCGTCAACGTTGATCTTCCCTGGAATATTTCTGACACCTTCAACGGGCTAATGATGATTCCGAACCTCATCGGCGTGATTGCTCTTTCCGGGCTTGTGATGAAAATCACGAAGAATTATGTTGAACGTAACCTCAGAGGCAAGGACGTTGCTCCCATGCTTTCCGCGTTCAAGGAAATCGAGGATGCAAACGCACAGACACTCAATAACAGTTAAGGCATAAAACACTCTGTGACAGCCGGATGGGCTTTTTGAATGTTACACTCACCTTCGTTATAATCAAATAATAAAAGGGCTGTATCAAACGCATCCGGCATTTCTGCCGCTGCTCCTGATACAGCCTTTAAATATTTCGGAATCAACCGGGCTCACTCGATTCTGCCCAAAACAACCGGACGCGCAGCCGGTTTTTCCTTCCCCACTGTCAGTGCGGAGAGCACAAGCCTTTCCGCTTCGCCAAAACGGATTTCATCACTTGTGAACATTTCGGCGACAGTCTCTCCCCTTCTGACTTCGTCGCCCGTTTTTTTCAGCACTTTAATTCCGGCTGAATAATCAATAACATCATCCTTTTTGCTTCTTCCCGCACCGAGAGCAAGGCTTGAAAGCCCGTACTTTTCGGTGTCCATTGCGGTGATGTAGCCGTCGCTTTCAACCTGAACATCGCGGCGAATACCCGCAGCAAACAGGGATGGGTCATCAACATATTTTACATCGCCGCCCTGCGCTCCGACCATGGTTCTGAACGCCCGTAATGCCTCGCCGTTTTCAATCTGCCTTCCGGCAAGCTTACGGCATTCGTCCTGACTTCCCAGCCCGGAAACCGAGAGCATTTCGGCAGACAGAGCCATGCACAGCTCCATGAAATCGTCGTCCGCCTTTCCCCTGAGCGCTTCAATTGCCTCAATGACCTCCAGAGAGTTGCCTACGGCGCGGCCGAGGGGTTTATCCATATCAGTGAGCAGAGCAACCGTCTTTATTCCGGCTCCGTTGCCGATGTTCACCATGACGCGCGCCAGCTTTGACGCCTGCTCGACTGTTTTGTTGAAGCTTCCGCTGCCGACCTTGACGTCCAGAACAATGCCGTTGTCCGCGGCTGCGAGCTTTTTGCCCATGATGCTTGAGGCAATCAGCGGAAGAACATCGACAGTTGCCGTGACATCGCGCAGGGCATACAGCTTTTTATCGGCGGGCGCGAGTGTTGCACTTTGCCCTGCAATGGCAAGCCCGGTTTCGTTGACAATCTTCTCGAAATCTTCCTTGCTCAGGTCGGTTTTCAAACCGGGGATTGATTCGAGCTTATCAATTGTGCCTCCCGTGTGTCCGAGGCCTCTGCCGCTCATCTTCGCAACCTTCACGCCCAGTGAGGCTGCGACGGGAGCAACAACGAGTGAGGTTTTGTCGCCGACTCCGCCTGAGGAATGCTTGTCCACGCGAAAGCCCTTTATATTGCTCAGCTCAAGCTTTTTGCCGGAATTTGCAATTGCAAGAGTGAGCCGGAGTGTTTCCTCATCGTTCATTCCGCAAAAGGATATCGCCATGAGGAGAGCAGCCGCCTGATAATCGGGAATTGAACCGTCGGTATAACCCTTTACGAAAAAGTCGATTTCCTCCTCGGAGAGTGCATCGCCGTCCCGCTTCTTTTTGATGACATCATACATTCTCAAAAAAATTACCCCCTCCTGATTTCGTTCCAGAAGCTTGTGCCGGAAAGAGTGTTGCCTATTCCGAAAATATCAAGCACTGTTGCGGAAATGTCGGCAAACGTCAGCCGAGTTCCGAGATTTACGCCGTGCTTTACGCTTTTTCCGTAAACAAGCAGCGGAATATACTCCCTGCTGTGGTCGGTGGACGGCGTTGAGGGGTCGCAGCCATGGTCTGCCGCAATCATCAGAACATCGTTTTCTTTCATTCTCGACATAAAGCCGCCGAGCCATGAATCAAATTCGCTGATTGCCCGGGCATAGCCGTCAACATCGTTGCGGTGGCCGTAAAGCATATCAAAATCAACCAGATTCACAAAGCAAAGGCCGTTAAAACTGCGCAGCTGATATTCGGAGGTTTTTTTCATTCCGTCGTCATTCGAGACGGTACGCTCGAACTCAGACAGTCCCTTGCCGGCAAAAATGTCATAAATCTTGCCCACGCCGATAGTTTCCAGACCGTTTTTCTTCAAAACATCCTGCATTGTGTCCCCGGGCGGCTCAAGAGAAAAATCGTGTCGGTTTGCGGTTCGCTTGAAGTTACCGGCGGTCGTGCCGATAAACGGTCTTGCAATGACCCTTCCGACAGCGTTTTCGCCGCAGAGGATGCGCCGCGCGATGCGGCAATAATCATACAGCTGTTCAACCGGAACAATATTCTCGTTCGCGGCAATTTGAAAGACGCTGTCCGCCGAGGTGTAAACAATCAGCTTTCCGGTTTTCAGATGCTCCTCGCCGAAATCCCTGATGACATCGGTTCCGGAATAAGGCAGGTTGCATAATACGCCCCGCCCCGTTTCGCGCTCGAAAGTGTCAATGACGCTTTGGGGGAAGCCCTCCGGATAGGTCGGGAAAGGGATTTCCGAAACGAGTCCGGCAATTTCCCAATGCCCGGTTGTTGTGTCCTTGCCGCGGCTTTTTTCCGCAAGCCTGGCAAAGCTGCCGAGCGAATTGTCGGACGGCTCTCTTATCCCGGAGCAGCCGTCAATGTTGAAAAGGCCGAGCTTCGTGAGGTTCGGCGCAAAAAAGAACCTTGATGACGCAACGGCCCGCAGTGTGTTGCTGCCCGCGTCACCGAAGTCAGCCGCATCCGGCATTTCACCGATGCCGAAGCTGTCCGGCACTATGAGAAAAACCCGTTTGTCCATAAATACCGCCTTGTGTGATTATTCCGAAGCTGTTTCCTTTGCAATCCTGACGAGCGCGCTTGTGCCCAGTCTGGACGCGCCGAGCCCGATAAACCTTTCCGCGTCCTCGAGCGAGTGAATGCCTCCCGCCGCCTTGATTTTTACGTTCTTTCCGACGTTTGCCGCAAACAGCTCAATGTCCTCAAAGGTTGCGCCGGCTGTTGAAAATCCGGTTGAGGTTTTGATGAAATCAGCCCCCGCCCTCGTCACAAGATCGCAGGCGATTTTCTTTTCCTCGTCCGTGAGCAGACAGGTTTCAATGATCACCTTGAGAACCTTATCTCCGCAGACCTTCTTGAGCTGAGCGATTTCATCCCCGACGAAGTCATAGTCCTTTGCCTTCATTTTGCCGATGTTGATGACCATGTCAATTTCGTCCGCGCCGTTGTCAAGAGCTTCTTTTGTTTCAAACAGCTTAACGGCAGTGGTGTTGTAGCCGTTGGGAAAGCCGATCACCGTGCAAACGGGCACCCTGCCCGCGGCATATTCGGCCGCCTGTTTGACATAGCACGGAGGGATGCACACGGACGCGGTTCTGAAGCGGACGGCGTCATCGATGAGTGCCTTGATGTTTTCGAAGGTTGCAGTCTGCTTAAGCTCGGTGTGGTCACAGTAAGTTAAGATTTCTTCCGTTTTCATTTTTTTCTCCTTGTTTTATTCGCGTAGCCGCCGTGCAAAAACGCAAACAAATTATATTATGATGCAAAATTGTCTTCTTTATCGCTTTTCTGTGTGATACGGAAAAGTGAATTGAAAAGTCCGTTATGAGACATCAGCAAATCAAAGCTACCCTTTTCGGCTACATGTCCCTCGTTGAAAACGATTATTTCATCGTAGCGGCGCATTAAGCTTTCCGTCAGTTTATGGGTAACGATAATTTTCGTCAGCCCTTCGATATCAAGTATGGAATTGCTGACTGCAAATGAAGTTTTGTTGTCAAGAGAAGCAGTGGCTTCGTCCATTAAAAGTATCGGTGACTTTCTTATCAGGCAGCGCGCAATTGACACTCTTTGTTTTTCTCCGCCTGAAAGCATTGAGCCGTTCTCACCGCAAATATATGAATCTCCTTTTTGGTCGGTTAAGGCCTTGAGCCCTGCAAGCTGCACTGCCCGTTCGTATTCTTCCTCGGGAAACTCTTTGAACATTGTTATATTGTCTTTGATTGAGCTGTCAAAGAGGAAAACATTCTGCTGAATAACAGATATTAAATCATACAAGGAATCCATGGAGATTTCGCGAAGCTCAACACCGTCAATTTTTATTGTGCCGGCGTAACTGTTGAAATGTCCCATTAACAGCTTAAGCAGTGTTGATTTTCCGCTTCCGCTGTTGCCGACAATTGCATAGCTTTTTCCCTTTTCAAAAGTGAGATTGATATCCTGCAGCACGGATTTCCCCGCTTCGTATTCAAACGAGGTGTTGCGCAAACAGATGCAGTTTTCAAAAGAACTGACTGTCACCCTGTCTTTGTCGTTGTGCTCATCCTCAACCTCATCCGCAAGCTTATCAATCAACGCAACCGCCGCTTTTCTGTTACTGATCAGCGGGACCATTCTTTTAATCGGGTCAAGCACATATCCGGAAAGCTGAACAAATGCAAGCACTCCGCCGATTGTCATGCTTTTTTTGAAAACAAAAATACAACCGACAACAACAAGAACAATAGTGACGACTGTGAAAGACGAATCGTTAAGAATCGAAATAAGATCGTTTGTCTCCCTGCGTTTTCTCTTTGTCTCCTCCAGCTCTTTGTTTTGTCTTCCGAACAGTCTGAGCACTTCTTTTTCGGCCTTGAAGCTTTTGATAACAACAAAGCCGTCAAGCAGTTCCTTGACCTGGTCCACAAAGCCGGTGTTTTTGGCTGAAGTCTGTTTTTCGCGTTTTGTGAGATTTGTACCGAATTTCAGAGCAATCAGGGCAGGCATAAACGACGTTGCCAGAACGCAGCACATAAGCTTCCAATTGATAAAAAACATCGCTCCGATTCCGCCGACAAACAGCGTCGCCTGTGTTGCAATGCTTATATTTGATGAAAGATAATTCGCCTCAATGGATGAGAGGTCATTTGAAAACGCCGAAATGAATCGGGCACTGCCAGCATTATCAAAGCCGCCGATTGACTTGCGAAGAAGTTTTTCGAAAACATACATTTTGAATTGTGTAAGCCCGACCTTCATATAGCGATTGCGGTATTTTTTTTGCAAAAACCCAACCATCAAAGCGGCTGCCGCCGTGACAAAAGACAGCACAATTGCATCGCGTATCAATCCGTAATCCAACCGCTCCATTGATTCCGTTACCGTTTTCATAATGAACGCAAGGCTGATGCTTACTCCGGAATTGATGAAAACCGAGAAAAGTGTAACAAAAAAATTCAGATAGTTATTAACGAAAAACTGTTTTTTACATTCTCTCCTTGTGGAAGTGCTGTTCACATAATCACCCGCTTTCAAATTATTGGTCACGGTTTAATTATAGTTGTGAACAACTTGCCTTTCAATCCACAATACTCTTGAATGTGTTGAAAAAATAATTTATAATAGAACAGACAGGCGGTGACAAAATGAAAAAGAACTTTGAATCCGAAACCGTAAAATTTACAAGAAAAAACATAAAAGAGGCTTTTCTGCTGCTTCTCGGGAAAAAACGCTTTGATAAAATCTCGGTAAGAGAAATTGTACACATTGCCGGTTACAACAGAACGACATTTTACAACTATTACATTGACACATCCGACCTGCTGCAGGAAATCGAAAACGACATACTTGACAGTGTGGACATATGCTTTTCAACGATTTTCGGCAACGGAAACATTGAAGACCTTGTTGAAAACGCATTTGACTCTTTTCTGAAAGCGAAGGAACAGTTTTCATTGGTAATCGGTGAAAACGGTGACCCTTTGTTTGAGGGAGAGTTAAAGCGGCGTTTCAAGGCGATATTACGGCGTTTTATCAAACAGTCCGATGCGTTCAGTACAACGACCGAATACACCCTTGAGTTCTACTCTTCAGGGCTTGTAAGCATAATCAAAATGTGGATTCTCAATGAAGCAGAAATTGAATTAAAGGACTTTTCAAGTGTAATCATCAACAGCATCAACCTTTAGGTCTGCCGTTGCGGGGCTTCGGCCTGAAAAGGCAGAACCGACAGTGCATAGTTTTATTTTTTCTTGAACAAAGCCGCTTTTATAACACCCCTGGGGTCTTTCACAAGCAGAATTACAAGCCAGATGACAAGGCCGAGTGCAACAGCAGACAGGCCGAGGAAGAGGTCGTTAAACATATCGACAGGCTCGGGTGTAAAATATTCCACACCGGATTTTGCATACTCAAAGACAGCGTCGGCAAACCACATAACTGCTGCGCCCCAATACATCCAGCAAAGAATGCCTACCTTCATTTCGCTTTCCGGAGCATTCTTATACCATATCGCCGTAGAAATAACAGCTGCAAACACCGTGATTAAAAGTGTCAAGCTTACGCCTCCTCTTTTGCCGGAGCAGAAGTACGAAGCGCCCGCTTTTCAATAACGTATGAAACAACAAGCATACCTGTCCAGACAACCGTAACAAAAGCTGCCATTGTTAAGCCGACAGTTAACATTTCCCGAAGCATTTCAGCTGTATCTCCGGGATTTGACGCTGCCGTCAGGAACGGAAAATAAGGAACAATCTCGCCGTGCCAGAAATGTTCAAATGCGAGAAGCACCGAACCGCCCAGCAAAAGATTGGTGAGCCATCTCAGCTTTCGGGAAAAGGGTATTCTTTCAGCTTCTTCGAATGATCCGCCTTCAGCGGAAAGCTTTTCGGCTGAAACATCCTTCTCTTTGGATTTGATGATTTTCGTAACAGCAACTGTGATGACTGCCTCGGCAGCCGGAACAAGAAAACAAGCCATAATTATATTCCTCCCAATATTTATTGAAACAAAAAAGGTATACAATTTCCCTTCAGGAAAATCAATACCTTTTTGATTTACAAAATATTAATATACTGTTAAATAAGTTAATATGCTTGTGCACTCAACCTCTTTAATACAATAAATATTATACAGCAAAGAAACCGCTATGTCAATTATTAGCATCTTTTTCTCAGCGCTGTTTCAAACGCCGGAAATCCGTTCGGCAGCACACAAATCCGTACTGTCGGGATCAGAACTTATGCGGAAGCGTTCACAGTCAGGTCAAGGACTGAAAAGGTCAGAAGCTTATAAAGATAATACACTAACCGTGCAAAAAACACCTTGGGCGAAACAACGCCCTCTTTTTTTGCGCCTGTTTCAGACATAACAGGCGTGTTTCCGTCCGGCTTGACAGTTAATATTTCCTCGTATAATGAACCCGAATTATATGTAAAGCCCTGAGTTCTGCTTCTTCCGACGCTGTATTTTTCTTTCAGCGTGACATAGTTGACCTGCACTTTTATGCTTGACAAATCGTCCTCCGGCAATTTTCCGCACACTTTTGCGGTGAGGCTTTCTCCCGGAGCGAGAACTGTTTCACATGAATAGCCGAAGGTCAGCTTTGCACCGTGGGAGTAAATGCCGTCAATTACAATGCTGTCGGTTTCCGAAAGATTTGTCACGGTCAGGCCGGTTGAATACGGAGTCACAAAGCCCTCCGCGCATGAGCCGAAAGCGCAGTACACTCCCCTGCACCGATTCTGCGACGCCATAAACTGAGGATATTCCGCAGATGAACGGACATCTCTTATTTCATCTGTCAGAAGCAGGGTGTTCATCAGCTCCGAAACCTTGTTTTCAAGGCAGCCGAGCCCGTGAAGCATCCCTTCAACATACCATGTCCTTTCCGGAATATAGCCTGTCGCCGCGTCAACCGAGTTTGACCCGGAAATATGATAATGTCCGCTTTTTCCGCAGGACGCCGGAACATATTTTTTGCCGAGGCTTTCGCCGGGCTGTGCCGAAACAGCCCCGGTTGTTGAGGCGAGGCCGATTACACCGTCCGAATTTTCGCCTTTCTCAACCGCAAGATTGAAACCGTAACCGGCAATTACGGCAATGTCCACACCCTGAGCTTGAAGTCTTGCAAAATCCGCTGCCCTGTTTGCCGCAATTTCAAAGTGGTATTTGTCGCTTTTTGCAATGATTGCATCGTGCTTGCCGTCTCTGAGCAGCCTGTCGCGCAGCGCGGCATATTCGTCAAGCGGAACAAGATCCCACACACTGCCGAAATTCAAAAAGAAATCAATCAGAAAATAATTCAGAAATTCATAGATGAACCCGTCAAGGAAGGCCGGGCTTACAATGTTTGTGAGCGACGCAAAGTCAGTTTCGTTTTTGTCATACGCCTCATAAAGCTCCAGAGCATCGTGCCATGCAATTTTGAAGCGTTTGCCGGAAAGAAGCTCGGAGACAATTGAGCTTCCGTCAAGCGCGGGAGAATGAAGCACGACATTGCTCACCTTATCTCCGCCGTAAAGCGAAAGATAGCTTGCCACCGTCTGCCCGCCGAAGCTCACCCCGAGCAGGCTGACTTTGTCCGCGCCGGTTGCCGCAAGAACACCGTCTATGTATTCATCAAGCACTCTCGCGCAGTCAACCTGGCTCAAACGCCAGTCAAGCGTGCAGCAATAAACGTTTTTATCTCCTGCCGCCGCCCCGATTCTGACAAGCGAGTCATAGTCCGGATAATACTTGATTTTTTTCAGCTGATCAAGCCGGGTGTCCTCAACCGCGTGCGGATAAACCTCAACATTATATTTTGAACTTCCGTCATCATTCATCCTGAGCGGTTCGAGAATTTCATTCACATACGGTTCAAGCGTTGAAAACAAAGCGCTGCAGTCTCCGAGCACCGCGCCGCCTGCGTCGGCAATGATTCCGGGGAGCTCACTTTTTACAGCATCAACAACCTTCTGTTCAATGTCCGGCTTCCAGACACGCTTTTCGTCCGGCGTGCCGCGGTTCAGCCACATTCTGGAGCTTGTATACCCTGCGACAAAAACCACCGGTGTTGCCTTGCTGCCTGCAGATGCAACAGAAGTGAGCTGAAGAAACATTATTACGGAAAGCAGGACGCACAAGGATCTTTTTGCAATTTTCATAGCGGCTCAGATTCCTTTCGGCGAATTTACGGTTGCTGCTGCTGCAATAAATCACTGTACTGATAAGCCCTCACATAATCAACAACAAGCTCCGCCGGGAGCGCGCCTTCTTCGTTGTCGGTGATAATTCCCGACCAGCCGTGATACGGCTTACCGCCGACTCCGTCAATTTCAACGGAAAGCAGCATATATTCGGGAACCTTTGACACTCCGCCGAACCTGCTGCGCCCGGTTTCAACACCGTTGACATAAAATATGTATTCGTTCTCGTTCCATTCCACGCCGTAGGTGTTGTATTCCGTATAGGGATTCACAGCCCTAGTGACCGTTACATTTGTGTACCTATGCCCCAGCTCGTAACCTCCGTAATGAAGGTTGGACGATATCAGGTTGTTTTCAAGCCCGGAATTTCCCCGATACCACAGCGGTGATTCAAACACATCGATTTCCGTGCCCCGCTCGCCGGGGATTCCGTTCCCGATGTTTTCGGACGAAAGCCAGAAAGCAGACCAGAGCCCCTGCGCCGCGGGCAGGATGCAGCGGCACTCAAAATAGCCGTAAGTCTGTTCAAAGCGTCTGCGAGTGTCAACGCGGTTGCAATAGTACCCCTCGCCGAATTTGCCGTCCGGCTTATATTCGGCGCGTATTACAAGGTTGCCGTCCCTGATGAAGGACTGACCGTCCTCCCAATAGCCGCCCTTCCGAATACCGGGATGATAATTCCACCAGATTTTGCTGTTTACCGCATTGCCGTCAAATTCATCGGCAAAGGTGAGGGTGAATTTCGACATGTCAACAGTGTTGTCGGTTTTCGGCTTCCACGGATAGCGGACTGCCGTTATAGCCCTGTGAACGACATCAATCATTATGTTCACAAATTTGTCGAATCGATCCTTAAGGTTGTCGGGAAGTTTGATTTCCAAACCGGCAGCCAGCGCTTTTTGCGATGAGCCGACAGGAGAAGCGAATACTATTCCAAAGCAGATAATCAAAGACAGAAATAAACAGAAAGCTTTTTTCATTGTTGTTGTCCTCTCGCAAAAAATTCGGATTAACTGGCTTTGCCCAGAACATCGTAAGCCCTGCCGGGATAATCGGTCATAATCACATCGGCTCCGCCGCGGCGGAGGTCGGCCATGTCGGTCGTGTTGTTTACCGTCCAGTACTGAACGGAAATGCCGTATTTATGGGCGTACTCGATGAACTCCGTTTTTCCCAGATTTCCGACGGTAAACCTTCCGTCATCCTCATAATACGGCAGCTGCAAGGCCATGAATTTGATGTCTTCTTTATTGAGCTGTTCGTTTCTGGTGTAGCTGCCGTAAAAATCGATTATTTCAAACGGCCCTGCCGAGCGCAAAAGCTTGCCGGAATAATGCCTGTCAATATATTTTGCAACATCCGGCCAGAAGCTGCCCACAATCACCCTGTCCGCCATTCCGCGTTCTTCCAGCAATTTGTACAGCTTGTCCACCATTGACGGCGCCCACGGTGTCGGGTATTTGATTTCGACTATGTAGCGGTATTTGCCTTCTCCCGCTTTTTCAATGCAGTCAAATGCATCCGCAGCAGAGACAATCCTCAAATCCTCCGGAATGTCGTCACCGCGCAGCCCGGCATACGGATATTTGTTTCCGCTCTTGAACTTTTCCCCCATATTCAGCTCGCGGAGCTGCGCGTAGGTTTTGGAAAACACGGTTATGTTGTTTTTGCCGAAGTGCTCGGCGGCATCGCTGTTTTCGTCAAGATACAGGCTGTGATAAAGCACAAGCTCACCGTCTGAGGTCAGCTGAAGATCCATTTCGAAGATATCAATATTGTAATTCTCCGCCTCAAGGCATGACTTTATTGACATGAGTGTGTTTTCCGGCGCGTTGCCCTTTCCCGTGCGGTGGGCGGCAACAAGCATGTCACCGTAATCGGGCAAAAAATAGCAGCCGGTGTCCTTGTTCATCAGCGTGGGCTCGGTTCTGACAGGCCGCTCAAGCGGAGTCAGGCACATTATGCCGGCAATGATAAACAAAACAAGCCTGAAAGCTATATTTTTCTTTAGAAATCCGATTATCATAAAATCACCTCCATATATTGGTAATACTATCATTATTTTGCTGTATTATCAAGACAAATATAAAAAAATGTGGATTCACTCAAACAGATAAAAAGCAGCTCCGGCTTCTGAAAGTCGGGGCTGTCTCTATTAAAATGAAAATTTCAGTTGGTCTTCCGGAGAAGCAGTGACAAACAATCCCCTGATGCCCTGTGCGAAAGTGTAAACAAGAACGAAAAGAAAAGCAAAGGGAGCGAGCGGTAGCCCGATACCGACACTGTAAAAAGCAGTTGCAGCGGCATAGGCAAGCCCTGAGCCGAACGGCTGAATTGTGACGCCGTATGATATCATTCAAAGGAGAAAACATTCATGAATTCTTAAAAAACATCAGGGATATCTTAATAATCATAATTTGATTTTCACTTTGTCAACATGCAAGAATAAAAAATAATAGGGACGGTTCTGTGTGAATCCGTCCCCTGCGTTGCGCTTATAATTAAATAATCATTGCCGGATTTTCGGAAAGCTCCGCTCCGTCAAAAACAACTGTTTTAACTTCAAAGCATTTGAAATCAAGCTTAATTGACGTGCCGTTAAGCGTAACCTCGACAGTCTTTTGCTTTTCACAGCCGTTATAAAACCTTAAAATATATTTATCTTCACGTGCCTGTTTTTTCATGGTGACAAAGCTTAAGTCTTTGTCCGAAACACTCAGGCTGAACGGCAGACATTCTTTGCCGGCGGTAACCGGGAACACATTCAGCGCATAGCACTGCAAATTGAACTCGTCTGCAAGGCGATTCAGTTCTTCCTCTCTGCCCGCGGTCAGTCTGAACTCGAAGCTGCGTTCTCCGATATCGATTTTCTTCAGATAGCGGTTCGTCGGAACAAGCGGTCTGTCGCCGATCGGAAGCGCGCAGTATGTTGCACTTCTGAGAAGAGACAAATAAATGCTTCCGTCCTTGAACGATGAACCATATGTGCCTTTGTTAAGCAAAGCAAGGCACTCACCGTCACCGGATTTTAATGCGACAAATCGCTGTGCAACACATTCTCTGCCGTCCTCATAAAGCTCTTCTGTTCCGAAAGCGGTCTGTCCGATATATCTGCCCTTTCCGGCACAAGGGATTTCAATTTTGAGCATCCTGTTGCAATCGTTTGCAAAAGCGTCAATCTTTATGTCGATTTCGGGACTATCTTTATAAATATCATATTCAATGCGAAGCCTTGTGTTTTCACACTCAAAAAAGCACTCCGCACCGAGGTAAATGTCTCCGTCCTCGATTATCTGAACAGGCTTCATTCCGTCAAATACGCCGTCAGGATGCTCCATAAGCTTAAATTCCGAGGGGTCGGTACCCATTGCGTTGAGCTGAGCTCCGCTCGAGCCCCACGGGTCGGCGTTATCCTTATATAAATACGGTTTAACTGCTGCTGCGCGTATTAGCTCTTTTCCGTTAAGCTTAAATGAACGAAGCAAGCCGGTTTTTCCGTCAATTTCAACGTGCTTGTTCGGTGCGTCAAACAATATATCGTTTTCACTTTGTGCAACGGGCTTTTCATCGGCGGGCAAGAATTCAACGTACACTGAAAACCTTGTGATTGCAAGCGGTTTGAGCGACGCACGGAAGATTATTTTTTTGCGCCAATCCAGATTCAATGAGCTTTCTTCCTTGACAGTCTGCATCGGAAGCCTGTTGCCGTCCCCGTCCTCAATGCACAGGTGAGAAACAATATCGGTGCTCCAGTTCTGGTCTGCGAGTGACAGCTCACAAATCACGTCCGTTTCAAATTCGTAGCTTAAGGGATTGAAAACAAGAATCGGGTATTCGCCGTCTTTTGCCGACGGCTCATCCGATGAAAGCGCAAAAAACGCTTTTGCTCTCAGACGGTTAAGTATAAACAATCCGTGTTCAATAAGGCGCAGTCCGTTTTCCTCTCCCGCTCTGATGCTGCTGCCGGGCAAAACATCGTGGAACTCGCAGTTGAGCAAATCCTCAACAACCTCATCAAGCTCTTTTTCGGGATAATCAATGAGCCCCTTAAGCGCTGCAGCCGAGCACATTTTTTCAACGGACCAGAGCTGATTTTCCAGCTTTGCGTGTCCCTGCTTCACCCTTGACATAGAAGTATAGCAGCCCGGCATCGAAGTGCGAAGCGACTTATTGTGAACCGCACTCGGATTGATTTTTGCAAAAAAGTTTTCCGGCGTTGAGTGCAGAACTTTCATATCGCCCTCAGCCTGCAATTTTTCAATGTCGCTGAGGTCTTTTCTTGAAGGCCCTCCGCCGTGGTTCCCGACTCCCCACAAAACGCATATAACGTCCTGTTCCTGATTTTCAGCCCGTCTTTTGATTTCAGCTGCGGCACAGCCCAAGCCGGAGTTGTAACCCTGCGCGGCGTTGACGGCAATACGGCTTGTGTCAAAGCCCTCCCATATAAACTGATTGGACGGAATGGGGTCATTGCCCGAGCGGCAAAGCAGATAGCTGTCCTGCCCGCACTTTTTAATAATCTGTACAAGTCCCCTTGAGTGACCGAAGGCATCAAAGCCTATTGCAGTGGTCGGCGAAACACCAAACTTATCCGTAAAATACATGTGCCCGACCTGGATTTGCCGGATAAGGCTTTCTCCCTGCGGCATATTGCAGTCCGGCTGCAGATACCAGCCGCCGATAATATGCCATTTGCCCTTGCGTATCAGAGCCTTTATTCGCTGAAAAAGATCGGGAGCATATTCCTCAATGTATTTATAAAGAGTTACTTCATTGTGGCAGAAAATGTAGTCAAATTCGTCAGCCAAATCAGCCGCAGAGCGGAATGTGGAAATGGCCGCGGCAGCTCCTTCCTCCCACTCCCATTGCCATATCGGGTCAAGATGAGCATTACAAATCAGATGCAGTTCTTTCATAAAAACCCTCCTTTATAAAAAAAATCGATTTGAATAGATTATATCATGCTTGCCTGAAAAGTCCACAGTTTTTTTGCCTTTTTGAAAAATCACGAACAAGACAAATAATAATAATGCTGCAACGCAGGAAGCCGTGAGTTTTTTGAGACAAACCAGAAAAACGCCGGACATTTTATCAACAACATGCATATGTTGTTTTATCCGCTCCGATGAACCGACACGTCCGGTTAAAAACACTGTCGTCTGACCTTGCCTGAAGAGCCGTAAGGTTTCCCCGTTTGTCAAAAACGAGTTCGGACGTCTGCGCATGTTCTGCGCATGGCGGTGCTCGAATTTTGTTCTGTATTTCCTAGCAATTCCCGAATTTTATTCTGTTACAGTGCTCGTATCGGTTTCTCTTGATAAATAATTGCCGATATGATATTCTGTCATTGAGCGCAATACTCAACAATTTATATACAATAAGGAATTTTGCATATTTTTGTTTCCGAGTCCGCAGAAAAAGCAAAACTTCAAAACTTTCTTTTTATCTGCACTTTATGCCCTAAAATTGAACAGAAGGTGTGCTGCTGTGCCCGAAGCTTTTTCAAAACCGGTCAAGACAAATTTTTCAGCGATAAACGACAGTGTTGATTTTGCACCGCATTCGCACGACTATTATGAAATTGTGATGACAATTGAAAACAACTTTATTCATACCGTAAACGGTGAAAGCTTTTGTCCGAGAAACGGTGATGTGGTAATTCTGCGCCCTTCGGATGTTCATTCGGCACGCCCGGTTGATGATTCCCTCCCCAGAAAAATCAGAGATGTTTATATTACCGCCGAGATGTTCACTTCCTGCTGCAGCAGCCTTTCGCCGGAGCTGCTTGACCGCCTTTCGGCACCTGTGTGCAAGCAGCCGCCGAGCTTTCATCTGTCGTCAAGCTCGCTTTCGAGCCTGGATCAGCGGTTGAGCTATCCGTTTTTCAGAGGAGACTCCGATATATCGCAGGAGCGCGAAAAGCAAATTGAAATGATTGAACGGTCAATCGTGACCGAACTGCTCGGGTATTATCTGTATGAAAGCTTTTTTGAGGACAAGCAGCTCCCGGAATGCATCATCAGGCTTATGAACGCATTGCAAAGCCGGCGTTTCAGCCGGCTGCGAATTGAAGATATGGCTTCGGAGCTCGGCTATTCTCACACCTACCTTTGCCGCAAATTCAGGGCCTGCTTCGGCAAAACGCTTGAGAGATATCTGATTGATGAACGCGTCGGCAAGGCCGTTCCCCTGCTTGAACAAACAGATATGTCCGTGCAGAAAATATCTCAGGACCTCGGATGGAAAAAGCCCGGCAACTTCATCAATGCCTTTAAGCGTACATACGGCATGACCCCCACACAATACAGAAAAAACCGCAGCGAGGAAACCAAATTTTGAAATTAAGGGTGGGTTTTCATGAAAAAGTGTTTGACCGTTGCTTTGGCTCTGATTATGATTCTGTATGCTTCCTGTTTAAGCCAGTTTGCTCTTGCCGCCTTGCCAAGAACATCGGAATTGTATGTTTCGCCGTCAGGAAGCGATACAAACGACGGCAGTTTCGAGTCGCCGCTTCTGACAATAAAGGGCGCAAAAGAAAAACTGAAGGCTCTCAACAATGCCGGTTCAAAAGCATACACCGTTTTGTTTCGCGAGGGCACGTATTTTATTCCCGAAGTGCTCGAATTCACGTCGGAAGATATGTCTGATGTAACCTATTGCGCATATCAAAACGAGCATGTCACATTCACAGGCTCTTCTCCGATTGCCGGATTTGCAGAGGAAACCGTGAACGGAGTTACTGCGTTTACAAAGCAGCTTGATACAAGCAAAAAGGATTGGTACTTCAATTCCCTGTTCAACGGAGAAACCACACTGAAAACCCCGCGTTTCCCCGAAACAGGTTATTTCACCGTAGCTTCTCTCAACACCGATGACTCGTGCTTTACCGAAGAAAACACACCGTGGAATCTGACAACCGGCCAGCGCTCGTTCAATGCATCGCTCGAAGAAGTCGGCAAGGCGTTTTACAACCAGACAGATGTAATCGTCAGAATCCTGCACTATTGGAAAGATGAGATGATGTATGTCACGGGCTTTGACGAAGCTACAGGCAGAGTCAGCCTCTCGCGTCCGGCAAGCATGAACATACGCACTATTGACCGGTACTATTTCGAGAATGTCTTTGAAGCGCTGAATTCACCCGGTGAATGGTATCTTGACCGTCAGACAGGAAAGCTTTATTATATTCCGTTTTCCGGCGAAAGCGCAGACACACTCACGCTGCACTGCTCGCACAACGAAGCACTCATATTGATTGACGGCGCAAGCGGCATATCATTTAAAGGAATTACGCTGCGCGATACCGCGTGGTCGATTCCCGAGGTCACTGAGAGAACCTGGGGAAATTGGCGTTTCGACAACAACATAGACGCTCTGCAGGCGGCAACGGATGTGCAGGGAGTTTTCAGTGTGAAAAATGCGGACAACATTAATATTACAAATTGCGATTTTCTCAACATCGGCAATGCAGCCGTTAAAATCAGGCAAAACGTAACCGACAGCTCGGTTGACAGCTGCTATTTTGAAAGCATCGGCGCAACGGCGATTTTTGTCGGCGGCGATAATGTTGCGCCCGGCAAAGCCGGAAGCACAAACAACATAACACTGCGAAACAACGAAATATACAAATACGGCAGAATCTTTTTTAACGCCATTGGCATACATATCACATTTTGCGACACAGCGGAGATTGCAAACAATGAGATTCACGATGGCTATTACACAGGTATTTCATGCGGCTGGATATGGGGCTACGGATATCACGCAACACGGAATATTTCAATAAAAAACAACCTTATCTATGACATCGGTCAGGGCTGGCTGTCGGATATGGGCGGCATTTATATGCTCGGCATTCAAAACGGAACAGTAATTTCGGGCAACGTCATTCACAACGTTGCCGCAGACCCCGGCGAGGGCGGCTACGGCGGCTGGGGAATTTATCTTGATGAAGGCTCGTCGGATATGCTGATTGAAAAAAATCTTGTCTACTGCTGCGGCAGCCAGGGATTTAATATTCACTATGGCGAGGGTAATGTTTTCAGAAACAATATTTCAGCGCTCAATTCCGAGGGGCAGGCACGGCCCGGCACACGCGGTGAACCGCACGCGACATCGTTCTTCTATAACAACATTTTTCTCACCGACGGCGGCTCGCCCATATACGTTTACACAAGAGGGCTGGAGCTCAACGAAAACGATCATTTTCACGATAACGGCAATCTGATGTGGGATTTGTCGCGCGGAGCGGAGATGTATGTGTGCGATAGCGATGATTTCAACAACGCCATCAGCCTCAAAGACGCCGTAAAGCTGGGCATACTCAACAACCCGACGGTTGCCGACCCGCTGTTCAGGGACGCAAAGAATTTTGACTTCAGGCTCTCCGAAAGCTCTCCCGCATTTTCGCTCAACTTCAAGGCATGGGATTACAGCGCCGCCGGCACACTGAAGAACACCACCATTGGCACCGATGTCTGCGGCGGGCAAACAAATATTGCCGAAACCTCGCAGCTGCTCACAATGGTTCAGGCAAAGCCCGGCTCCAGAATGAAACGGTTTTTTGACCTTCTTTACGCTTATCTGTGGGCCTTCTTCAACGAGCAGTTCAGTTGGTTTCCGCTGTGGTAACGAATAAAGAGATTATGTAACTCCGTTTGCCAAGCCTGCAATCTTTATATCTGTACACGACGAAAAATATGATAATCCATATTATGAATGGAAAAATGATAACCGAAATTCGTTCGGTAAATTATTAAAAGATTTAGGAAAGAGATATCAAGATACCAAAAAAGCAACTGAAGATTATATTAAGCTTTTTATGAATCAAGCAGGAACAAATCTAAAATGAGTTTGAGGTGATGTAAAGTGGCAACGATTGAAAAAGCGAAATACATTGTTGAAACCATCTTGCTTTGGCTATCCCCGGCTCTTTTGCTGACTTCAGTTGCGCTTTCCGGGTACTGTATTGTTGAACGAATAAAAGGCAGAGTTGTGATTCCGAAAACGATAGCTTTGACTGTTTCTTTTGTTTTTATCTTTGTGTTTTCGGTTGGCTTTTGGCTGTCCGATGAATATTCAAGAACCAAGCTTGATGCAAAAACAATCGAGCGTCTTGCGGCGCTTAATGTTGAAGAAATAGATTTGTCAAAGCTCACCGATGATGGAATATATTCAGATCAAGGTGACCTTGAAATTGAACGTTATGAATATTCTTGGAATGAAGGTAGAAAGCCGGCAACTGCCGACAATCAGAACAGTGTTGATATGTGGATTAGGCTTGGATATACCGGTGAACCGTTTAATCCTCCGCTCGGATGGTATGAAAGGCTGTTTTATCGTGAGATAAAAAAAGACAACTGCCTTATTCAAGTTGATCCTCGCGAGGCGTGCAGAATACCTTTTATCGATGTATTTCCTTCATTCACTTCAGGAATTTGTATTATCAAAGATGACTATTATTTTGAAATAGCTATTCACAGCAAAAAAAACAATTGTGATGCGCTGAATAAAGCACTTGACTGCCTTTATTCTGAATCAAGCAGTTAATCTACGCAAAATGGTTTGATAATTGATGCGCTCAAAAAGCCGCCGCCGACACAATTGATTTAAAGTACAACGACAGCGGCTTAAGAACGCAGAAAACTGTCACAGAAAATGGAACGACAAAGGTTTACAACTATGTTTGGTCGGGCGATAAGCTTGTTTCGCAGTCCGACGGAACAAGCTTAATTTCATATAAAACTAATTTTATTTGGCTTGTGTGCACAAAAAGGCAATCCAATAAAAACACACTCAGAATCTTGTGCATCACAATGGTGGAGGCAGGCAAAACAGAAGATTATTTTGAGGCAAAAAGTGTTTGAAAAGCACCGAAAAGGCGGCTATGGGTGTCAGAAATGCTGAATATGTAAAAATATAAAGCCTTGAAGCATTATTGCTTCAGGGCTTTTCTGTGTGTTCACTCAAAACTTGATGCAACCAAACAATTGCGTTTTCTTCCGGCAGGAGTCTTTTACCAATATTTTTCCATTGACTGACGGAATTGGAATGTTTTATACTTTTTGTAAGGAGGTAAAAAAGGAGGTTAAACATTATAATTTTGGTTATGAAAATAAAAGAAGGAGGGCAAAAATGGCCTTGTTTAAGAAATTTTTCTGCATGATCATTGCCGTTCTGATGGCGGTGATATCGCTGACGGTAGCGTCAGCCAACAACGACAGATTCAGCATGTCTTATCTTTACGGCAATTATGACTACTCAGCTCTTGTAAACAGAACAAACGGTTCTTTGAATCAGGTAGCACCCAGCTGGTTTGATCTTAACAGTGACGGCAGTCTTCACCTGAACACAGTTAATACCGCGTTTGTTTCGGAAATGCACACAAAAGGAATTAAAGTGGTGCCTTTTCTCAGCAATCATTGGGACAGAACTGTAGGACGCGCCGCACTGACGAATATGAACGCGCTGACGGATCAGCTTGCCTCCGCCGTGATAAAATACGGACTTGACGGGGTAAATGTGGACCTTGAAAACCTGAACGAACTTGACACGTCGTCCTATACGGCATTTGTCAGGCTTCTGAGGACAAAGCTCGGTTCCGAAAAGACGATAGCCGTCGCAGTTGCAGCCAATCCCTACGGCTGGACAAGAGGCTGGCAGGCGTCCTATGATTACGCCGCGCTTGCGCAGCACTCGGATTATCTTCTTATCATGGCTTATGACGAAAGTTATGAAAGCGGCCCGGCAGGACCGGTTGCAAGTATCGGCTTCGCCGAGAAATCAATTCAGTATGCGCTGGCACGGGTAAGCAAGGAAAAGATAGTTCTCGGCATTCCGTTTTATGGAAGGTACTGGCAGACCGGAGCTGCATACGGCGGATACGGAGCTTCACTTACAAAAATTAAATCAATCATCTCAACCTATCAAAGCTCGGTTACATACGATACAGCAAGTCAGTCGGCAAAAGCAACGGTGACCATAAAAAGTACCGATGTAAAGCCTGTAATAGGCAGCAGAACGCTGGGCGCGGGTACATACACTTTCTGGTATGAAAACGAAGCAAGTCTGCGGGCAAAACTTGCATTGATCAATAAATACGACATCTACGGAGTAGGCAGCTGGAGTCTGGGACAGGAAACTGCCGACACATGGACGTATTACAACGAGGCACTCAACGGAGCAACGCATGAAATCACAACGAAGATTGATACGACCGTCGCTGAGCGGACAACAGCAGCAGCCACAACTCAGCCCGAAGCAACTACAGCCGCACCGACCACGGCAGTAACCACAACCGTACCATCAACATCTGCACAGCCCACAACCGAAGCGACCACAACAGCACCGGCAACGACAGAGCCTGAAACGACTGCACCGGCAACGACCGAGCAGACTGCGGAATCAACAACTTCCGGCAAAACAAAAGGCAAGGGAAACCTAAAAGAAAAAAATACCGGCAATAACCGGCATAAATAAGCAGCAACAGGATTCTATTCATTAACAGAGCTGCCGCAGGTGAAAATGCGGCAGCTCTGTTTTTCTCTTTGTACGTTAATCTTGCAGCCCGACAACCGAAAACCATCGGTCTGCTATGTTATAATTATTGTACAATAAAATGACTGTATCAACCGCCGGCCGCACAAAGTTGCAGATGGACACAGGTAACGGGCAGTGCGGGAATCGCCCCACCCTGTTTTATTAATTCACTTTGATTACACCGCTAACCTTCAACAGATGCGGCAGAACATAGCTGCAATCGCGCAATAAGCTATGAAATCGGGCAAATACATCAATGACATAATTATCAACCGCAATTGAACTGCAGGTAATTACCTCTGCATGAAACGGTAATAATAATCCCCCCAAAAACCGAATATTCATTTACGCTGTTGTCAGATTACGGCTAAAAGATAAAGCAAAAATCAACTGTCAAAACGATTACTCGAGTTTTGGGGCAAGAGGTTTAAATCAAACGATGGGTGCAAAAAAGCAGCGTGTATAAGATTGCAAAAGTGTCTGAACAAACGAGAACCCTTTGATAACAAATGCAAGTACAACCAAGCGGAACACATACATTCGGTTCTATGGTATGAATGTTTTTCAATTCTTTATTAGCACCTCTGCAAAAACAAACAGTTTAAATTGAAAACACTGGACTATTTGCCAATCCATAAATTACATTTTGAAAATAACGATTCATATGGTATAACTTATATGTAACGCAAAACGGAATTTAAATTTTACGTCATCGTTTGTGTTACTAAAAAAATCAGGAGGTCAACATGAAAAAAATATTGATTATGTTAATGACTGTTTTAATGCTTTCATTTGCTATTTCAACAGTTTCTTTAGCCGCCGCAGATACGAAAGGAAGTGCCATTACTCATACTGTTATGAGCGGTGATACCTTATGGAAAATTGCCGTAAAATATAAAGTCGGAGTCAGTGAAATTATTGCCGCCAACAAACAGTTTCCAAATCCGGATATGATTTATCCCGGTCAGATTGTCAACATCCCCACCCTTGACACTACCGTAACTTCATATGAACAGAAGGTAATCGATTTGGTAAATCAAATACGGGTTCAAAACGGTTTAAAAAAGTTCACCGCAAACTGGGAGCTGAGCCGCGTTGCACGATATAAGTCACAGGATATGAAAGACAAGGGATACTTTTCACACACCAGTCCGACCTACGGTTCACCGTTCAATATGATTAATAATTTCGGCATTTCATATCGTACTGCCGGCGAAAACATTGCAAAAGGATACCGCACTCCGAGTGAGGTGGTAAACGGATGGATGAATTCCAGCGGCCACAGGGCGAACATTCTTAATGCTTCTTTCACACAAATCGGCGTCGGCTACGTATCCGACGGAAACTACTGGACACAGATGTTTATCGGATAACAGTTTTTGAAACTAATATAGCCCCCATAGAGCAGTCGTCTAAAACAATCGAAGCTGCAATATGGGGGCTTTATATGCATATTAGTCAAAACTGCATAATTTAAACAACTGCTTGGTTACAATCTCATAGGGGGAAACTCATTGTTTCAGCGTATCGATTCTTCACCTTGTATAATATGTATGAACCGCGTAAGATATCAAACGGCACGTTTTCTATAATCGGTCCTGAGTCAACCACAGCCGGCACACCGTTTTTTGCCGCCTGTGTGATAAGTCGTTCAACCGAAGCTCAACGGAAAGCATTGACATTGTATTCATTGCCGCCGAGGTGCAGCTCGTTTTGTCATCCAAATACAAATCGTTTGCCCCGGGATATACCGTAATGCGGTTTGACCCGTCCGGCTTCACAAATCACCTGTCCGAAAAACCTTTAGCACCGAAATTTTCATATAGTTTGTCGCTAAATGTTTTCATAACAACCGCAAGCAAATTATTGGATTTTTCTTTGACCTTATCTTTATAGGTCGGCTCCTCGTTAAGTATTTTTCTGCGTATTTTATAGAACCTGTCATAGGCGGCGTTAAACTCATCGAGGTCAACGACGGTTTTTGCAAGCACCGTGTCGCACTGCTCCATTGCCGCCGTAATCTCCGCCGCGTCCGCAGGGTCAATGGTTGACAGGTCATAATTTCTCGTCTTTTCAATATCCTTAATCAGATTTTTTGATACTCTGCCCGTGTTAAACTGCGGAAACCTGTCGGGATAGCTGAAAACGTCCGTGAAATTATCGTCTACCATAAGCTGAACCGCAAGCTTCATAACAACATCGTTGTTACCCGTCTTTTCGTGATCCTGATTGTAGAAATAGAATGTATTGTCCGGCAGAAGTCCCGTTGACGCGTCAATAATGTTGTGCGGGTCAATATGATTATGCTTTGTGCAATTGGGATGCTCCGCAACATAACCATCGGGCAATTTAACATCTGTTCCGAAGCTTGTCGCGCCCATTGATGCGGAGGAGAGCTGAATGATGCCGTCGCCGTTCTTCTTCCACGAATCGGTTATGTGATAGAGCGGATAGTTGTAATCAACGATGTCGAACACCTTAATGCCGCAGTCCACCGCCTTGAGAATGTTTTTGTTTGAATTGAGCTGTGCTCGGTAATACAAGTCCGTTTGACGGCGTATTTCGGCATCCTCGGGGTCGCCGAGATATTTTTGCGCCGCAACCGGATACTGCCTTGCCGGCACAAGCGCCCACATGCAAGTGGTATTCTCAAGATAATCCTCAATGAACACATCCACAAGTCTGTCAAGCAGATTATTGAGCACCTGCTTGGGCATTATCCTGATGAGTATATTTATCAGGTATCCCGTCCACACATTCTTACCCTTAACCAGTGAGGGAAACATATCTCTGTACAGCGCCTCGTCCTCGTCGAGCAGACCGTAAGCGTACACGTCACCCACAAGGTCGGAGCCGTCGAGTGCTGGAATAACATAGATAATCCTGTCAATGTCCTCATACACATCCGGATAAAATTCGAGCAGCGCGTTCATTATCGAACCGCCCTGGCTTATTGCGACAAGATTGACCTTATCGTGCCCCGTTTCTCTTTTTACCTGAGCTATAAGCTTATACAAATCCTCGGTGATATCAAACATATTTCCGAGTGAAAGATAGGAAAAGAAATACATATGGTCCTCGTCAGCATAATCAAAATAGCCCTGCATCGGAACGTTTGCAATAACATATTGCTTTTCTCTTTTTGAAAGTTTTGCGTAACTGCCCTCATACTCCGCCGCACGCAAATCATTAATTGTCTCACCCTGTGAATTTGACGCTATTTTGCCGAGCATTATTTCTCCCGCCGCTTTTGCCATTGCGTCGACAAATTCACCGTCGTCATCCTGCTGCGTAACAAGCATTTTGGCCATCGGCACAAGCACGGTTTTGAGCGCATATTTGATTATTTCGTCTGTTGAGTCAAGGAAGAACGGAATTTTTCTCTCGTTGCCTTCTGAATCCTTAGCAGGCTCTCCGTTTTCATCGTACAAAAAGGTTTCCGCTTGGAACAATCCGGGGATGACTATTGTCGGTGTGTAACCGCAGTCACATTCCCTTGCAGAGTCTGCAAAAGCAAATATTGAGGTGCCGGAAACAATAATAACCAAAGCAAGTATTACAGAAACAATTTTTCTCATTGTTATTACCATACCTTTTTTATTTTTCTAGATGAAATCAGACCGCGAATCTAAGAAAATATTGTAGCAGATGAATTTCTTTTTGTCAAATAATAACAGGCATCTTTGCTGCATTGTTGACACTAATCTTTTTGTATGATATCATCATAAAAATGTGTTTTGACAAGGAGAATGGAAAAATGAAAAAGCGGGTCTTATCCGTTCTGATTTGCGTAGTGTTGCTTGCAACCACCTACCTCACGCCAAACGCAGTTGCAGGCGCAGACGAGTTGAAATTTGCTGTTGCGTCCGACCTGCACTACAATGTTCCGAGGGAGAAGATTTCGGGCGAAATTGATGACTCGGTTTATTGGTATGCCAATCGCAGAGCGGCAATGGAGGATGAGAGCGGATTCATTATTGACGAGTTTCTTTCACAGTGCGCCGCGAGCGATTGTGAATATGTGCTCATTTCCGGCGACCTCGTTGACAACGGTCGTGTGATAATCCAAGAGCATTACGATGTTGCCGAAAAATTTGCGCGTTTTGAAGAAGAAACAGGCAAGGATGTTTTTGTAATCAACGGCAATCACGATTTCGGCGCCGATTGCCTTGTTACAATGGACAAATTTAAAGAAATCTATGCCGATTTCGGCTATGATAAGGCGCTCAACATTGCCGAAAACGATTGCTCCTACACTGCAGACCTCGGCTCAAAATACCGTCTGGTCGCCCTTGACAGCTGCGACCCAACTGCTTCAACAGAGGACGGCATGAGCCTTGAAAAGATGAATTGGGTACATGAGCAATGCAAGCAAGCAGAGCAGGACGGCAGATATGTTATCCTTATGATGCATCACAATTTACTTGACCATTTGCCCATGCAGCGCATTCTCAGCCGCAACTTCATCGTGCGCAACCATCTCACAACCGCAACGATGTTTGCAGATTGGGGAGTAAAAATTGTTCTCACAGGACATGAGCATTGCAGTGATGTTGCAACCTACACAAGCGTGGCAGGCAATGTGATCTATGATTTTGCAACCACATCGCTTTCAATGTATCCTCTTGCATACAGAGTGTTCACTCTCACAGACGAGAAAATCATATACACATCCGAAACAATTGAAAGCATTGACACAGATGCACTTACAAGCACCGTCGACGGATTTTCCGCTGAGCAAATTAATCTTATGAACAGCGGCTTCAACGCCTATTCAAAGGGCTTTTTGAAGGCAGGCGTGCGTTACAGGCTTGAGCTTTCACTGTCTATGGAAAAAATGGGCATAAGTGAGAATGCGGTTTACTATGACCTTGAAAACACAGCAGTCGGCAAGCTTACAGGGCTTTTGAACATGCCGCTGTACGGTGAAAACAGCGTTAAGAGTAAGGCGGCTTCCTACGGCATTGACTTTCCCGAAACAGCGTATGCTAACGGTTGGGACCTTTCAACCGAGTTTATTGCTGCGCATTACGCAGGCAGTGAAAGCTATTCGCTTGACGACGCGGATCTAAAGGCGCTGCTGCTGACTGTTTCTGTTCTGATTCGAGATGAGTTGAATTGCTCCGATTCCGACGCGCTTACCGATGGTGCGGCTGCGCTTATTGAAGCATACGGCTTGTCGTCAAACACCGATAGCCTAATGAAGGCGGCAGATTCTGTTTTCTCGGGTGGAGGCGTTACGCCCGCCGAGTATTTCACCGTGGCGCTTTTGTCGCCGCTGCTTTACGAATTTGTTTACGACAGTGACGGCGTTGATGACAATAACGGCGTTCTTTCCGGCTACGGCAGCGAAGAGAGCTCCTCAAAAGCCGCAAATATTATTGCAAATCTTGAGGCGATAGTATTAAAGATTATTGTTCTCGCCAAGCTTGTATACAGCTATATCGGCAAGGCTTTCATGAATTTTATATAAAACAGCAACAAATAGAAACCATGGGCAGCCTGCAAAAAACAGGCTGCCCATGTCTGTGTAAGGATGTTTAACTGCTTTTTATAATAGATTGTAATTAATCAATACAGCCCAAAAAGTGCCGCAAAAAATGTATTAAATACCAAAATTATGCCGGAGAACGAGACGAACGAAACATAGGTTCCGAATCCCGGAAACGGTAACGCAACAATTCCGAGAATTAAAGCGGGCAAAACGAGAAGCATTTTTTCGCCCGCAAATGAAAGATAGGAAAAATATTGATCAACTTTTGATTTCACCTCGAGCGTTACTGTCGCCAATACACAATCGTTGAGCTTGACGGTGAATACCTCTGTGCCCTGTTCCAGAGTGAAGACTCCGTCGCTGTAAGCTGCATTCTTAGCTTCAACAGTGATTTGACTGTTCCATTTTTTGACACGGCAAACCGGGTCTGAAACAACCTTATCGCCTTCTGCAAGATATGCCTGTACATTGCCGTGAATTGATATCTCATATGAGTATTTTTCGACAGTTTTCAGCTGCGGGTTTAATTGGAGATTCAGAGCTTGAGAGCCCTTCATAAGCCATTTATGAATTTCCGGACTTTCTGACCCGTCCTCGGTTGTGAAGCTGCCCTGCTCAAACACAAGGACTAAATCATATGCGGTAAGCTCACCATAAAAATGTCCGAGCTTCAAAAAAATATCAAGTTCCGAATCGTCTGCTGAGGCAGGTTCAACTATGATATTCTCACTTTCAATGGTTGTGTAATGTTCTAATCTATCCCTTCCGAAGTATCTTCTGAGACTGACTTTGAAATTCTCGCCAAGATTGGCATAGCTTTCGTCTATGCTGATGAGTATTACAACATCCCCGTCATCATTGATGTTTTCATAAAAATTTGTTACTATTTCAGCATTGAGTTCTCTTTGATTTAAATTGTCGTTACCTGCTGCAAATACGTTTGTGAATGCTGACGAGGCAAATATCAGCACCGATGCAAGTAACACGGAACAGACTTTCCGAATAATTTTTGGGTTCATTTTCATCCTCTTTTCAGTTTTTTATCAAAGCAAGCGGAAAATATAATGCGTAAATAAATTATACTGTTGCAAGCATTAAGATACAATAGTTGAAGTTCTTAAGATTTGCTTAAAAATACCGTACCGAACCTCCGATGTCAGTGTGCAGCCTGCGGAGAGGCTGACCGGAGAGAGCCGAATAACATTTCTTATTGTTAAAAACATTTGATTTAATCTGAGTAAGCAATGTGATTGCCGAACACAGGAATGTTGCTCAATTCAAAAAGAAACGTCAAAAGAAAAGCAGGTCATTTGACCTGCTTTTTCTTTGTATGTTCGCTCAAGACTTGATACAATCAAACGATTGCTTTTGTTTTTTCCGCTCAAGGGTGCATCGTTTTGACAGTAGGTGCATTTGCACCCTTGATTTCATAATTCTCATTCAAGTATTAGACAATCAGTTTTGGGATGACATCTGACAGAATTTGACGAAGCGTTATTTGCCACCACGGTGGATAAGGTTACGGTGACCACGGACAAACAGCTCATATTTTCATTTAAAGACTGAACAGATGTGCCGTATGCAATTGAATAAAAGATAAGCAAAAGGCTCAACAGCGTGGGGATTTCTTCCCTCTGTTGAGTCTTTTTCTTCTGAAATCAACGGTCAAAACGATTACTTGTACTGTCAAAACGATGCACCCACTGTCAAAACGATTACTCGGAATTATCAGTCGAGGAGTGCATATCAAAACGATGGGTGCAAAAATTGTGGCTTGTGTTTGCAACCAAAAAGGGCATAAAAACGCGAGAACCCTTTGATATCAAAGGATTCTCGTTGTATCAACCT